>JBEGTL010000608.1:0-5069 GCA_041179425.1 Pseudomonadota bacterium | reverse complement strand
TGGTCGACCTCGAGCGCGCGCGCTTCGTGTCCGAGCCGCTCGGTCTGCAGCACCAGCTTGCGCAAGCGCACCTCGAGGTCCTGCGCGGCCAGCACGAGTTCGCGCTCGCTACCTACGAACGTATCCTCGACGCCCCCGAGGGCCCCGCGCTCATCGTCACCTACAAGCTCGACTGCGCGCTCTACGCCGCGGCGCTGTGTCAACGCGGCGATCCCGAAAAGGCGCGCGCCGTGTGTTTGCGAGCGCTGGCCACCGCCGAGCCAGGCCTCTCCCCCGCGGGCCGCGCGCTCCGGCCGCTGCTCCAAGCCCTCGCGCTAGCGGAGGCGCAGCTCGGAAAACACCGTGAGGCAGCCCAGCGCCTCGAACATTGCCTGGCCGCGGTCGCCCACGACAACCCGTTCGCAGCCGGCGTCCTGCACCGCGATCGTGCGTACGTGGCGCTGTACGCCAAGGACCAGCTCGCATTCGCGCAGCACGCTTCACTCGCCGAGACCCAGCTCCGAAAGATCAGAAACCCCACGCTGATCGCCCAGCTCGCGACCCTGTTCACCGAGGCGGCCCGCGCCGGCTTCATGGTGCGCATGGCAACCGACGACAGCGAGCTTGGCAACGACCTCGAAGACCTGGGCACCACCATCGTCGAAGGCACGCCGCTCAAGCAGACCTTGCCCAAGCGTCTGCAGTGACGCGCGCTCAGCCGACCAGACTGATGTTGCTGCGCGCGAGCAGCCGATCGATCGCTGCGATGTCGACAGGTTTGGTCAGGTGCGTGTCGAAGCCCGCCTCGATGGCTCGTTTGCGATCCTCGGGCTGCCCGTAGCCACTGATGGCCACCAGCAGCACGCTCTTGCCCAGCTTGGCACGTACCTGCTGCGCCACGCCGTAGCCGTCGAGACCGGGCAGGCCGATGTCGACCAGCATCACCCGCGGCCGTCGAGAGAGCGCGGCCTCGACCCCACTCGGGCCGTCCTCGGCGGTGTAGACCTTGTGACCGCGCTTCTTCAAGATGGTCGCCAGCAGCTCGCGGCTGTCTTCGTTGTCCTCGACGACCAACACGTCGAAGCGCGGTACGGAGACGGTCCCGCTGTCGTCCTTGCGTTGCCCATCGTTGCTGCGCTCGGCCGCCTCGTCGCGTGGGTCGATGGCGCCGATGACGAGTGGGAGCCGCACCGTGAACACGCTGCCCTGTCCGAGTCCGGCGCTCTCGGCAGACACCGTCCCGCCGTGCAGACTGATCAGACTCCGCACCAGCGTCAGACCAATGCCCATGCCGCCCTTGGAGCGGTCGAGCGACCCTTCGACCTGCGTGAACAAGTCGAACACACGTTCGATCATCTCGGGGGCGAGCCCCACGCCCGTGTCGCGCACGCGCAGAACTGCCAATCCGTCTTCGCCGTCGACCGAGACGTCGATGTGGCCCCCGGCAGCGGTGTACTTGATGGCGTTGTTGATCAGGTTGTTGACCACCTGTTCGATGCGCACCGGGTCCGCGTTCACCCAGACCGCTGGACCGTCCACGTTGCGTTGCTGGAGCGTGGTGCCATTGGCGAGGTTGGGCGCGAGCACACCGATGCAGCGCTTGATGAGCGCGCGCAGCTCGACCTGCTCGCGCCGCAGCGCGATCTTGCCGGAGGTGACGCGCGAGAGGTCGAGCAGGTCGTCGACCAGGCGCGTCAGGTGCCCGACCTGACGGCGCACGGTCTCACGATACTTGCTGAGCCGACTGTCGCCCTCGAGGTTGAGCGCCATGGTGATGGCAGAGAGGGGATTGCGCAGCTCGTGCCCGAGCATGGCCAAGAACTGATCGCGCTCGCGCACGGCGCGCTGCTGCGCGAACAGCTCGGCCCGCGCGTCGTACTGGCGTCGGCGCGCGCGCAGGGCGGTGCGCGCGGCACTCACCATCGTGACGGGCCTGAGCGGCCGATCGAGCAAGGTGACGTTGCCGATGAAAGACAAGAGCTGCGCCGTGCTTGGGCGCGCGCCCCCACCCGCGGCCTTGCCGGTAAAGACGAGCACGGGGATGTCCGACCAAGAGCTCTGCTTGGACAACAGCTCGCCGAGCCGCGTGTGTCCGCCGTTGACAAACACCTCTTCGGCGATCAGCAGCGCGGCGGCCCCCTCGTCCTCGAAGCGCTGACACAGCTCCGTAAGGTTGCTGCACACGCAACAAGTCAGACCTGCCTTCAACAACAACGTGCTCGTGAGCGCCGCGTCTCGCCCGGTGGGAGCGAGCACGAGGATACGCTCTTCGAGCTGCGTCGTGGAGATCACAGAGAGCCTTCAGTCTGATGCGCTGCGCCCACATCGATGAGCACGCCGGAGTCGCGACCTTCGTACTGCGGCGTGCCCGTGAGCACGCCATGGAAGTTGGACAGCGGCTCGCCCACCACCAGTCCGGAGCCGGTCACTGCGAACTCACGGATGGTGTCTTCGTGCATGCCCGAGCGCTTTTTGACGATGGACAACGCCTTGCGGACGCGTCCGTGGGCCTCGAAGTAACGAGTGAGCATGACGGTGTCGGCAAGGTAGCTCACGTCCGCAGGCACTTCCATGCGGCCGACGAAGCCGTGTTGCGCCATCAACAGTAAGGTCAGCACGCCGCGCTGGCGTAGAAAGGTAAGCAGCTCGTGGAGCTGGAGGGTCAGGAAGTGCTCTTCGGGCATGGCCTGCAGAAAACCGTTGAGGCTGTCGATCACCACCACGCGCGCGTGGGTCTCTTCGACCGCGCTGCGCACCGTAGCGCTGAACTCTCCAGGCGAGAGCTCGGCAGGGTCGATCTGTTTGACGACGATACGTTTGTTGTCGAGGTGCCTGCCGAGCTCCATGCCCAGCTTCGCTTGTTCGGTAGGCCTCCAAACAAGATCTCGTCGAGGCCGCGTGTACCCGTGCTGATGCGAGACGAGATGTCCCGACTCATGACAGACCCTCCCGTGCTGCGTTGATGGCGGGCGCCCGTCCGTGGCGTTCTTGCTGCGAGTGTGGCGCCAATGCCTGCGAATAAAGCCGAATTGCCATGGTATCGGGGCTCATAACAAGATCCGTACCCGGCCCTGCGACTCCTCACGCAAGCGGTCAACGTTTGTCCGGGTCCCACCACTTGGACAGGTTGGCCTGCGTCACGCGGGGCTGATCGCGGTAGTGCGAGATGTCGTTGAACAGCATCAGGCGGGCGCGGACCGGCCCCTTGAAGTCGAGCACGTTGAGGCAGGCCGGCGACTGGTCGAGCCGGTCCCGATAGCCGCGCGCGTCGATGCCGAGCAAGCTCGACAGCAAGAGGCGGATGGTCGCCTTGTGCGAGACCACCAGCACCGTCTGCTCGGCGTGCGCCACCACGATCTCGCGCAGCACGGGCAGCGAGCGAGCGAGCACACTCAGGCCCGACTCGCCGCCCTCCGGCGCGAAGGTGAACGGGTCGGTCTCCCACGCGCTGTACTCTTCGGAAAAGCGCTGCTCGACCTCGCGTCGGGTCAGCCCTTCCCAGCGACCGTGGCGAATCTCGCGCAGCTCGGCCCGCTGCACGATGGGCAAGCCGTGCGGCGCGGCGAGGATCTGCGCGGTCTCCAGCGTGCGGCTGAGCGGGCTCGCGTAGACGGCGCTGATTTTTTCGTCGTGGAGCCGCTCGGCCAGGCGTTGCGCTTGGTGGCGGCCGTCGTCGGAGAGGTCGACGCCGACGTCCCCTGCGAAGCGGTCTTCGGCCGTGAGCTGCGTTGCGCCGTGGCGAACGAGCAGGATGCGAGTGACGGGTGTAGCGGATGGGTTGCTCATGAGCTCCTCGCGAACGAAGCGCAGTGTCCAAGCGCGCCTCTGGGCGCGCGAGCGACCTAAGCCGCACCTTACTGCGCAAGGATGCCCACGCGACAGCTCAGAGCAAGAAGGAGACGCCGCCTTTCAAGCCCGACCACCAGCCGATGTCGGCCCGCAGCGCGATGTTATCGGTGACGTTCCAAACGATGCCGGGGGCAAGCTCGCCGAAAAAATAGGGAGTCGTCTTGTCGAAGCGCTCGAATCCCGCGTCGTGCCTCACTGCGAGCACCGTCACGCCGGCGCGCACAGCGGCGTACGCGCGTAAGCGCGGTGAGAAGTAGAAGGACCAGAGACCAGCAACGCCTGGCGTGTACTCCCAGGCGTGGGGATTGTCGTCACAGCCAACGAGGCCACAGCCGGCAGAGCCCAGCCCGTAGTTGTTCCATGCGATGGTCAGGAACGGCTCGATGGAGAACGAGTTGTTGATAGACGGGATGAAGCCGTCGTGCACGATGGGGATCTCGAAGGCGCCCGTGACACCGATGCCAAAGCCGTAGCGCCAGGGCGTCGACAACAGCGCGGAGGCCGTCATGGGACGCGCGTGCGGGCCGTTGTCCCTGATGCCACCGCCAGCGCTGCGTGGGCCGACCGTTGCCCCGCCGGGCGCTGCGTACACGGGCTGCGGACCGCTCGAATAGCCTGGGTCGCCCTGCGCGGACGCCGCTTGAACGAACAGCAACGAGCCGCCCAGGATCACAATCAGAGAAGCGAGTTTCGACACGTTGTCCCCTTGTCAGCGAGTTTTTTTCGACTCGACCGAACGAAAGCTGGATGGCCGCGCGAGAAATAACCCGAGCGTCCATTCGACGCAAAATCGCGAGCGCAGCGGACCTGGCCCCGACATCCAACCGGCGTCTACCCGATGCCGGCGGCGCGCGCTTGCTCTCTCTACGTCAAGGTGGGCACATTCACCCTCTTCCCCTTCGTGGGAAGGCTCACGAGCTCAAAAATAATTGCTGACCATCGCGTCATCATTTTGTCACGGCGGCCCCGGCGCGGCATTTTTGCGGGGCTTGCGCGGTACGATCCATCGGTGCCGTCCGAGCGGCATACACCCCGTGCGAGAAGAGACCGTGACCACTTCCCACCCGACCCGACTGCGAGCAAAGAACGACGAGCACGTCGACTACTTGCTGCTGTCCGATATCCATCTCGGCTCGGACATCGTCACGCACCTGCGGCCCTGGGCTGCCACCTCGTGGCTGCTGCGCGAAGCAGACGTCGATCGGCGCCTGGTCTCGTTGCTCGAGCACTACCGGGTCGAG
>JBEGTL010000607.1:0-5082 GCA_041179425.1 Pseudomonadota bacterium | reverse complement strand
GTCTTGTAGTGGAGGTCGACGAACGTCAGGCGAGCCTGTGCGAGCGGGATACGAAACCGATGCAGCATGCCCTTGCTGCGAGCGCTCGCGAATGGACGAAGCTCGTGCACGATGGGTGCGCCGCTGGTGGGCGGAGCAGCCGAAGGGGGTGCGCTCGACTGTGCGCTCGCCCGGCTCTCTGCAGCGGGGCTGCGACCGCACGCGATCAAGAGCAGCGCTGCGCCTATCGAGAGTGCAACCAGCTGAGAACGAGGGCGACTCACGGCCCAAGCGTAGCGTAGTGCCGTGCGCTTTCGCGAGCGACGTGCGCGGTCCGCCGAGGTTGGTGGTCAGGCGACGTTCGCGGTCACCGCAGCGGCTCGTAGCCGCCGCCGCGCTGGCGTCGACGGTGCGTGCTCTTGAGCTCGCTGCGCGTGCAGTCGGCCAAGAGCTCGCACGGGTCGAACCAGTGCACGGTGCGCGCCTGGCCGAGTACCGGTGACAGCTCGCCGTCGAACTCGGGGTTGTCTGGACAACGCATGTGCCACAGCGCGTAGCGCTCGGGGATGTGCGAGAAGCACAGCACCTCTTTGACCCCGCCATTGCAGTTGGTGGCCACCACCAAGAACGTGCCCGGCAGCGCGCCCTGCTCGTGGGCGCGAAGCACGAGATCATGGTGAAACTCGCCCTGCTTCCAGTGCGCCACGAGGTCGTATCCCGCATGCCGCTTGGTGAGCTGCACCAGCAGATCGCCCAACGTGTGGGCAGTGGCGAGGACGGCGATCGGATCGTGCAGCATGGCTTCCCTACGTACGCGGCTCGTCGCGCGGACATTCCCTGCCTCGCTACTCTCGGGAACGTTTTTCAGATCGCGGGGCGGCAAAGCCAGGTGTCGATCAGCTCACAGCCGCTTGCGACCACCGGGAGCACCTTGACCTGTGTGCAAACACGGCCTGCGCCGCAGCTGGTGTCGTCAGCGCCATCACAGTGTGTCTCACAGCCCTGAATGTCGAAGCCCCACGTCCTCGGCGTGTCGCAGGACGCGAGGTACTGTTCTTGTCCTCGGGGACATCCGTAGGTGCCGCCGTCTCTCGAGGGTGAGCCGCACACGCGTCCGTCGGGCCGTGGCGTACAGACGCCGCGCTCACAGACGGCGCTGTAGGTGGGACCGTCGATCGCGAGGTCACACTTCAGCTGGTCGGAGAGAGACTGCGCCTCCTTCTGCAACGCGCGCTCGACTGCACGAAAGCCAAAGCCCGCACTGCACGAACCCACGATGACGCAGTCCGCGTTCTTTTCGCACCAGCGATGCGCACTGAGAAACGCACGCTCGCCTTCACACGTGGTGGGTAGCTCGACGGGCGGATGAACGCCGCCATCGAGGTGCGGCACGACACCTGCGTCGCCGTCTGGATCGGCGTCGTCGTGGGTGCAGCCGCTCGCCAGTGCGAGCAGCAACAGACTCAGGTGTACTCGCGACATCGGGCCCATCCTCCTACGCGCAGCTGTGCCAGCGTGCGCCGCTCGTAGGGGTTGAGCCATTTCTGAGCCGCAGTGGGTGCGAGCTCGCGCTCAAGCGCGTTGCGCGTGGGCGGCCAATACGTCGGCGACGCAGCGCGTGACGCGCTTGACGGTGGGGATGTGCACGAACTCGTTGGGGCCGTGCGCGTTGGAACCCGGACCGAGGATGCCCGTGATCAGAAACTGCGCGGCCGGGAACTTCTGACCGAGCATGTGCATGAACGGGATGCTGCCGCCTTCGCCCGTGTACATGGCAGGCTTGCCGAAGTGGCGCTCGGACGCGATGCCGAGGGCCTGCTCGAGCCACGAAGCGAGCGCCGGTGCGTCCCAGCCGGGGCTGCCTCCTTCGCCTGAGAACCTGACGGTTGCACCGTAGGGAGGGTCGCGCTCGAGCTCGCGCTTGACCGCTTGGGAGGCACGCTGCGCGTCGACGCGCGGAGGCAGACGAATGGAGAGCTTGAGCTTGGTGCTCGGGCGCAGCACGTTGCCCGCGCTCTGCACCGCGGGCCAGCCCTCGGCGCCCGTGATGGCGAGCCCCGGACGCCAGGTGCGGTTGAGGATGAGCTGCACCGGGTCTTTGCTGACTGGCTGTACGCCGGGCTGCAGCGGGAACTTGTTGAACACCTCGTCGCCGATCACCTGCGCCGTGCGCTCGGCCTGCGCCACCCGCTGCGCGGGGATGTCGATGCTCAGCTCGGGGAGCTTGAGCTCGCCCGTCTGCACGTCTTCGATGCGGTCGAGCAAGATGCGGATCACACGCTCGCTCGCGGCGATGACGCCCGTGCCGTCACCGGAGTGCACGCCCTCGGTGAGCAGCGACACCTCGAGGTTGCCGATGATGGTCCCGCGTAGCGACGTGGTGGACCACAGCTGATCGTAGTTGGCGCAGCCAGAGTCGAGGCAGACCACCAGCGAAAGCTCACCGATGCGGGTCGCCAAGTGATCGATGTACGCCGGCAGGTCGTAGCTGCCCGACTCTTCGCACGCCTCGATGAGTACGACGCAGCGCGCGTGGGGAAGGTTGTCTCGCTTCAGCGCGGCGATGGCCGTGAGCGAGGCAAAGATGGCGTAGCCGTCGTCGGCACCGCCGCGGCCGTACAGCTTGTCGCCCTCGAGCACGGGGGTCCATGGGCCGAGGTCGTCGCGCCAGCCGGTCATCTCGGGTTGTTTGTCGAGGTGGCCGTAGAGCAGCGCGGTGTCGCCCGCGCGTGCGCCCGTCCCTGGGATCTCGATGAAGATCACCGGTGTGCGATTGCCCAGCTGCACGACCTCGAGCTTGCCGCCCTCGGGCAGGTGCGCGCGCGCCCAGTCGGCGCACAGCGCAACGGCGCGATCCATGTGGCCGTTCTTCTTCCAGTCCGGGTCGAAGCTCGGCGACTTGTTGGGGATGCGGATGTATTCGACGAGCGTGGGGATGATGGAGCCGGTGACCTGCTCGTCGATCCAGCGCGCGGTGTTGTCTGCAATCGGCATGTGCGACTCTACCTCAGAGCCGCGTGGGTTGCTGCCTGCTCAGGTGTTGCCGCTGAAGTCCGCCAGCATGGGGCACACCTCTTCGAGGTCCTTGCACGCTTTGGGTGTGTCCGGAGACGCGAGCTCTCCGTCGTCCGCGCCGCAGCTGTACGCGCTGGCCGTGGTCTCGAAGTTCTTGACCACTGCCTCGAGACAGCCTTGCAGCTGGTTGACCGTCAGCTTTGGACAGTCGTTGGTGATCGACTCTTGCGACTCTGCTCTGCAGTCGAAGTCGGCATCGGCGCCCAGCGTCGCTTCTTCGGGCGGGTTCGCGATACACGACTTGCGCTCTGCCGCGCAGGTGTCCTCGTCGACCAGTGCGATCTGTGTGCACGTGATCGACACGAAGGCCTTGGCGAGTCGATCGATCTTGGCCTGCACCGACTTGCAGACAGCGGCGACCTCGGACGACGACAGGTCGCCTATCGCATCGTTGCTCGCGGCACCGAGGCCGTCGCTCCCGCTCTCTCCACAGCCCATGCCCACGACACCCGCGAGCGTCGTCGTGAGCACCAAACGCGTAGTGCGCACGAATCCCCCTGATCTTCGCGTCGACTCCCCCGTCGACAGACCCACGGATTGTCCCAGACTCGCGGCACGGCGGGAACGTCGCGCACCCGCATGCGGGGCAAATGACGAGGGTGCGGTGGATCCGTGTGCGCCGGTGTCGTCCGGTATGGTCAGCCAGCGCGCCGCGCCAAAGATGACGGCCATCGAGCCGTAGCCGATGACGAAGGGCCACGCGGGCTCGAGCACCAGACGTGTGTCGCCGCTGGTGTACGAGTACGCGTGCATGAGTCCAACCGCGCTGAGCAGCGCCGCGGCCGCGCTCCACACGGCGGCACGCTCGAACTTGCGCTCGATGACGGCGACCGTGATCGCGGCCAACAACACCGACGAAAACACGAACCCTTGTTCGAGCGCAAAGGCGCCCTGGATCGAGCCGAGCACGAAGCGGCACAACGCATCGATGAGCAGAAGCTGCACCAAGTTGTCGAGCGCGAGGCCAAAGAAGCCGTCGATGTCGGAGCGGACGAACCAACGCATGTCGCGTTGTAGCCAACGCACGGTGAGGCAGCGAGAGCTGCGTGTTGTCGAGGTGCTGCGCGACAATCACTTTGCCACCACGTTTCGATTGTTCGCTTGACGCTGCAGCGTCAGCGCCTACCAAGCCAGCCATGCGAACAATCCTGGTCTCGAGTGCCCTGATCCTCGCCGTTGGCTGCAGCAAACAAGCGCAACCATCCAACACCGCCGAGTCGGTGGCGACACCCGTCGGGGTCGCGCCCGCGGCGACCGACGACCCGCTGGCAGCGGCACTCGCGTCGCCCACGCGCAAGCCCGAGAACGTGAAGCGCGACGGGTACCGGCACCCGCGTGAGACGCTCACGTTCTTTGGCGTGCGGCCCGGCCTCAACGTGATCGAGCTGTGGCCCGGTGGCGGCTGGTACACCGAGGTGCTCGCGCCGTTGTTGCACGAGCAGGGCACGCTCAGCGTGGTGGTGCCGACGGGCAAGTACTTGCAGCCGTACAAGGACTTCATCGCTTCGTTGCCGACGGTGTACGACCGGGTGCAGGTGATCGAGGTGACGCCTCCCGCGCTGGCCTTCGGACCCGACGGCGCGGCCGACGTGGTGCTCACGTTCCGCAACGTGCACGGCTGGGTCAGCGGTGGCTACGCCAAGCAGGTGCACGAGGCTGCGTTCAAGGCGCTCAAGCCCGGCGGCGTGTTCGGCGTGGTCGAGCACCGCGCCAAGCCCGGCAGCTCGCCCGAGGAGTCTGCCAAGACCGGCTATGTCAGCGAAGAAGCGGAGATCGCGCTGGCCACCGCCGCGGGCTTCGTGCTCGAAGAGAAGTCCGAGATCAACGCCAACCCCAAGGACACCAAGGACTACGCCAACGGCGTGTGGAGCCTGCCGCCGTCGTTTCGTGGGGGAGAGGTGGACAAGGAGAAGTTTCTTGCCATCGGGGAGAGCGACCGCATGACCTTACGGTTTAAGACGCCGCTGTAAGGGCGGGCGTGCGCGTGTCCGCGCAGCGACTGTGCAACTCGTGAACGCGAACGCGCAC
>JBEGTL010000606.1:0-5085 GCA_041179425.1 Pseudomonadota bacterium | reverse complement strand
GAGGGATAGGAATCTCGATTGTGTTTTGCTACACAGCACGTACGCACCTTTCACCTCGTTGTGGGTGCCAGTTTTTTTGACATCTGACAGCCTTGAAACTCGAGCTCCACGAAAATGAAACCTGCGCGTGAGAGACTCGACTGAGTCCTTAGAGGACGTTTCCCCAACGCCGTTTGACCACGTTTTTCCGATCCCCCCAAAGGAGGAGACATGGCAGGCAGTACAACCTCTAAGTCGACTTTGAATCTCGCCGTGGGCCACGAGAAAGTGCACGAGAGAGTGCATCTGTTGAGCCGTGTGATGGACGCCGCCAAGGGGCGTCGCATCGTGCTCATCGTCGACGAGGTCGGCTTCGATCACCGGCTGGTGATCGAGACGGTCAGCGAGCCCGGCGCGGGCTCTGCCGAGCAGTGCGAGGCCAATCGCTGAGCGCTGGCTTCCCACCCAATCTTCCGCGCCTACGTCTCGCTCGCTCGCGCACGAGAGCGGGGCGCGAGGACCCAGTCGAACGCAGTAAGGACCTCTCGAAGGGAGCATCGTGCAGACCACAGACCATCACTTCGTGGCGAGCCGCATTTTGGCATCGCTCGACCGGCCCGTGCACAACGAAGACTCTGACGACGAAGCGCTGTCGCAACTCGATGACTGGAAGCAGCGAGCGATCGGCGTCGCGCTGGCGCTCTCCCGAGACGGCCACTTCGAGTGGGAAGACTTTCGGCAGGCGTTGCTCCAGCACCTAGGCGGCTACCAAGTCGCGGGCGACGCGAGCTGGGGCTACTCGCAACGCTGGCTGCTCGCTCTCGAGAGCGTGGTCGGGACGGCAGGGCTCGTGGACGCCGGGGCGCTGGCCGAGCTTCGCGGGCTCGCCGAGCGCGCCGAGCTTGGGCGATCGGCGCACCCGACCGCCGGGACCAGGCCAGCCTCGTTGCACCTGCTCTGATCGCGGCACGTGTGGGGCGCACCGGCGCGCTCCGGGATGCGCGTCTGCACGTTCCCGCGCGCCGGGCAGCGCATGAAGTTGCTGCCGGCCGCTCTGCTGCCTACACAGGGAGCTGAGCCGTGGGTCGGGCATGTTGGTCGCTCGCCATCGGCTCGCGAGGAGAGCCGCGATGACCGTCCGTGAGATCCTGAAGATGGGTGACCCCCGCTTGTTGCGTGTCGCCAAACCCGTCGAGAGCTTCGGCACGCCCGCGTTGAAGGCGTTGATCGCCGACATGTTCGAGAGCATGGAAGCTGCCAGTGGCGTGGGCCTGGCGGCGCCGCAGATCGGGGTCGACCTCGCCGTCGTGATCTTCGGTTTCGTGAACAGCGAGCGCTATCCAGAGGCGCCGGCCGTGCCGCGAACCATCCTGCTCAATCCGCACATCGAGCCGCTCGAGGCGATGGAAGAAGACGGCTGGGAAGGCTGTTTGTCGGTGCCGGGGATGCGCGGCGTGGTGCCGCGCTACACGCGGATCCGGTACCGCGGCGTGGACCCGGACGGGTTGCCCATCGACCGCGAGGCCGATGGCTTTCACGCCCGCGTGGTGCAGCACGAGTGCGATCACCTGATCGGCAAGCTGTACCCCATGCGCATCCGCGACTTCCGCAAGTTCGGCTACACCGAGGTGCTGTTTCCGGATCTCGACCCAAACCAAGACGACTGAAGGGTGGCTCGGGTCAGAGCCGCCGGGTGTACACGCCCTCGGCGGCGTACACGCCGAGGGCCGTCCAGATCAGCGCAAACCCGAAGGAACGGGTGCCGCTGAACGGCTCGCCGAAGACGAACAGGCCGGTCGCAAACTGAAGCGTGGGGCCGAGGAACTGAATGAGACCCACCGTCGCGTACGGGATCTGACGCGCGCCGTAGGCAAACAGTCCGAGCGGCAGGGCCGTGACGAGGCCCCCGAGCATCAGCCAGGGCGTGAGCCAGCCCTGGCCCGAGCCAAACGTGCCGCCGCCGTGCAGCTGGACAAACACGAGGTAGCCCAGCGCGAGCGGCGCGAGCAACGTCGTCTCGGCGGCGAGCCCCACCACGGCCTCGACAGGGATGATCTTGCGGATCAGCCCGTAGGTCGCAAACGAGCTGGCGAGCATGAGGGCGATCCACGGCACCTCGCCCGCGGCGAGGGCGAGCCACAGCACGCCTGCGGTTGCCAAGCTCACCGCGGCCCAGCGCAGCCGCGTCAGCCGTTCGGACAGCACGAGCACACCGAGCAACACGTTGAGCAGCGGATTGATGAAGTAGCCGAGGCTGGCGTCCAGGGTGCGTCCCACGCTGACCGCCCACACGAAGCCTAGCCAGTTGCAGCTGATCAGCAGCGCGCACAACATCAGACGCCAGCGGGTGCGCCCATCGGCGAGGGCGCTCGCCACGTCGCGATAGCCGCCACGAAAGCCGAGCCAGGCCAGCAGCAGGACGGCCGACCACAAGATGCGGTGCGACATCACCTCGAGCGGCGGCACGCTGCGCAGCGGACGAAGGTAGAGCGGCAGGAGGCCCCAGATCAAAAACGCAGCGACGGTCGCGAGCAGCCCCCGCTGCACCGCGCGCGACGACAGCGGCGCGGGAGGGCGGGCTACGGGCGCAGAAGCGAGCGACGGCGGGGGCGGTGCTGCGGGCGAGGCGGAGGATGGTTGCACGGGAGGGACGGCCATGAAGCGGAGCAAGCTTAGCGCCGGTGGCGCACCGCGTCGGGACGCCGCGCCGCACATCGCGGGGGGCTGTGTTCAGCTCGGCTGCACGCGCGAGACAAAGTCCGAGGCCGACAGGGTGTTGAGCACCTCGCCACGCCGCAGACCTCCGCGGCGCGCCATGGTGACGGCGAACGGCAGCACGCCGAGGCCGCGCGTGGAGTGCGCATCGACGGACAGCACGAACGGGATGTTGCGCGCGCGTGCTGCGCCGATCCACTGCGGAGGCAGGTCGAGCCGGTGCGGATCGCCGTTGATCTCGATGGCGCCGCGCGACGCCGCGAGCGCGTCGAGCACGGCTTCGACGTCGCAGTCGATGGGCTCACGCGAGAGCAACAGCCGACCCAGCGCGTGGCCCCAGATCTTGAAGACCGGCTGCTCCATCGCGCGCACCAGCCGCTGCGTCATGTCGGCGCGCGACATACGCAGGCGCGAGTGGATGCTGGCGATGACGACGTCGAAGTCTTTGAGGACCTCGAGCGGGAAGTCGAGGCTGCCGTCGCCGAGGATGTCGGACTCGGTGCCGCGCAAGATGCGGATGCCGACGGTCTGCTCGGCCGCGCGGATCTCGTCCCACTGCTGCTGCAGGCGATCGAGTGTCACGCCGTGCGCGTAGAAGGCGCTCGGCGAGTGGTCGGTGATGGTGATGTACTCGAGCCCGCGCTCCTTGGCGGCGCGCGCCATCTCTTCGATGCTGTTTTTGCCGTCCGAGTGCGTGGTGTGACAGTGCACTGCGCCGCGGATGTCGCGCTCCGCGATCAAGTCGGCAAAGTCGTCTTGCTCGCTGCGCGCAAGCTCGAGGTGGCGTAGCTCCGGCGGAATGACGGGGAGCCCGAGCGCTCGATACACGCTGTGCTCGTCGGGCTCGGAAAGCGGCGCTGCCCCGTCGGGGAGGCCGTCGTCGACGTCCGCCGTCGGGCGCGCGAGCGAGGTGAGGACGACGCCACGTTCGCGCGCTCGCTCGTGCACGGCAAGCACGTGCGCCTCGGGTCCCGTCGCTTCTAGCCAGGCGAGGGCCGCGCCCGCCTGGTCGACCACGGTGAGTCGCAGCGGGATCCCGTCGGCGAGCAGGGCCGAGTGCTGCTCGGGCTCGGTGCGCACCACCATGGGCAGGCGGGCCAGGCGCTCCCAGAGGCTCGTGACGAGCGCTGCGTCGTCCCTCGACCCAGCGTCGAGCACCACCACCAACGAGAGCTCCGCCAGCGTCTCCTCGCCGCGCCTTGCCGCTCCGGCGAGCTCGACTGAACGCACGAAAGGCAGCTCGCCGAGCGCGTTTGCGATGGCCTGGTGGAGCGGCAGGGCAGCGGACAATAGGACCCGGCGCTCGCTCGCGTCTGCGCGCTCTTTGTCGGCGATGGCGTCGCGCAGGCGCTGCTCGGTCTTGGCGCCGAAGCCGGGGAGCGCGCGCACCTTCTGGGCGTCGCACGCTTCGCGGAGCTCGGCCACCGAGGACACGCCGAGCGCGGACGAGAGCGCCTGGATGCGCTTGGGGGTCATACCCGGGACACGGGCCAGCTCGGCGGCGCCCGGCGGATGTTCCGCCCGCAGCCGCTCGAGCAGCTCCGAGGTGCCGCGGTTCCACAGCTCCACGATTTGTTTGGAGAGGCTGGCGCCGATGCCTTCGATGTCGGTCAGCCGGCCTGCTTCGAGCACGGGCCCCAGCTCGAAAGAGAGGGCCGCTACGATCTCGGCGCCGCGCTCATAGGCCTGGGCCTTGAAGCGACCTTGTGCGGAAAACGAGAGCAGGACCGCAATGTCTTCGAGTGCCCGTTCGACTGTCTTGGCATCGCCCACGACGGCACCTTGGCTCAGCGACACATCACGCGCACGGCCTCGACGACGGTCAGGCCGTCACACGGCTTGGCCAGCACATGCGTGGCGCCGGCTGCGCGCGCGGCGCGCAGCACCGCCGGGCTGCTCTCGCCCGTCACTAGGAGAATAGGCACTTCGGCTGAGGCATTTCGCAGCGCGGCCGTGGCAGCAACGCCGTCACGACCTGGCATCGCGATATCGGACACCACCACCAGATGTTGCGACGTCAGGATGCGCAGGGCCGCGTAGCGCTCCACCAGTTCTTCGCCGTCGCGTGCCTCGCACACCTGAAAACCAGCCCTGCGAAGAGCGGCACAGACGAGCGTGCGAAAGTCGTCGTCGTCGTCTGCGACGAGCGCGTACCAGCCATCTCCCGACGTTACGTCTGCCATATTGAGCACCGTTCAGCAAAAAGCGGACCTCGCCGCGCCGCGTCAGCTCACGCCGAGCTCGGCGTCTCCCGAGATCCAGCGCTCGTTGGTCTCGCTGAGCAGCTCGTTGAACGTGAGGAAGTCGTACAGCACGCCGATGCCCACGAGCCCCAGCGTGCACAGGTAGATGAGCCCCGTGCCCCAGCGGCCCACGTAAAAACGATGGATA
>JBEGTL010000605.1:0-5093 GCA_041179425.1 Pseudomonadota bacterium | reverse complement strand
ACTGGAAAGTAAGCCGAGGGCCGACGCTCAGCGCACTGGCCGGCCTGACCTACTTCGCGACCGCTCATCTGGGCGTCAACTTCGAGCTCGGCTATCAGTGGCATTGGTACAAAGTCTACGCACCAGATCTGGAGACCGACATGGCCAGCCGTCTGGGGCAGCTATTCATGGCGCTCAACTGCGTCGTCGCCCTGGGTCGGCCGTTCGCATCAGATTGAGCGTGTTCGACTGGTTCGATCTGACTGCAAACCCCACGTCTTGCGGGCCCTCATGGGACGGAGTCAACGTCGGACCACAGGAGCGGCCGCACTCCGTCACCAGCCACCACGCATCTGCGGCACAGCACGGCCCTCTGTCGTGTTGGGTGCGAGGCTGGTGCTCGGGCCGAGGTGAGTCCCGAGAGTGGGGTATCCGCTTCACGGACCCGTGTCGCTGGGTTGGGATCCAGCGCGCAGGCTTGTGCGCATGTCGAAAGCAGCTGAGTGGTCGGTCCGGGTCTCGGAGTGGCGAGCGAGCGGGTTGACGTCGAAGGAGTTCTGCAAGGAGCGCGAGTACAGCGCGTCGCATCTGCTGTACTGGTCGAGCAAGTTGCGGAGCAAGGATGGCGATGTGCGGCAACGACCTGGTCGTGCTGTTGCGCTTGCACGTGTGGTCCGTCGGGACCAGCGTGAAGCAGTTGTCACGCCGGGCGCAGCGAATATCGTTCGGACGAAGCGCGCGCTCGTGGAGG
Source organism: Pseudomonadota bacterium (assembly GCA_041179425.1). Lineage (GTDB taxonomy): Bacteria > Myxococcota_A > Polyangia > Polyangiales > DASUME01 > DASUME01. The sequence continues at coordinate 4,363 of JBEGTL010000605.1, read as the reverse complement.
TACGGTCGGGTGTAGACCGTACCACGCTCGCCACGGTGTTCGAAGCTCTCGGCGCTGTGAGCGCGCCATGATCCCTGCCGGCGTCGAGATCTACGTGGCGCTCGCTCCGATCGACCTTAGGTTTGGTTTTGATCGGCTCGCAGGCCTCGTGCAGGATCAGCTCGGCCTGGTCGCTCGCAGCGGCGCGCTGTTCGTCTTCTTCGGCAAGCGCAAGACGGCTTTGAAGGTTTTGTTCTTCGACGGTTCGGGCATGTGCCTTTTCTACAAGAAGCTCACCATTCTGCGCTTCGGTAAGAAGACCGAGGTCCTGACCGGCGAAGAAGTCGCGTAACTCGCCCTCGCGCTCGGTTTCCAAACATCGACGACACGACCTACCAGACGGGAGCGTACTGAACCATGCACAAGCGACCATATCAGTCCGCAGGGATCGCCGGCGCATTGCTCATCGCGTCCGTGCTGCTCTGGCGCGAGGCCGACGCCGGCGGGTTCGCCCGCGAGCAACGCCAGGATCTTTCGACGCGCGCCGAGGGACCGTCGGGCAAGCCCGCGGACGTTCGCGTGGTACGAGGGAACGGTTACGCCGTCGACTTGACCCTAGAACAACAGTACAAATTCAAGGATTCGGCGCTGGCCTTTCAGGGCAAGGTCGTGGGCGTCCTGCCAGCCCGATACATTGCCAGCCACGGCATCGAGCTCGTCTACACGCCCGTGGTCGTTCGCATCGCGAGAGTGTTCCGCGGCAATGTGCGCCCCGGTCAGGAGATTGCGGTGCGAGCGTTCGGCGGCACCGCAAACGGCGTCACGTTCGAGGCCGATTTCGTTCCCTCCTCGGAGATCCTGAGCAAGGGCGTCGAACTCATCGTGATCGGACCCGAGCCGATCGTGACAAAGGGGGATGAACCCATGTCCGCCATGACGCCCAACGGCATTCACGTCGTCCGAGACGACGCGGTGATCGATGCGACGCACCACGACGAGGCTGGCAATCGCCCTGAGCGCGTGCGAAGCCTCGCGGACGCAGAGCGAGCGCTCGGAAGCCGCAACTAACCAGCGCCGCCTGATCCGAGTCGCCGCGCCGACCTCGAGCGTGCTCAATGGAGCCGACCGAGAGCGGCGCAACTCGCTTGCGGGAGAAGAGTGCGTCCTGAGGCGGCGGCGGCGTGAACGATCAGCGAAGCCGGGCTGTGTAGGTACGCGTCGTCGACCATGGCGCGTGTCACGCCGAAGGATGGCCTCAGTGGACTGCGGCGAAAGCAGCGGGCGTAACGTCGACGGCACCGAGCCCACCGCAAGACGTACCGCGCCGAGGACACACGGTGAAGCCCATGGCCTTGCATGCAAGCGCGGGAGGTAGGGCTGGTCGACGGCGCCGACCAGCACGCTGGCACCATCGGCCACTGGTTGAGGCAGCGCGACCTCGTCAATGATCAAGACGTGCGGGCGCAACCCAGGTGGTGGCGGTGGCTTCGCGCAAGCAGTCCGGGCGTGGTGCTGCGCCGAGCTCGTCGGTGAGCGCACACCATCGACATCGAGCGCGTTGTGCCGGCAATCGCGGTAGCAAACGTGACCACTGGTCAGTAGACGTAGTTCACGGTCACGGTGTCCGACACGCCTGATGGTGTGGCAGCATATGTTCCGCCGGTCAGTGTGTGCCGCAGGGTGATCGTGCCCTTCGCGCTCTCGCTGTTGAACATCGAAACGTTTCCACTGCGTCCAGCGGTTACGTCTGCACACCCAAGATCGTTCGCCGCATTTGGTCTCCGGTAGCAGAGCAGAACCGTCTCGACGGTGGTTCGTTCGGGTATGGATTCCAAGTATATGCAATGCCGGAGATGGCCGGTGTCGAGAGCCCGAGCGGAGGGGAGAAGGTCGTCGTCGACGGCGAGTTGGGCACGACTGCCTCCGAGGTGAGTCGGTGATGATCTTGTCTATTATAGTAGACGCGAATTGTCAACACAGGACCGTCCCCCTTCATGCCAGGAGTCGCGTCGTTCCATGAGATAAAAGTGCGATGGACGAGGGGAAGAGCGGCCCGGCCCGGCCCGAGCGCGAGGCCGAGCTGACTTGGCGCGCCGTGGCCGCCGGCTGTGTGCTGGGCACCGTACTGGCCGCTGCCAACGTGTACACCGGGCTGAAGACGGGCTTTCTCGACGGCGGGAGCATCACGGCCTCGGTGCTCGCGTTTGCCTGGTTTCGCGCGGCCAAACGACGCTACGGAGCGCTCGAGAACAACGTCACGCAGACCATCTCGTCGTCGGCCGCAGTGATGTCGATGGTGGTGGGCGTGGCGGGCCCCATCCCCGCGCTCGCGCTGTCGGGTCACGCCGCCGCGAGCGGGGCGCTCGTGCTGTGGGGGCTCTCGCTCGGCGCGCTCGGGGTGCTGGTGGCGCTGCTCTTGCGCGCACAGCTGGTCGTGGCCGAGGCACTGCCTTTTCCGACCGGGACCGCCACCGCCGAGGTGATCGTCGCGATGGCCACGGCCGGCAAGAGCGCGCTGCGCCGCGCGCGCACGCTGCTGATCGCCGCGGTCGTCGCCGGCCTGGTGGGCTGGCTGCGCGACGGTCCCCTCGCGCTGCTCCCGCAAGACCTGTTGCTGCCCGTCGCCATCGCCGGCATCCCGGCACAGACGCTCTCGCTCGGCGTCAGCGTCAGTCCACTCTTGCTGTCTACCGGTCTGCTGATCGGACTGCGCGCAGCCGGCAGCATGCTCTTGGGCTCGCTGCTCGGCTGGGCGCTGATTGCCCCGCTGCTCGTCCGGCACGGAGTCGTCGTCGAGGCCGACCACGGCCGGCTGCTCGACTGGTTGATGTGGCCCGGCGCCGCCCTCATGCTGGCAAGCTCGCTGACCGCGCTGGCGATGGAGTCGAAGTCTCTCGTGCGCGGAGTGCGCGACCTCTCCGCGCTGGCGACACGACGCGACGCCCCGACGGCGGGCGAGCTACAGACGCCGATCGTCGATCGTGTCTCCGGGACAGGGCTACCCGTGTTGCTGTTGACGCTGGTGAGCGTGGCGGTGGTCGTGCTGGTGGCGCACGCCGCGTTCGATCTGTCGCCGCTGACCACGCTGCTGTCGCTCGCGTTGGCGCTAGTGCTCTCGAGCGTGTGCGCGCGCTCGGCAGGCGAGACCGACATGGCGCCCGTCGGCGCGATGGGGGCGGTCACCCAGCTGTTGTTCGGCGGCAGCGGCAACGTCGCGTCGATCGCGAGCGGCGCCGTGGTGTCCGCGACTGCCAGTCAGACCGCGCAGACCTTGTGGGCGTTCAAGAGTGGGCAACGACTCGGTGCGAGCCTCAAGGCGCAAGTGCTGGGCCAGCTGCTCGGCGTGGGTGTCGGCGCGCTGGTGGTGGTGCCCACCTACGAGGTGGTCGCACGCGCGTACGGCATCGGCACCGAGAAGATGCCGGCGCCGTCGGTGCTCTCGTGGAAGGCGACTGCGGACGCGGTGCAAGGTGGACTGTCTGCGTTGCCCTCGCACGCGGCGAGCGCGGCGCTGGTAGCGGGCGTCCTGGGCCTCGTGCTGACGCTGCTCTCGCGCACCAAGCTCGAGCGCTGGCTGCCCTCGCCGATCGCGATCGGCATCGGCTTCCTGACGCCCATCTCGCTCAGTGCGGCGGTGTTCGTGGGGGCGCTGGTGCTGTCCTTCCTCACTGCGAAGCGTCCGGTGTGGACCGAGGAGAACGTGAGCTCGCTGGCCGGCGGTGCCATCGCTGGGGAGTCGTTGTTCGCCGTGGTGCTCGCGGCGCTGATCGCCACCGGGTTGCTGAGCTAGGCAAAGCTCGCGCTGTAGTGTCGCGCCACGCGCTCGCTCACCAAGTTGGGTTTGTCGCGCGACAAGCTGAGCGCGAACTCGAACATGCGTCGACTTTCTTCGCGACGCCCGGCGCGCAGCGCCGCCAGCGCGTGGCCGTCGAGGATGTCGATCTGCTCCAGCGTCTGCATCTCGATCGACTGATAACGCTGCTCGAACGCGTGCCACTCGGCCTCGTCGGCGTCTCGCGAGCCGAGCTCGACCATGTCGAACTGCGCTTGCTCGGCAGGCAACAGGCGCATCTCTTCGGAGCCCTGTGCCTCGGCCTCGGAGAGGCGCGTGCGGATGCGGTCGAGCAGCGCACGCGCGGGCTCGAAGGTGCCGCGCAGCAGCGCAATGCGCGCGAGGAGCAGCTCGCACGCAAAAAGTTCGCGGTTGGCCTCGCCCCACAGCTGGCGGGCGAGCGCAATGCTGCGCTCGGTCGTCTCGCTCGCGCGGTCGAGGTCGCCCATGGCGTAGGCCACCTCGGCCATGTTGATGAGTGCGCAGAACTCGATCAGCGGCTCCCCGGTCTCGCGCGAGATCTGGGTCGCGCGCGTGAGGTCTGCAAACACC
>JBEGTL010000604.1:0-5093 GCA_041179425.1 Pseudomonadota bacterium | reverse complement strand
CTGGCGAGCTCGGACGCACTGCGCGGTCGCGCCTGCGCGCGCAGCAAGACCTGTCCTTGGTACGCGTACAGCGCGCCTCCGGGGGCGGCTCCCGCGGCGGACATCAGCGCCATGCGCAGATCGCCCAGGGTCAGGCCACGGTTGGCCAGCGCGGTGGGGCTTGCGACGACGTCCAGCGTGCGCTGCGCGCCCCCCCACGAGTTCACCTCGACCACGCCCGAGACGGCCTTGAGCAGCGGCGCCACCCGCAGCGTGGCGAGCTCGAGTAGCTCTGCGGGCGTGCGCGTGGGCGACGAAAGCGTGACGTGAAAGACCTCCCCCAGGCCGCCCGTAAGCGGACCAAGCACGGGTGACTCGACCGCGGGCGGCAGGCGCACCGACGTGAGCCGCTCGGTGACCATCTGGCGCGCGCGCCACGCGTCTACGTCGTCGTGGAACACCGCCGTGATGGACGAGATGCCGTAGCGGGACAAGCTGCGTTGCTCACTCAGACCCGCCAAGCCCGATAGGGCCACCTCGAGTGGACGCGTCACCGTGAGCTCGACTTCTTCGGGCGAAAGGCCCGGCGCCGAGGTGAGTACGATGACCTGATTGTTGGTCAGGTCGGGCAGCGCATCGAGTGGCAGTGCGAGCGCAGGCACGAGCGCCAGCGCGGCGAGTACCAGCGTGACGACCGCCACGGCGACGCGCCGCTCGACCGCGAACGAAGCGAGCTTCAGCATCACGGCGTCAGCTCGCCCGCGCCGCTCGCTTTACGGGCCGAGCTTGCGTCGGCCGCGACCAAGCTGCCCGCAGCAAGCCCCGTGACCACGGCCTCAGTCTCGCTGCGGCGGACAAGAACGACCGGAACGAGCGCGCTGCCCTGTGGCCGCTTCACGCTGACGTGCAGCGTGTCCGCGGCGGCGAGCAGCGCGCGTACCGGCACCACCACCCAGTCGTCGGGCGCGACGATGCGCACTCTCCCCAGTGCACCCACGCTTGGCGCGGCCACGCCCTCCGCCGGATGCAGCCAGACCTGCCTGCTACCGTCTAGCCCCGCGCGCGGCGAGGTCGCTTCGAGCACGAGCTGTGCGACGCGTCCCAGCTCGATCCACACAAAGCTCGCACCCACGGGCGGCTCGGCGGTAAAGCGCGCTTCGATCTGCAACGGAGCCTCGCCCACGATCTCCACGAGCGGCCCGCTGGCAGGCTCGCGAACCTGACCGAGCTGTGCCGACACGGCGACCACCATGCCCGCGAGCGGGGCACGCAGCGCACTGGTGCCGGTGCCCTCGACCAGCTTGGCCGCGCGCTCGTCTGACTCTCCGGCCGAGCGCAGCGTCGCGCGCGCACTCTCACGATCGGCGCGCGCGAGGGCGATCGAGGCCTCCAGGTCGGAGACCTCGGCGGCGCGCGCTAGACCTTGCTCGAGCAGCGGCAACAGGCGCTGGTGGCGCAACGAGAGCGCCGCCAGGCGGATGTCTGCCGCACGCAACATGCCCGCGGCGCGCATCAACTCGGGCATCACCACCTCCACCAGTGCCTCGCCGAGCTCGACCTGCTGCCCCGGCCGCACCCGCACGCGCACGACGCGCGCACCCAGCGGGGCACTCACGAGCGCCGCAGCGTTGGCAGAGACCAGCACGCGCCCTGGTGCCTCGAGCCAGGAGAGCCCAGCAGCCGAGCGCGCCGGCACCCAACGCGTGGCGGCGCTCGGCTGTAGCGCAGGGACGGGCTCGTTCTCGACCTTGGCGGGGGTACACGCGGCGAACAGACAGCACACCAATACGAGGCACTTCATTGCGCGGCTCGTGTCTGCTGTGACTGCTGCGCGACCGCCTCGGCCACCAAAAAGCGCGCCAGGGCGTGGGTCGCGCGCGCACGAATGGCGTCGAGCTCGCTCTTCAACACGGCACGCCGCGCCAGCACCCACTCCTGTGCCGTGGCTTCGCGCGCCTGCATACGCCTGTATTGAGCGTCCGCCACGGCGTGCGCCGCAGGAAGCAACTTGTCTACCACGACGGCCAGCACCTCGCGGCTGTGCTCGACGTCGTGCAGCCACAACACGCGCTCGGCCTGCGCGGCAAGCATGCTGTCGAGCTCGGTGCCGCGTGAGCGGGCTAACTCCGCAGCCACGGTCGCGCGCTCGCGCTCACCCCGCTCGAACACCGGCACGTCCACTTCCAGCGTGCCGACTAGCGCGAGATCGCCGCCGCCCTCACGCCAGCCGAGCGCGCCGAGCGCCATGGTCGCGCCGCGCGCTGCCGCAGTCTCTGCCAGTCGACTGCTATCGACCTGGCGCTGCGACGCGGCACTCACCACGGCCGGCGCACTGGACACGTCGACCAGCAACGCGCGCAAGCTCGATTCCTCGCCGAGTTCGATCTGCGGCAGAGCGTCACTCACGGCAAGAGGCGCCGTCGGCGCTTGGCCCATCGCGCGCGCGAGCGTAGTCCCAGCGGTGAGCGCCTCCCCCTCGAAAAAGAGCGCGGAGATCTCGGCCTCGGCGCCCCAGGTCCGCGCCGCCGACTGCTCGAGCACGGTGCCTTCGCCCGCCGCCAACATCGTCTCGACGCGCGCCGCGAGCTCGTCTGCCAGCGCACGCTCGCGCGCAGCGACCGCGAGCGCCGCCTGGGCACTCCAGCGCGCGAGCCAGAGCTCTGCGATGCCGCGCCGCACCGCCACCCGCAGCGTCGCGCGCGCCGCCGCGTCGTGCGCGAGCTCGCGCTCGAGCGACTCCCTGCGCCGCTTGCTCAGACCCGCCAAGTTCACACGCTGACTCAGGCTCATGTACACCTCGAAGCCGCTGCCTCCGCCGGCGAAGGCGCGCTCACCAGGCTGCACCCCAAAAACGGGGTTGTGCGTCATCAGCGAAACTCGTTGCGCCTGCGCTCGGCGCGCCGACTCGACTGCCGATGCTGCCACGAGCAATGGCGCGTGCTGGCTCTGTTCGAGTGCCTGCGTGAAGGTGATCACCTGCAGACTGGCCAACAGACCACCGAGAATCCAAAGAGACATGGCCAGACTTTAGGGCGCTCGCTGGAAGTCTGCATGAGACTTTGCTGAGAATCGTATCTCAGTACAGCGTCGCTCTCGTTCGACGCGCAAGCTCTGCGCAGCGATCGAAGATTTTGCGCCAGAGAAAACATTGTTGACTGTAGCTTTCATTTTCAGATCAGCGTCTGACGCTTGGCATTCGTTAAGTAAGACCGAGCGCGTACGTCGTTGTGGATTCGTGACGCGGATCTTGCAACGATGCCTGCGCCGTCAACGCGGCCGGGTCGCACCGAGCCGGCTCTTTGCACGGGCGCCGAGTACGTAGTTCACGAGAGGACGCCCATGGGTTCAAATCTTCCCCGCATCGCCTGCGCGATATTCGGTCGGTCAGCACAGCGCTGGTGGGCCCCAGTGCTGCTGCTCAGCGTCCTACTCGGGTACGCAGCGCCAGCCCGCGCCTACGAGTGGATGATCCGCCATGGCGAGACGCAATGCGCCAACTGTCACGCCGATCCTTCCGGTGGCGAGCTGCTGACCAAGTACGGACGCGCGCAAGGCAACCGCCTGCTCCAGATGATCTATACGCGCGCCGATCGCGCGCCCCCTGCCGGCGCGGGCACATCTTCTCCGCGACCCGCCATCACACCCTCGCGAAACGGCTTTTTGTGGGGCGCCTGGGACACTCCAGACTGGCTGTTGCTCGGCGGCGCGCTGCGTGGCGCAGCTTTCGTCAACAGCCAGCTGAGCGTGTTTCCGATGCAGATCGACGGCTATGCGCAGGTAAAGTTTGGGCGCTTTCGTGCGGGCGGCAGCCTGGGCGTAGCCAAGATCTCCCCAAACTCGCCCAACGGACGCGCCGCCTTCGTGACCCGCGATCAGGGCGACGGCATCAACATGATGTCGCGGACACACTGGGTCGCACTCGATCTGGGCGCAAGACGTGACTGGACGCTGCGGGCAGGCAGGATCAACCTGCCGTTCGGGCTGCGCGTCCCCGAACACTACCTGTGGGTGCGCGACGTGACGCGCACCGATCGCGACTCGGATCAGCACGAGGGTCTCTCGCTTGCCTACAACAACCGTTGGTTGCGCGCGGAGGTCCAGGCGATCGCCGGCAACTATCAGATCCGACCCGACCGCTATCGCGAGCGCGGCTACAGCGGCTTCGCCGAGTACCTGATCGGGGATGGCATCGGGGTCGGCGCCAGCAGTCTGTTCACCGAGGCGCACGCCGATCGAATCTCGTTCGAGCAAGAAAAGACGCGGCGCGGCGTGCACGGTGTATTTTATCGCCAGCGTGTCATCAAACCCGTGGTCGTGCTGGCCGAAGCGGACCTGATGCACATCTCGCGGCGTCAGCTCGGCTACGTTGGCTTCGCGCAGGCCGACTACGAGCCGCTTCGCGGGCTTCATCTAATCGCGACCGTCGAAGTGCTCGATCAAGGACTGCACGATCCGGCCCATGTCGGCATCCACTACGAGTCGCTTGCCGGCGCGGGCAAACCTCGGGCGGGTGCGTGGCTAAGCGCGGACTGGTTTTTCTACTCGCAGCTCGAGCTGCGGGTCGACGGCGTCTTCAGACAAGACACGGGCGCGTACGTGCTAGCCCAGATCCACGCATACTTGTGAGGAGGCCGCGAATGAAAAGAACTTACATCTGTGTGTCGCTGCTGGCCCTGGCGGGTTGGGCGCGCGCCGAGCCGGCGAGAGCGCTGCCAGACTACCCTGAGTATCTGCAGACGGCGGCCAGCGCGCCCTGTCTTCCGCACTGCAACGTCTGTCATCGCGACGACAACGCGGGCAGCGGCACGGTCGACCGCCCGTTCGCACTCAGCATGGAGCGCATCGGCGGCCTCGGCGGCGGCGGCAGCTCGGACGTCGCGCGCGCCCTCGACGTGCTTCGTGCCCAGAAGACAGACAGCGATGGCGACGGCGTAGCAGACAACGATGAGCTCAGTCGCGGCGAAGATCCCAACTTTGCAGGCGACGGCGACCTGTGTGGGCCACAGGTCGGCTGCAGCACCAGTGCTCCGTTCGGCCCGTGGTCCGGGGCGCCGGCGCTGCTCGCGCTGTTGGCAATCCCCCTGCTACGTCGCTTTCGCGCACGCTAGGCGCGC
>JBEGTL010000603.1:0-5093 GCA_041179425.1 Pseudomonadota bacterium | reverse complement strand
TTCTTCGCGCGGTTGTCGTCGGTGTCGTTGGGCACCACCGGGTGGTTCTGGCCGAAGCCCGCAGCAAACAACGACTCCACGGGCACGCCCGCCTCGATCATGGCGCGCACCACCGTCACCGCGCGCTGCACGCTCAGCTCCCAGTTGTCTTGGTACGCGCGCGACGGGCCGCCGCGGATCTGCAGGTCGTCGGTGAAGCCGCTGACCATGAGTACCTCTTCGCGTGTGGCCAGGTAGGTCGCGAGCGGAGTCGCCATCTCGCGCAGCAGCGCGTGGCCCTCGGCGCGCAGCTCGGCGGAGTTGAGATCGAACAGCACGCTGCCCCGGATGCCGATGGTGCCGTTGACGAACGTGATGAGTCCGGCGCGCAGTGGGCCGGAGAGCGACGCCTCGAGTGCGCGCACACGATCGGTGGCCTGCACGCGCTCGGCGCGCTCGCGCTGCAGGTCGGTGGCCATGGTGACCTCGAAGCTGACCACCCACACGAAGAACAACACAAAGATGCCCAGCACGCAGGCCAGCAGGTCGCTGAACGCCGCAAACACCGGCAGCGACGTGCCTTCGTCTTCGTGCTCGCCACGCCGCTCAGACAGAAACATCGTGCTCTCCGTGCGAGCCGTTCTTGCTGGTTGGCGTGCGCAGCGTGCGCAGCTGCTCGAACAGCTCGCGCTGGAACTGCAGCTGGCGGGCGAACACCTCTTGCGTGGAGGCCAGCTGATCGGAGAGGGCGTCGCGCGCCGCATGGCGACCGGCGCGCTCGACCGCGCCTTCGACCTCGCCCAGGCTCTCGAGCCACGCATCGGAGGCTTCGCGCTGGCGCTCGACGCTCTTGGCAAACAGCTCGGCCACTGCCTGCATCTCTACGCTGGAGGCTTGCCAGATGGCCGCCGCTTCGTGCACCACGGCGCTCGCGCTGCCCAGGCGTTCTTCGAGCCGCTCGGCGTGGGCACTCAGCTGTTGCTCGAGGCCGAGCGCGTGCTCGGCGCGCCCGCTCTCGAGCGCGCTCGACAGCGCGCTGAAGCGGACAGCCTGTTGGTCGGCGTGCTCTGCCAGGCGCAGCAAGGTCGCCTCGGCCTTCTGCTGGGTGGCGGCACCGAGCTCGTCGAGCAGGCCACTCACGTGGTCGACCAGGGTCTCGATCCCGGCCCCGTGGCGCTCGACGCTGCGGTCGAGCAGCTCGCCGACGCGCGCGATCAGCGCCTCGAGCGACTCGCCCTGACGCTTGACGCTGTCGTCGAGCAGGCCGCTCGTGTCGGTCAGTCGCTCGAGTGCAGCCAGCGCGCGTTCGTCGTGGGCGCGCTCGTTGTCCATGCGTCGCGTGAGCTCGCTGCCGAGCAAACCAGACACTCGCTCGAGGTGCCCGTCGGTCGCAGCCACCAGGCGCGCCAACGACTCTTGGGCGCCCTGTTGCGAAGCCTGCGCCACCTGCTCGAACAGCGGAGGCAGGCGCTCGACCAGCCGCTCGAGGGCGCGCTCTTGACGCACGATGCCTTCTTCGAGGGCGGTCGCGCTGGCGTGCAGGTGATCGCTCAGGGCGCGCGCTCGTTCTTCGTGGGCGCGCTCTGACTCGGCTCGCTCGCCGAGCTGTGCCGACAACGCGGAGGCCGCGCGCTGGAGGTCGCCACCCACGCGCTCGGAGAACGCGTCGAGGCGCACGAGCCGCGCTTCTTCTTCGCCCCGCGCGTGCTCGCTCCGGGACTCCAGGTTCGTGAGCAGCTGCGCCCAGCGCTCCTCGAGGGCGAGGTCGCGCTCGGCCGCTCGATGCAGCGTGCGGGTCGAGAGCTCGGTGAGCGCGCCGAGCTCGGCCTGATGCGCCTCGGCCCGCGCACGCTCGGCGCCATCGATGCGTGCACCCAGCGTGTCTACCCAGGCGCCGGCCTCGGCCCGACGCGCCACGGCGTCGGCGCTGAGCTCGCTGCGCAGGGCACGCGCGCTCTCCGTCAGCTCTGCGCTGATCCCGCGCGCGCTCGCTGCGAGCTCGTCGCTCATACCGCGTGCACTCTTGGCGAGCGCCTCGGCCTGCTCGCGTGCCGCTTCACTCGAGCGGGTGACGGCCGCTTCGACCAGCGGCGCGATGCGCCCGTGCAGTGCGCTCCCGGCGTCGGCCGCCACCTTGCCGAGCTCCCCGCGCAGGCTGGACAGGAGCTCGGTCAGCGACTCTTTCTGCGCGCTGAGCGCCGTCTGCTGCAGCGTGACCAGGCGCGTCGACAGCTCGCCCAGCTGTGCGCCCACCTTCTCGAGCGCGTCCGACGCTTGTGGCAACGCGAGGCCCTGACCTGCGAGCTGCTCGAGTGCGCGCGCCTGCTTGCGCAGCGGGGAGAGCACGCGCAGCGGCCCGTTGGCGTAGCTGGACAGAGCGCGCAGCACACGTCCTTCGCGCCTGCGCACGAACGCCACCGCGAGACCCAGCATGGCCGACGCGCTGATGCCTGCCGCCGAGCAGCCAAAGCTGCGCGTGAGGCCCTCGATGGGCGTGGTCAGGCTGCGCCGCAAGGCCTCGACATCGCCGCTGCTGGTGAGTGCGAGGCTCGCTCCGTGCACGGTCTCGAACAGACCGAGCAGCGTGCCGAGCAGACCCAGCATCACCAACAGCCCGGTCAAAAAGGGCGCCACACTCTCGCCCAGGCTGGGTAGCGGCGCCTGCTCGAGACGCGCGCGCAGCAGCGCCGAGAGCAGGGGGCTGGCCGCGTCGACCGTCGCCTCGTTGGGCGAGGCCGGGAGGTTGTCGATCTCGTGGTGTAGCAGCGACGCGCGCCGCTGCCGCAGCAGGAGCTCGAGCAGACCGAACAGCAGCGCGGCCCCCATCGCGCACACGATCGCGCTGGCCACCCAGTCGCGGTCCCAGTAAGCGCGCAGCGTGCGGGCCACGATGAACAGCCCCACGCCGCCCGGGATGACGATGAACAGGGCCTCGAGATGCTCGCCGAAAGATCGCTTCTTGTTGGTCACACGCCCTCCGCATGGGTGGCCGCGCGCAAGAGCCCCTCGAGGCTCCTGCGCAGGTGGCCGAACAGCGCCTTGGTCATCCGCACGCAGCGCTCGCGATAGCGCTCGATCCAGCCGTTTTCGTCGGCCCACATGGCGAGCTGGGCCTCGCCGAAGTCTTCGGGGAGCGCTGCGCACGCGTGCACGCAGGCGCGCTCGAAGGTGCGCTCGGCCGACAGCTCCATGCGGTCGAGCAGCTCGCCCAGCTTGATTTGGATGCTGCGGTTGAGGGCGGCGTCCACGCGCTCGAGGCGGTCGGCGCGCGGACCGAGCGCCCGCAGCTCGTGCGCGATCTCCCAGCGCAGCGTGCCCACCTGGGCCTGGGCCTGGCGCAAGCTGGCGCCGAGGGCCGAGCGCAGCGGACCGCCCAGCTGGTGGGCCAGCCGCACGGCGCCCTCTGCGTCGGGCACACCTTCGCCCGCGGCCGTGCGGATCATCGCGACCAGCTCGTGGGGCAGGGGTACGCCGGGCGCCCTGCGACCGGTGAGCGGCTTGAGTGCGGTCGGCAGCAGCGAGTCCAGGCGCGCACGCACCTGCTGCACGAGGTGGCTGCCCAGCGCGCGTGCGTCGGGGTGACTCGGCCCATCTGCCGGCTCCGCCGAGAGCAGCTCGGCCAGGGCCACGCTGCCCGAGAAGTCCATCAGCATGGCCAGCACTTCGGCCGGGTTTTGGGGGACGTCTGGTGCCTCTGGCTGCCCGGGTTCGGGCGCTTCATGGATCAGCGGCAGGCGCGTGATTGCGCCGCTGAATCGGCCTGCCGGTACGAGCGCATCGAGGTCCATGGTCGGATCTGCGTAACGGGAAGGGCGGAAAAGGGCAAGATCGACGGTGCTGCCGTCACCGTAACTGCTCGCAAAAAACAGCTCTCCGCGCGTGCAGTCCGGGCCCGGGGCGCGATCTCGAAACCGGGCTGCCAGAACCTCGCCATCGATTTGGTCGCATCGTTTCCACAGTTGAAATCTAGCGCTGGAGCGAGGATAACGGCTCGTCCCCTCCTGTACGGTGAACTGATGAGTCCGGAGCCGCGTGCATTCGATCCGAGTCGCCTGGGGAAGGCGCTCCGCACAAACCTGCGCGCGCTGCTCGCGGTCTCGGCGCTGGCCCTGTTCGGCGGTGCGTTGGTCGGACGCCTGGCCGTGCCCAACCACGTCGTAGCCCGCGCCACCGCACGCATTGCGCGCGACCCACACGTCGCTGTGGCCAGCGCACTCGACGACGCGGTCCTCGATGCGGCACGCAAGCGGGCAGGTGCGCTCCGGCCTGGCGCGCTGGCGCAAAGCGCCGACGCCGCCGCGCTGCGGGAGCGACTCCACATCGGTTTTCAAGGGCCCGATCGGCTCTCGGTCGAGCTCTCGGTCGGCGCGGACGGCGACACCGAGGCAGCGCGTGTGCTGGCCGACGCGCTGGTCGACACCTACGTTGCCCTCGCCAACGCGCGCGCCGTGCAGCAGAGCGACGACGACCGCCGCCGCCACGACGGCGAGCTCGAGCTGGCCCGCGCCGAGAGCCAGCGCGCAGGGACCGCGCTCGCCGTCGCGCTGGCACGTGAGGGAGTGCCCGAGCTCGAGGGCCAGCTCGCGGCCCTGCACGAACAGGTCGAGCGAGCCGAGCGCGATGCACAGGCGGCAGCGCTCGAGGCCAGCGGTGGACAAGAGCGCGTGCTGGCGCTCAGCGATCTGAGCTTCGATCGATCGGTGCAGCAAGCGCCTCGTGCCCTCGCCACCGCGCAGCGCGAGCTGAGTCGGTTGCTGGCGCAGTCCGGGGACGAGGGCCCCGAGGTGCTCGCCCTGCGCGCGCGCATCAAGCAGCAGCAGAGCCGCACGGTGTCGCTCGACAGCTCCCTGTCGCGTCAGGTCGAGGCGCGTGCACAAGGTGCGCGGGCGCGCGAGCTCGCCCAGCAGCTGGTCGCCAAGCGCACGTCGCTGGCGCGGCTCCAAGAAGTGTCGGCGCGCGTGGCACCGCTGTCTGCGCTGGCGGCCCGCGAGTCGGCGCGCCTGGCCGAGCTCGAGGCGCGCGCTTCCGGGCAGCGCCCCACAGACGCGTCGCTCACCTCACGGGTCTCGTCGCACGCACGGCTCACCGTGGTCGAGCGGCGCGGTCTACGCCTG
>JBEGTL010000602.1:0-5106 GCA_041179425.1 Pseudomonadota bacterium | reverse complement strand
AGCAAACTACGACCAGAGAGCAGGAGACCAGTCATGACTGCCAGATTTATGCCCGAAGGTTCGCATACCATCACGCCCAACATCATTGCCGACAACGCGGCACCCTTGGTCAAGTTCCTCAAAGACGCCTTTGGTGCACAGGAGAACGTTCGACTCACCATGCCGGATGGCAGGCTCGCACACTGCGAGCTTCAGATCGGCGACTCTCGTATCAATATCGGCGAGTCGATGGAGGGCTGGCCGTCTCATCCGCTTTTGGCGCAGATATTCGTCGAAGATTCCGACGCCGTCTTTGCGCGTGCCATGGGCGCAGGCGCCACGCAGAGTATGCCGATGACCGATATGTTCTTCGGCTCGCGCGAAGGCCGTGTGCGCGATCCCTTTGGCAATGTCTGGACAATCTCGACCTTCAAGGAGCAGCTCTCGACAGCGGAGATGCAGCGCAGGCTCGATGAATACGCGAGCCAAGGACAAGGATGAGCCGACGCGTAGTACGCCCGTCCGGCCTCGATGCCCCCTCGCTTGCGCCTTCGTATTCTTGCTGGCGCGCACCACTGGCCACTATCGAGCCGAGCGCGAGTAGACCATCGTGCCATCGGGTGCCTGCTGGCCGCGGCCTCTTCGGCGCGCCACGCGGCTTCGCGGCGACCGAGTAGCTGGTCTCGTGCTTGGTCGTCGCAGGCAGCTGCCACGTGGCACGTCGGTCAAAGCTCCTCGAACTGCTGCCGCACGTGGTGGTTGTAGACCAGGGTGATGATTGCGACGGCTCGCACGCGCTCTTTCTGGGTCGTTTTGTGCGCGGGTCTGCCCACCGTGATTGCGGCCCATGGCGTGCCCGAGCCCGCGGAGGCATCGGTGGAGGTCCGAGGTGCCTATGTGCCTGAGCCACCGCCGGGTCAGCCCAATGCAGCGCTGTTCATGAGGCTAAAAAACGTGGGCACCGAGAGCCTGACTTTCTCGCGCGTGCAGTGTTCTCTCGCCGCGCGCTGCGAGCTTCACGCGCATCTGCACGCCAATGGTAAGATGGTGATGCAGCGCCTCTCGGCCGTAGATCTCAAATCGGGCGGCGAGCTGGAGCTTCGTCCTGGCGGTCTACACGTCATGCTGATTGGCCTGAAGGCAGCGTCGAGAGCGGGTGACCAGGTCGAGCTCACGCTTCTCTTCTCCAACGGTCGGTCCGTGCCTGTCACAGCAGTTGTGCGCGACATGCGGCAGTAGTCCGATCTGAGGGCGAGCTCCGAGGTCAGCTTGCATCTGCGTTCTGCCGGCGGCGACGCCTCTGCAGCTCGCCTCTCAGAGACCTGCGGCATTGTGTCGCGCGGTACCCGCATCGAAGTCTGTTAGGTCTCTCACTCAGTGCATTCGAGATGCAGGAGACGAACATGACGCTGCCGAACATTCGAACGACCTTACTGTGTGCCGGGGTCGTTGTGACGACCGCGTTGGGGACCGGCTGCCAGGCTTCCTCCACGAGCGAGGAAGCCGCTGCCGCGAGCAGCTGCGCGGACGCTTCGAACGCCCAGGGTACGTGCGTCAGTGCCTCCGAGGACAGCGGAGTCGGTGCGCCAGACGGCGGTATCACCCTGTCCGTTGGGGGCGGTGCGCGGACCGCGGAGGCCGGTTCGCCGGTGCCCGACGCTGGTTTGCCGGTGGCTGACGCCGGTGCACCGGTCGCCGACGCTGGTTCACCCGCGTCTGATGCTGGTTTGTCGGTGCCCGACGCGGGTTCGCCCGTTCCTGACGCTGGTTTGCCGGTACTTGATGCCGGTGCGCCGGTCGTCGACGTCGGTTCACCGGTGCCCGATGCCGCGCCTGAGGCTGACACCGGTCTGGCGGCGCCGGACGCGGGCCCGGCGCCACCTGATGCGGGCTCGCTTCCGCCTCGTGAGATCTCGCTCCAGTTCAAGGCGGAAGTGTCAGGTGCTGACTTCGCGTGCGGTCAGAGCTATCCGAACCAGGGCTCGGGTTCTACGACGGTCACTCCGACGGACTTTCGCTTCTTCGTGCAGAGCATTCGTCTGCTCAAGGCTGATGGCAGCGAAGTACCACTTCAGATGACCGACCGAGCACCCTGGCAGACGCCGGAGGTGGCGCTCGTGGACTTCGAGAACGGTGCCGGTGCTTGCCAGAACGGGAACGCAGCTACCAACACGGTGATCACGGGCACCGTGCCCGGCGGGGACTACACCGGACTCGCTTTCGTCAACGGCATCCCGGATGCGCTCAACCACGGCGACCCGGCGTCAGCCCCAGCCCCACTCCAGCAGGCACCCGGCACGCTCTGGTCGTGGCTGTCCGGCTACAAGTTCGTCTTGACAGAGCTCGGACAAGTGGGACCGGACGGTACGCTTCTAGGGGGACTCGGCCTCACCCACATCGGTAGCTCTGGATGCAGTGGCAGCCCGCAGACCGGCGGAGCAGTCACTTGTCTCAAGCCCAACAGGAACGAGGTACGCCTCACCGGCTTCAATCCGGACAACAGCGTGATCGTGGCCGATCTCGGCGTCGTCTTTGCGCAGACGGATCTGACGGTGGACGCGCAATGTCACTCGTCGGGTGCCTTCTGCCCCAGCACCTTCGAGGCCATGGGTGTGAACTTTGCCACGGGTCAAGCACTGACGACGCAGCGGCTCTACCACGTGGAGTGAGTGGGCCAGGTGCGGTGCTCAGCGGCGGCGCGGAGCTGAACTCGCCAAACGACTCGTCGTCGGTGTCGCGAGGTGGCGGCGCTGGCGATGGGTCTTTGCTGGCACAGGGGCGATTTGTGACGCTGTCTGCGTGGGCGGCGGCCTTCGCTGCGCGCGTCGACTCGCGGGCCTACCTTTTTATCGGACCAAGCTAGATCCATCCGAGCACCACGGACGTAGTTGCTCCAGGGCTTCGCTACATGGAGCTCTGCCCGGTCGAGGTCGGTCGGAAGCCGCTACGGCCGTCGGCCGCGGATCAGTCTCACTTGCCGAAGGAGCAAGCTCTCATGACATCGAGCGCACTCTCACGTCGTCAGCTCTTCGTACGCAGCGCAGCCACCGCAGCTGGTTTGAGCCTCTCCATGTCTCTTCTCGCCAGTCAGAAGGCGCGGGCGAAGATCGACCCTGTCCCCAACCCGACTGCTGACAACACCCTCCTCAACGCGTTGCTCAAAGCTGAGTACGATGCCGTCGCCACCTACGCGGCGGGAGCCGGCATCATCGCGAAGGATGCTGCGACACCCCAGGCCACACGCGACACGGTGACCAAGGTCGCGGTGCACTTTCAGGATCAGCACAAGCAGCATGCTGCAGCACTCAAGGCGATGATCGAGACAAACGGTGGGACGGCCACGGTGGACACCGGCATGGCGTCGCTGCCGAGCTCGTTCCCGGCGGCGACTGCCACGACCACGGACGTCATCAAGCTCGCCGCTGACAAAGAAAAGGCAGCGGCGTTCACCTATGCGCAGGTGATGGAGAGCATCAGCACGCAGAGCGCCGCCAAGCTGGTCGCCGCTATTGGGGGCGTCGAGACGCAGCACTTCGTGGTGCTGTACCTGCTTGCGGAAGGACTGATTGCCGCCACAGAGAAGACCGGGATGAGCCCCACGCTGGTGGTCCCGGCGGCATTCATCGTCGATGTCGGTCTGGCCAACTCCGTCAACCTCGACGTCTTCCCCGCGCTCGATCAGCTCCTGACCCTGGATCCACCCGCATGAGTGACGTGACTACGGCCAGCGACACCAAGCAATCACGCGATCAAAGGCAGGGGAAGAGCATGCAGAACGACAAGAAGACCCAGACCAAGCCCGGCGCAGTAACGTCAGTCAAGTCTGCACGACGCGAGCTCCTGAGCTCGAGTGCAGCAGCCGCCGCCAGCATGGCGTTTGGCCTGCTTGCGGTCGCCTGCAGCGACGACGACGGCGACACGAGCGGCGACGCCGCGCTTCCTGCTACGGACAGCGGCACGCCGAGCGACAGCGCCGTCGCGACGGATGCAGGAGTCACCGATGCAGGCGGCGCTGTCGATGCAGACATCGCCTCGCTCAACGCGCTGCTCACGGCGGAGTACAACGCGATCACAGCCTACACCGCCGGCGCGGGACTCATCGTGGGCGCCAAGGAGAGCGACCCGCTGTACGCGCTGCGCACCGTGATCAAGGACATCGCAGTGGATTTCCAGTCTCACCACAAGCTGCATGCGGCCGCGCTCGTGAACGCGATCACGACGCTCTCCGGCACCCAGGTGACGGAGGCATCGGTCGCCGCCAAGTTTGCGCCGCCTGCCGCGCTCACCGCCAATCCTTCCATCTCCAACGTGCTCAAGTTCGCGGCGTCAGCCGAGCGTGGCGCGGCGGTATCGTACAACAAAGTTGTCGCTTCGCTCGAGGCTGCCAAGCTCCGCTACCTCGCGACTGTCATCGAAGGCGACGAGTCGCAGCACTTCATCGTGCTGGCCGCGCTGGTGCTCGGACTGGCGGGACCCGGTGCTGCGCTCAACTCGGACAAAGCCGACGATGTGGTGCCGCAGCCTTTCGTCAGATCGGTCAACGGACAAGTCGGCCTCGAGAAGGCACCGGCGAACTACTTCGCGTGATGGTACGCCGGCTCGAGGCTAGAGGAGCGCAAGGATGAGACAGTCGAATGCTCAGCTTTGTGGTTTCGCAATGGGGGCGCTTGTCACGTTGTCCGGCCTTGCTGTTGCGTGCGGCGACGATACATCGACGTCGAGCGTCGACGCTGCCGTAGTCGACGGCGGAGCAACTGCGCCGGACGGCCGTGTCGTAGCTCCCTTTGCGACTCTGAACAATTGTAGCGAGACGGACTACGTCGAGCGGTCTGCCGAGTCGGAGAGCCGTGTGATCCAGATCGCGCCGACCGGTCTCGCGTTCGCGCCCAAGTGCATGACCATTGTGGCCGGGCAGAGCGTGCGTTGGGAGGGTAGCCTCACGGCGCACCCTCTCGCGCCGGGCAACGCCGACTCGGCGACGGTGGGCAGTCCGGGGTCGCCCATCAAGACCACTACGACGGGCACCAGCGTAGAGTTCAGCTTTCCGACGCCGGGTAGCTATCCCTACTACTGCGAGCTGCACTCGTTCGGCCCTGGTGATGGGATGTCAGGCGTGGTGCACGTGCG
>JBEGTL010000601.1:0-5107 GCA_041179425.1 Pseudomonadota bacterium | reverse complement strand
GCGACTCCATGATGACCGGCCGCCCATCGAGGGTGCGGATGCGCTTGGTGTAGAACGTCTTCACCAGCTTGCCGCCCTTGTCGTAGAAGCGGATGCGCAGCGGCAGGTAGTTATCCTGCCGAACCCACGTCTCGATCTTCGAGTAAGTAGACCCCGCATCTTTTTTGGGCGTCGACTCGAGCACGAAGGTCTTCACACCGCTGAGATCTTCGTCGGGTAGCCGCTTTTGGGTGGCGCTGCGCGTGTCGCGACGCTCCATGTCGGCGTAGCTGAAGTCGCTGCCCATGAAGCTGCCCTCGCGCTCGCGTCCGACGATGCGTCGCGTGCGCTTGAGCCCGGGCAGGTAGATGTGTTGTTCGGTCTCTCCCTTCTCTCGGTCGATCATCAGGAAGGCGGTGCCGGCGACCTCTTGGGGCGACCGGAAGCGGACGATACTCTGCTGCAGCCCGTTCTTGCTGCGACGCAGGTTCTCCATGACGCGCTCGGTGCGGGTGCCCTTGGCATCCACGAGAGTCATGCGAACCGTCGTCTCGGCTTCGTCCCAGCCGAACGCATCTTGCTTGAGCATCCGCTCGACGATCTGATCGGCCGTCAGGTCGGCCTGCGCGTGCGCGGGGCCAGCGAGAAAGCCGAGCTGTGCAAGTGAGACCGTAAGAAACACTGTAAGAGTCGCGAGTTGCCGCATGCTGCCTCCAGCGGAGCGACGCATCTTGCACGCCACCCATTCAGAGGTCAACGCCGACCCCTGCACCAAGTGTCGCGAGCGCTGCGGAACGAACGTATGGACTCTAAAGGGACTTCGGCCAGGCCGCGCGCGCTTTGGGTCACTCCTCTCGTGGTCCATGGTACCAGGCCGGAAAATCACATGAATGCCGCACGTGATCGACCGTACACAGGCGAGGGAGACCCTTGACGGGAACACAAGGCGCCGCGAGTATGCGGCTGTGGACCATTCGTCCAACAAAACGCCGAGCAGTCGGCCATAGTCTACAAGTCAGGTCCTTCCTGATTCTGTTCCCCCGGTGCTCCCCCCCGGGAGTTACCTGTCTCTCAGAAGTCGCTCTCGGCAACGCGCTCGCGACGAAGCGCGCTCGAAGAGGGCCCGCAAAAAAGCGCTCAAGAAACCATGAGTGCTGGGCCCACTAAATAGCCGACGGGCCAGAACTCCCGAGCCAGCTTGCTTCGCAGAACGGACTTGTCGTTGCGAGAGCGGACGTGGTGCCTGCCCCCAACAGCGCTCTTCGTTAGAGGTTTTCATGAGTCTTGAGAACTGGCTGCTTTTGCTGACTTCGCTTGCTGCCGTCGTGTGGCCGGCCGTCGCCGTGGGAGCCCTCGCGAGCTACCGCCGTTGTCGGTCCTTGGTGCCCGAGCAGCACTTCGACCTCGACCCTCGTCGCCAGCCTCGTGTGAGTGTCGTCATCCCGGCGCGCAACGAGCAGGTCGACATCGAGGCAACGCTCCGCAGCGTGCTTCAGCAAAAGGGCGTTCAGCTCGAGGTCATCGTCATCAATGACCACTCGACCGACAACACGGGCGAGATCATCAACCGCATCGCCGCCGAGGACCCACGCGTTCGCGCCCTCCACGACCCGCCCCTCAAAGAGGGCTGGCTCGGGAAGGCCAATGCGATGCGTTTCGGCTCCAGCTTCGCGACCGGTGACTACATCGTGTTCACCGACGCGGACATCAATCACAAGCAGGGCGGCTTCATCGCGGCCGCCCACGAGATGCAGGAGCACCAACTCTCGCTGCTCTCCCTGCTTCCCCTGTTCATCTGGGAGAGCATCTGGGAGAATGCGGCGGCTCCGGCCTTCTTGCTGGCGATGACCAACTTCTTGAGCGGGCCCATCCACGACCAAGACAGCGACGACGCGCTGGCAGTGGGCGCCTTCATCATGGTCGACGCCGAGGTCTACCGTTCGCTCGGCGGACACGAGGGCGTGCGCAACGAGATGCTCGACGACGTCATGCTCGCCCGTCACTTCAAGGCGCAGGGCCATCGGGTGGCGCTGCGTGTCGCGCCGCAGTGCCTGAGCGTGCGTCTGTACAACAGCGCCCGCGCGGTGTTCTACGGCTCCATCAAGAACTGCCTGGCGGTCTTTGGCGAGAACTTCTGGCTGGCCATCCCGCTGGCGCTCACGTTCGCGGTCGGCGGTTTGTCGGTACTGGCGGCGCCGTTCGTCGGGCTGTTCCTGCTCAACCCCACCCTGTTGGCGCTCGGTCTGTTCGTCTACTTCGAGGTCTGGTTGGCGGTGGTCCTGGCGCGTTCGTACATGCAGACCAACCTGTTCAAGCTGGCCGGCTTCGTGATCGGCGTGCCGCTCCTACTGGGCGCGGCGGCCGTCGCGACCTATCAGGCCGTGTTCTACGGCTCGGTCCTCTGGCGCGGTCGCGCCATCCGCGTCACCGAGTAGCCTGCCTTTGGAGGCACCCGCGCCTCGCCGGTTGGTCTGCCTAAGACCCCCATCCAAACTGCGCTGCGGCTCCCTTGAGGACCGCGGCGCTCTTTTTTTATACGACGCGCTCTTTCCTGCCTGCTCCGCGGCGAGCTCCGCGTTGTGCTGACGAGGGTTGCGCGCGCCGGACCAGCACCGCGGCAGGCTGTGGCGCTGGCCACGGCATGCAAGCTCGCGCACGAAGTGTGGATTTATCGCCCATTCGACGACCAAATCGTCTGGAAAACTGCAGTAAAACACCTTTGCTTCTTCGTTCGCCGCGCCCCTATAGTGCGGGCTCCCCAGGAAGCCGACGTGTGTCCGGCAAGTGTCGCTAGTAGGCGCCGCCCAAGGGCGCGCGTCGACTGTCGTCCCCCCTCGTGCGCCGCTCTCGCTCCCGCGTGATCGGCGCCCGCACGCTGCGTTTGGCTTCTTCCAGGCTTGAGGTGGCAAATGAGTGAAGTACGTGGGCTGCTCAGGGCATCGGATCTTTGTTCGCGCGCCCGAGGGCTCGCTTCGACGAAGACGTCGTTTTTCCGCACGCTCGCTCCCCAGCACGTGTTGACGTTGGCCGTGCTGGCCACCGCCGCGGCGTGCGGCAGCACCGAGCCGCTCACGGGCAAGGCTCCCGACCGCAGCGAAAGCATCGACAACTCGACCGCAGACAGCGGCGCGTCCTCGGGCGGCAAGGTCGACAAGGCCGACGCGGGCAAGGGCACCACCGCCCAGGTCAAAGATGCCGGCAAGTCGAACACCACGGCCAAAGACGCGGGACACGACGATGGCACCTGCGGCCGCTCGGGTTTCACCACCGGCGCCGTCATCCCCGACATGCTCATCGCCCTCGACCGTTCGGGCAGCATGGGGGGTGGACGCAAAGGTCTGCGCTGCGACAACGTCGGCTTGTTCGACATCGCCACGCAGATCGAGTGCGCCGGACAGGGCATCGACTGCAACGACGCGATGGACAAGATGACCACGTTCTGTGGCGGCACCGTGCAGGCCGGTCGCGTCGATCGATGGACGCCCTCGGTGGCCGCAGTCAGCCAGCTCACCAAGCAGTTCGACACCACGGTCAGCTTTGGCCTGATGACCTTCCCCGCCGCGAGCGACAAGTGTGGGCCGGGCGATCTCAAGGTGCCGATCGGCCTCGGCACTGGGGGCCAGATTGCAATGGTGCTCAAGAACACCTCGCCGGGCGGCGGTACGCCCACCGGCGAGACGTTGCAGGCCGCGCTGAAGCTGTTCGAAGCCAACCCGGTCGGCGCCGATACCGTCGCGCCCTTGCGCTACGTGCTGCTCGTGACCGACGGACAACCCACCTGTCCCAACGGCGGCGGCAGCGGCAACCGCGACTCGCTCGAGGCCGACAAGCAGTTCACCACCGACGCCCTCGACAAGCTACGTGAGGCAGGCATCAAGACCTTCGTCGTCGGTTACGACGCCGCGCTCGACCCCGCGTTCGGGGATGCTCTCACCGAGTTCGCCCAGCACGGCGGCACCGAGCACTACTACCCGGTGCAGGACGAAAACAGCCTGACCAAGGCCTTCAAGAGCATCTCCGAGACCGTGATCACGTGTGCCTTCGAGTTCAAACAAGACGTGAAGGACAAACGGTTGGTACACGTCTCGCTCGACAAGCAGACGTTGGTTCCCGACACCGACGACGGCTGGACGATCGACGGCAACACCATCACCGTCCAGGGCGCCTCGTGTCAGAAGCTGCAGGGTGGCCAAGGGCACTCCGTCGATATCGTCATGGAGTGCGAGCCTGTGCTCTACCTCTGACCGAGTGAGCTGACGGTCGCGCAGACCGTCAGCTCCACGTGTGCGCACACAGCCACGTTCCTGTTCCCACGCGATGACACCTCACAGCGTGTTTCGTGCGTGCAACGTTGGCAGATCGCATCTGTGCAGTGCGTATACGCCCGTTCCGCGCCGCCGGACTTGGGCGCATAATCGAGGCATGGGGAACTCGCTGTACAGCGTACTGGTGTCGATCGGTTTGGTCGGTTGTATGAGCTCGTCATCGGGCAACACGCGCGCCTATCAAGTGGGCGACACCACCGGCAAGCCGCGCGTGGAGGCGCTGCCTAGCCTCGACGTCGAGGCGACCAAGCTGACGGCAGAGATGCGCATGGCGCGTCTGCTCAGTGCCGAGAGCCTCAACCTCGCGCCGCCCGTACAGCCCCGCGACACCAGCACGGCCACCATTGCCGAGTGGAGCGATCACGAGCTCAAGACCTGGATGCAGTCCAAGCACGAGCGGGCCGAGGCCGCGCGCCAAGAGCTCGACCGCGCCGCCGTTCAGAACCAGCGTCAGCGCATCATGGCCGGCGCGATGGTGGGCTTGGTCTACGAAGACGTCGCGCGCACCTTACTGACCTTGCCGGTCCCGGCCGAGCTCGTCGCAGAGCCGGAGATCGCTGCCATGTACGTCGACATCCTGCGCACCCAGGCGGGCCCGTACTTGCTGCAGGCCCGCCACGCGTACACCGCGTGCGCCGGCAATGCCGAGCAGATGCCGACGCTGCACCACTGGTCGGAGTTCTGCCTGTCGCGCGAGAACCAGCTGCCGGCGAGCGGCCTCGAGCAAACCCCGCGCAGCCAGTCCGAGACCAGCGTCAGCGTCTCGCAACGCTGAAAAAGCAGGCGCGCCTGTTTTGACTTTG
>JBEGTL010000600.1:0-5109 GCA_041179425.1 Pseudomonadota bacterium | reverse complement strand
GCTCATCGGCGATCAGCGCACGCCACTTGGCTGCACCGGCCCAGGGGTTAGCCGACGCGAACCGGCCCGAAGCGTCTCGACCCTCGGTCGGGGAGACCACCGGATGTGGCACGGTCGCGAGGTCGCTGGAGTGCGGCAGAGATGGCCTCACCGTGCCGTTGCTGAGCTTGGTCAAGCTGCCACCTGAGAGAGTGAACACCGGCTGAGGCATCCGGATGCAGCACGCACGGCAAGGCTTGTTTCGCCGCACGCGCGCTCATCACGGCGACGCGATTGGGCAGGGGGCAAGACCGTGCAGTCCGAAAGGGATGGGAAACCCCGCCAGTCTGCAGACGTTCGGGCAGACGAGAGCGTCGCCGGACGGTGCGACTTACGAGGTGGCGGATGCTGATCGCGCTCGCTGTTCATACTTCCCCCCTTCCCTCTGCTGCGATGGCTTCCCGCTCGAGCTGGTCTGGGTCGTCAGCTGTCACAGCGTCACGGCCGTCACGGCACTTGTTGCCGTTAGTGCTGCGTTCCCCCCACTCCCTCTCTTCATGTACGTAGACATCAGGTTGTGACGGGTGTGACAGGTTGTATTGGGTCATGTTGTCGGGGCATTGGACGTCACTGCCAATCTCAGCGTTGTCGTGAGACGGGTGAGACAGCGGCAGGTAGAGGCGGACGCGACCACCATCACGACGCAGCTGTCTGGCCGACCAGCCAAGCTGACGCAGGATGTGTCCCACCCTCGTCACCAGGCCGTGGTGCATGTGGCCGGCGGCGAGCTTCAGCGGGCCACTCAGCACGTCGGCAGTTGTGATGCCCTCGCCGGGCCATCCTGCTGCTCGGCTGGGCTGTTCAGAGAGCCACGTCGAGATGATGCCGGTCCACGGGTCCTCGATCTGACGCTTGGACTGCTCGACCTCGCACAGCTCGCGCAACTCCGCCGTGTCCACGTGCCAGGGAGAGCCGTCCTGGTAGCGTCGGCGCGCTTCCGCCCAGAGCTGGTCACGGTCGCGTCGAATCGCTGCCACGTCCACGACGCGCTCGCATCGCACAGGCCAGAAGCGCCGGCCGCCCGAGGTGTCGTTCAGGTACTCAGACTCGTTGGTGGTGCCGCAGAAGACGACCTGACGCGGGAAGTCGCGGTTCTTGCGTCCGTACGACGGGCGGTAGTTGTCGGAGCGCGCGGAGACAAAGCTCTTCACGCGCGTCACCTCGCGACCCTTCATCGAGTCGAGCTCGCCCCACTCGTAGCCCCACTTCCCGCGGAGCGACTGGTAGCTGTCCTTCTCGCCGATGTGGATGCCAGTGTCAGCGAACCATTGACGGCCGAAGAGCGCTTCGAAGCCTGTACTCTTGCCGATGCCCTGCTTGTCGCTCTCCAGGACGAGCATGCAGTCCACCTGACAGCCGGGCTCCATCGCGCGCGCGGCGGCGGAGATCATCCAGCGCGCCCCAATCTGGCGCGTGTACGGCGTGTCGCGTGCGCCGAAGTAGACGGCGAGCAGCGTGTCCAGACGCGCGATGCCGTCCCACTCGCACTCGAGGAGGTAGTCGCGAATCGGATGAACCACCCGGCGCTCGGCAGCGGCTGCAACCGCTTGGTCTACCTGGGTCGTCGCCGGCTCGAAGCCGATGACGCTCGCGAACCATGCTGCGGTGCGCGTCGAGTCGGCCTCGTTCCATTCGCCGACCTGGCTCACGCCGTCCTGCTGACGCACGGGCGGAGGGGCGGTCTTCTCGACACACTCGGTGAACGCGTTGTACGCCAGCACCCGCGACCACTGAGGATGCTGCGACATGACGTGGAGCACGTTGGCCAGGCAGCGTTTCGGCGCCCCTTCATCGTTCAGGATCAGCCCGACCTCCCAACCCGTCGCGGTCGGTGCCGTCTCCTTCGTGTTGCGGAGCGATCGGACGGTCACGCAGCGTCCCGTCTACGCTCAAGGGACACCCGCCCCTGAAGCGTTGCCGCAATCGCCTCGGCGTACTTGTCGCCCGCTGCGTCTGCATCGGTCGCGACGATGACGCGCGCGCCCACGGGCAGTCGCGATGCCACGGCAGGTGTCCACGACCCGCTGATGATGCCCATCACGGCCAACTCCGGTGCGGCGCTGACCGCCTCTGTCATAAAATCGATCTCGCCCTCACGGATCACGATGTCTGCCGGCCTCGCTTTGCCGCGCAGCATCATCAGGGCGACGCGGTTCGCCATCACGAGTCCGCTCCGCGCGAAGCCGCTGGGCGCGACCGACTTGAGGAGCGGCTGGCGCTCGATCGACCGTGCGAGCACAGAACGCAGCGCGCCCATTGCGTCGTACAAGGGCACGAGCAGACGGTGATGTGTTCGCGGCCAGGAGTTCGGACCGATGGACGCCCACGATGGTGGGTCAGCCCACGGCATGGCGACCGCGAGATCCTGCTTCGCCACCTCCCGGGAGTCGATTCCGCGGAAAGTCAGGTACTCGGCGATCTTCTCATCGCGATGCACCGACGTGCACTCGGCGAGGAACCTGCGGACCTCCTCGAACGGAGGGTGTTCGGGCGGAGGCGGGGGCGGTGCCTTGCGAAAGTAGGCGTCCACGAGGCCGACGCCGCACACGCCTTCGAACCACTCGCGGACAGCGATCTTTTGGTCGACGCTGCACTCGCGAAACCGGCGCTCTGCGAGCGCATACGCCACGTAGTCGACCGTGTCGCCGCCGGCGCCGCAGACATGGCAGCGCCAGGTGTTCGGACGCGCGTGCGGGCTGCCAACCGCGCCGCGGCTATCGCCACGCGATGGATGCCTGCGCGCTGCGTTGCAAGCCGGACAAGACGTGTGAGTGGCGGATGGCGCCCGTCGGAAGTCGCGGCCTAATCGCTCGAGGACGTCGACCAACTCTGTCTGAGCAGCGGGCTCAAGCCAGCTTCTCATGACCCCACCTGCCGGTGCGCGGCTTCGATCGCGGAGAGCAGACTGCGCACGCTCTCCACGTCCGCCCCTTCTACGGACTCGAGCACAAGACGCGCGCTGCGCACCGTGCGTGCGGCGAGCGCCACTCTGTCGACGCCGCGGGCGTGCGCTAGGTTGTCGGACAGGTCGGCCGACAGTTCGCGCAGCATCGTCCAGTGGTGCGCGCTCACGGCTCACCTACCATCGCCAACACGCTCTGTGCGCTGTGGCGCTGCTGCTCCGCTTCACAGGTGTCGCAGCCGGTCCACTCGCGCAGCGTCTGAATCGCCCAGCGTTCGTGCGCTGCGTCCCACGCTTCGAGGTCACCGTCGCCTGCGATGACAGCAGCGTGCAGTTCATCGGTGTACGCGCGCTGCACGGCCTCAGCGCCCAAAACGTCGAACCCGATGATTTCGAGGGCCGCACTCATGGCTGACCTCGCGACTTCATCCAAGCTTTGACGTCATCGAGGATGTAGCGAGGCGACGACGACCCGAGTCGGAGAACGGGCAGACCTTCGCGGCGCAGCGTGTGCAGGAAACCTCGCGAGATCGTCAGCTCTTTGCAGATCTCTTTCGCGGTCAGGAGCTGCTCTTGCGGAGCCGCCGGGCCCGTCAGTACATCGAGCATGACGAGCACGTGCTCAAGCTGCTCGGCTAGCTTTCGTTGGCCAAGCTTCAGCTCTTCGACTGCAAGGTCGAAGGAGACGGGCGCGGCTCGTCTTCCGTGCTGGTTGACGGTCGTTTGCAGTTGTCGTAACTTCGGATCCACGTTGCCTCGTTAGGGCGACGGTGGTCGGCGGTGCTCGTGGTGGGGCGTGCCGGCCACAGTCGCGTCAGGGGTTACAATGCCGAAAACGCTGCAAGGCCCTCGCGAGCCTGCGCAAAGGTGCCGGCGCGGACATCAGCATCCGCGGCGAGCGCAAGAGTGGCGTCACGGCTAAGTCCGAGGACCCGCGCAGCGCCCGCGACTCCTAGATCGCGGACGAGCTGTTTCACTCGAGCGCGCGTTCCCGGGTCGTCCTGTACTTTCAGCTTTCGGGTTGCCGACTGCATAAGAGCCAAGGTGCTGGCGTCCGTGGCGCGCCAGCAATCCTACGGGAGTCTTATTCTTCGGTTTTGGTTTCTACCGCCGTCAACTGCCGCTCCAGCTCGTCAATACGAGCGAGCAAGGCGTGCACGTCGCGCTCGTCGACGGTGCGCTCGGCGTAGCGCGGGTCGGCCCAGCGCAAGCGGATGTCTTTAGAGACGGCGGCACCGTCGTACGTCGTGCACTCGACGTTGACGCATAGCCGGGCGGCACCGAGCATGGCGACGACCTCGGTGCCGCAATCAGTGCAGAGGTTCCGCGCGCTGCTCATGGTCGCCCCCCGGCAGTCAGGGCGCGCAGGGCCTTGTCGACCTCAGCCATGAGGAGCAATTCGTGCTGACGATGTTCGCGGATACAATGGAAGGCGTACTCAAGCCGCGCGTGCACCTCGGCGATGCCGACGAGCTGGCGAACGTCGATCGCGGGCACCGTAACAGCGTCGATCGGGTCCGGTGTGACACCCTCCCCCGCTACTGCGTCCGCTCGAATGGGCATCGGGGGTACCGCAGGACAGCACAGGGCGGCCGCTGGGGCGGCCGGGGGAAGGGCTGTCACAGGACGGGCAGGCGTCTCGACGTAGGGCGTGCACGTGCGACCGTCACACTCAGCGGCCGGGCTCAGGCACACAGCGCAAAGCCCACGCGCACCGCGCTCACCTTCGTTCGCCCGCCTCATGGCCCCTCCCGACGCTCGCCGAAGACGAGCCGGAGCCGCTGGCGAGCGAGGCGACGCTCGGCGAAGTCGAGGGCGCCACGCAGCAACGTCAGGTCGTGCTGCTGGTAGGCCAGCAAGCGCTCCTGGTTGGCAATCGTGCTCCGCATGGACGCGAGGTCCTGCTCGGTGGCCTCGACGGCACTCGATGTGTAGTTCCCGAAGTCGATCTGCTGGGGGCGGCTCATGCTGCACCGCCATCGCGCTCGTCAGCGAGCGGCCAGCCACTCGCGAGCGCCTTTGCTGCCCTATCCGCTGCCTTTACGCCCTGAGTGTCAGACTCAGATTCGCGGTCGACGGAAACACAAAAGCCTCCCGGCAAAACCGGAAGGCTTTTGTGTTTTGGGCCATTTGCCAGAGTCGAATCGAGATCCGAATCGTGGCGCGGT
>JBEGTL010000599.1:0-5130 GCA_041179425.1 Pseudomonadota bacterium | reverse complement strand
GCCGTGGGCGTCGATCTCGTAGAAGTCGCCGGTGCCGAGCGAGGTGACGTGGCACAGCGCCTCCACGAAGGGCTCGTCGAACTGACAATAGATGCCGTGGGGAGCGACGCCGCTGACGGTGGCCTCAAACTCCTCACCGACGCGGTCTTTGATCAGGATACATCGATAGACGTCGATGACCTCGCGCTCGACCAGCATCGCGCGACGCTCGAGCTTGCTCGACACGCCCGCCTGCTCGCTGAGCTTGCGCTCGAGCCCGCGGCTATCGATGGGCTCGCCGCGCGCGAGCTTGCGCACCACGCGGTGCACCGCCATGTCCGGGTAGCGCCGGATGGGCGACGTGAAGTGCAGGTAGTACTCGGCCGCGAGGCCAAAGTGTCCGATGTTGACGGTGTCGTAGGTGGCCTGCTGCAGCGAGCGCAGCAACAAGTAAGACAGCGCCCCGCGTGACGGGGAGTCTTCGAGGCCGGCCAAGAAGCGACCGAGCTCGCGCGGACTGGTCCCCTCGTCGATCTCGATGGGGTGGCCCATCGCCCGCGCGCTGGCGGCGAACGCCTCGAGCCGCTCGGCGTCGGGCAGCCCGTGCACGCGGTAGATGCCGGGGATCTCACGTTGGTAGAGGTCGGCGGCGACCGTCTCGTTGGCGAGCAGCATCATCTCTTCGACGAGCTGGTAGGCCTTGCGCACGCCCGGGTCTTTGCCTCGACGCGTGATGTTTTTGGGCTCGCCGGTCTTTTCGTCGAGCTCGACGTTGGGCTCGGGCAAGTCGAAGTCGAGCGAGCCGCGCTTCATGCGTCGGCTGCGCAGGATCATCGCGGCCTCGTGCAAGACCTCGAGCATGGGCAGCAGCTTCTGCGCGGGCTTCTCGAGGCGCCCGTCTTCGGTGAAGCCGAGCGCTTGCGCCACACCTTCGTAGGTGAGGCCGGCCTTGCAGCGCATCAGACCTTCGACGTAGCGGAAGCTCTTCACCACGCCGTCGCGGTTGAGCATCATGTCGACGGCGAGCGTGAGCCGATCTTTGCCGGCCACCAACGAAGCCAGGTTGGTGCTGAGCTCGTGCGGGAGCATGGGGATGGCGCGGTCGGGCAGGTAGATGCTGGTGCCGCGCTCGAGCGCCTCGGCATCGATGGCCGAGCCTTCTGCCACGTAGTGAGAGACGTCGGCGATGGCGACGATGATGTGGTAGCCGCCTTGCGGACCACGCTCGATGAAGATCGCGTCGTCGTGATCGCGCGCCGTGATGGGGTCGATGGTGACCAGGTCGAGGTCGCGCAGGTCTTCGCGGCCCTTGCGATCGCGTGCACTGAGTCGATCGCCAAACGCCTGCGCTTCTTCGAGCACCTCGGCGGGGAACTCTTCGCGGATGTTCTCGCGAAGCTTGATCTTGGCGACCTCGACCTCGGCGCTGCCTTCGACGCCGAGCACCCGGATGACCTTGGCCTCGGGGGCGGAGCCATCGTCGGGGTAGCGCGTGATCTCGCCGACGACTGCGATGCCGGGCACTGCGTCGCCAGGCACACGACCCACCACGCGCACCAGCTTGGGCAAGCGCGCGTCGCTGGGTTGGATGACGAGACCGGACTGATCTTGTGCGAGCAGGCCCGCGACGTGTTTTTGACCGCGCTCGAGCACCGCGAGGATGGTGCCTTCGAAGCCGCGATCGCTGCGCCGCACGCTGACCGCGACGCGGTCGCCGTGGAGCGCGCCGAGCAGCTCGGAAGGGGCGATGAACACGTCGTCGCTGCCGTCGTCGACGGTGACGAAGCCGTGGCCGCGCGCCTGGATGCGCAGGCTGCCGAGCTTGGCGTTGGGCGCCGGCTTGCGGTCGAGGTTGGCACCGGCATCGCGACCTCCGAACTTGGACGCACGGGCGGGCGGACGAGCAGACT
Source organism: Pseudomonadota bacterium (assembly GCA_041179425.1). Classification (GTDB taxonomy): domain Bacteria; phylum Myxococcota_A; class Polyangia; order Polyangiales; family DASUME01; genus DASUME01. The sequence goes on along the minus strand of JBEGTL010000599.1, from coordinate 3,241 downwards.
CACGCGCCGGAGCCGGAGCCTGACGCGACGCGGCCGGAGCCGGAGCCTGACGCGCCGCGGCCGGAGCCTGACGTGGCGGCGCCGCGGCCGGAGCCTGACGCGTCGGCGCCGGGGGTGGCGCGCTGGGCGGCGACGACGCGCGACCGGCGCTCTTGGGATGGTCGGTCTCGGCCAGCGTACGCTCGAGGCTGCGCGCGGCGGCACTCTTGGCGGAAGCCTTGGTGCGCGACTCGTCCGTGGACGAGCGCGCCGGCACCGCGGGGCCATCGCCCGCTGCTTGCGGACGCTGCTTGGCCAGGCGGAACCGCGAGCCGGGCATCTCTTGCACCAGTGCGCGCTCTTTGAGGTCGTCGAGTGCGTCGCGCACGTCGTCGCGCTGTTTGTGATCGAGCGCCAGTCGTGCGCAGATCTCCATGACGTGCAGGGTCCCGCCCTTGTGTGAGCGGAGCACGTCGAGGACCTCGTTCGGGTCCACGTGTGTATGTGTAGATTTCGTTTTCATGTTCTTCAGTGCAGCGCGGAAAGGCTGCCATCGTCGGCCCCGACGAGCAGCGTACCGCGTGAATCGATCACGGGGCTGCTGTCGACGTCGCGGCCGAGGTTGTGTCGAAAGAGGAGTCGGCCCGTCGGGTCGAGTCCGTAGATGAAGTCGTCTTGCGAGCCGAAGTAGATGCGGCCCGCGCGATCGATGCGTGCGCTCGAGCGGATGCGACCGGCCGTGGCGAAGCGCCACTTGAGCGAGCCGTCCGGTGCCAGGGCGTAGAGCGCGCGGTCGTACGAGCCGACCAGGGTGGTGCCATCGAGCGCGATGGCCGGGGTGGCGCGCACGTCGTCGCCGGTGTTGAAGCGCCAGAGCAGCGTGCCGCGCACGTCGAAGCAGAGCACGTGGCCGAGGTCGTTGCCGATCACGATGCGGCCGTCGTCGCTGATGGCGGCGCCACCGTCGACGTTGGCGCCGGCGTCGGCTTCCCAGGCGAGCTGTCCCTCGTGTGTGAGGGCGATCAGCTTGCCGTTGGTGGTGCCGAACAGGATGAGTCCGCTCGGGTGCACGGCCGGGGCGCTGCGCACGTGCGTGCCCACTGCGTAGTGCCACAACAAGTGCCCTGCCGCGTCGAACGCGTACAGCCCGTCGGCCGCCACGTAGATGCGTCCGTCGTCGGCCAGCACGGGGCTGGCGTCGATGCCGTCGGTCAGCTTTTGCTGCCAGCGCACCTGCCCCTCGGGACTGAGCGCCACCAGGCTGCCGTCGAGCGAGCCGGCGATCACGTCGCCCCCGTTGGTGATGACGGCGCTCGCGTAGTACTTGCCGGTGCCGCTATAGCGAAAGCGCAGTGCGCCGTCGGACGTGACCGAGGTGAGAGACTGGTCGAGAGAGCCGACCAAGATGTCGCCGCTAGGGGCGATGACGGGAGAAGCATAGATGCGGGAGCCGGTGCGATAGGTCCAGGTCGGTGTGACCGCAGCCTGAGGACCATCGAAGGGCAGCCGGCCAGTATGCCGGGGATCGCCCATGAACATCGTCGTGCCGGTGCTGGAGCTGCTGCCCGTTGGCGTGCCGGCTCCTACGATCGCTACCGATGCTGCGTCTTGTAGCAGACTTTCGACGGCGACGCCGGCATCTGTGCTCGAGGACAGCGTGGCCAGCTCATCCTGGTGCAAGTCGCGCTGCACCTCCTCGAGAAACCGGCAGCGGCCCTCGTGGCAGATGCGCCCGGCCTTGCACTCCTGATCGCTCATGCAGGGGCCGCTCGGCGCGGGGGGAGGACAGGCCGCGAGCAGGGCCGTCAGGACACACAGGAGCGAGCTACGAATCGACACGGCCGGAGTCTAGCACCATCAATTTCGCTCGAGAAAGTACACGTCTGTCCCGGCCACCAGCGCGACCTTGCGGGCCGACGGGCTGAGGCTGGCCTCGACCACGCTGGCCCCGATGGCGGGGTAGCCTTCGGGGCGCCAGAGCTCGACGCGGGTGCTGCTGGGCCCGTACACCAGCACGCCGTAGGGGGTGGCCTCGACGTAGCGCGCCCCGTCGGCGGTGGCGCTGCCAGAGGGCAGGGGGGCCGGTCGTGGGGCCTCGGGCGCGAGCACGCGTGCCGAGCCTGCCGGGCGCCCCGTGCTGTCGAGGGGCACCACGCGCACCTCGCTGCCGCGCACCGCGACCAGACCTTGCGGCGCCCAGCCCAGCAGGGTGTACCCGCCGTCGTCGGGGCGCGTGGAGCTGCGCGTGCAGCCGGGGGCGCTGGGCTGTGGTGCGATGACGGCGCTCGCGACCGGCGCCTCGACCGTGTAGTCCGAGCCACGCGGCGGGGCGCGCTCGATGCGCACCGCGATGCCCTCGCAGGTGCGCTCGATGCCTGTAGCGATGAGCTGCCCTCCGGGGTCGCGCATGAGCTGATCGGTCGCGCTCGGGGCGGCGCTCTCGTCGCCGTTGGCCACGTCGACTAGCACGGAGCTCAGGCGGTGGACGTACAGCGTGCCCTCGCCGAGGAAACGCGCGCTGGGCAGGTGGATGCGCGGCGTCCGCACCGGCACGAGCTGTGGACCGCGACGCAGCGTGACACCGGCGATCGCGGGCAGCTTGAGCAGCGCCGCATGCGCCGTCTCGAGCGCGCGCTCGGTGGGCCTAGGGTCGGCACGGCGCAGCGCGCGGTAGGTCTCGAAGGCCGCTCGCACGTTGCCCTGCTTGGCGTACGCCGAGACCAGCGTGGCGAGCAGCGCGCCGGTGCTCTTGAGGGCGCCGCAAGGAACGCCGGGCACACCGGACAGCGCGAGCGCGGGCGTCCCCGACTCGCGGCACACGGCGCGGGACAGCTGGAGGGAGAGCTCTGCGCGCGCGGCGGCACGGTCGGGGGTCTTGGCGACCAGGCTCTGCGCGGCGGTGGCCCAGGCAGTGAGTGTGGCTTCGGGCTCGCGCGTGTCGCGCACCAGGCCGCTCGGCCGGTCGAGCCACACCAGCTCGAGCGCGTCGGGCTCGAGCGCACCGGTCGCGGCGCGCGGCTCGTCGGTGGGTGCGCGAAGTGTCGTGCTGACGGTGAGGGCGATATCGTCGTGACCGTCGCCATCGGCGTCGACGCTGTGCGGCACGAGCGTGAGCAGCGGCACACCCTGGGCGTCGCTCGCGATCAGATCGAGCCGCTCGTACACGCGCGGCACCGCCTCGAGCGAGAGCAGCCAGAGCGAGGGGAACGACGACTGTTGCGCGACCGGATCGGCGCACTTGAACGACAACGCTGCGGCGGCC
>JBEGTL010000598.1:0-5144 GCA_041179425.1 Pseudomonadota bacterium | reverse complement strand
CGGTGTTCAGCGGTCGCTTCGCCACTTCGCTCGACGACGTGCGCGCAGTGCTGCACCCTGCCCTGCGCCACCGCCTGATCCTGAGCTTCGAAGGCGAGGCCGAAGGGGTGAGCACCGACGCGCTGCTCGACGACGTGCTCGCCTCCGTGCGTGCCGACGGCTGAGCGGCATGGAGCAGCCGCCCGTCGCCGACCACGACCTCGCACTCGATCGCACCCTGTTGCGCACGCTCGAGTCGCTGGCCATCGCCGCGCGTCGACAGGCTACTGGGCGCGAGCGAGGCGAGCGCAACTCGTCCCAAGCCGGCAGCGGCATCGCGTTTGCCGGCCACCGCGCGTACGCTCCCGGAGACGACTTTCGTTTCCTCGACTGGCAGGCCTACGCGCGCAGCGATCGCCTGTACGTCAAGCAGTACGAAGAAGAGCGCGACCTGTCGGTGCACCTCTTGATCGACTGCTCGGGCTCCATGGGCAGCGGCGACGGCAAGAAGTTCGTGCGCGCGCTGCAGCTCGCGGCGGCTCTCGGGTACATCGCATTGAGCAACCTCGACCGTGTCTCGGTGTTGCCCTACGCCAGAGAGCCAGCGCCCCGACTCGCGCCGTTGCGCGGTCGCAGTCGTGCGCTCGTGTTGCTGCGCTTTTTGAGCGCGCTACGCGCCGACGGGCCCACCGACCTGCCGCGCGCTGCCAGGGCCGTGTGTGCGCGCGAGGTGCGCGGAGGCCTCGCGTTGGTGCTCTCTGACGGCTTCGACAGCGAGGGCCTGCTCGCCGGCGTCGACCAGCTGCGCTACGGCCGGCTATCTCCGGTGGTGCTGGTGGTCACCGACCCACGCGACGCGGCCCCCACGCTGCGCGGACCCGTCACGCTGATCGATCGCGAGACGGGTCGCGAGCGCACGCTCTACGTCGACGAGCGTGTGCTCGCCCGCTATCGCGCGGCCTATCACGAGCGGATGGAGGGGCTGCTCTGTGCGCTTCGTGAGCGCCACGTCACCGCGCTCGCGGTGTCGGTGGACACACCGTTCGAGCGCGCGGTGCTCGAGCTGCTTCGGCGCGGCGGCGTGGTGCGCTGATGCGCCTGTTGGGTCTCGACACGCCCGCACTCGTGCTCACCCTGCTCGTCGCGTGCGGGCTCGTCCTCTGGCTGTACCTGCAGAAACGTCCGCCCACGCGCGTGGTGGTGCCATCACTTCTGCTGTGGGAATCGCTCGCTCCCGATCTCGAGCGTGCGGTCGCACCGTGGCGCCGCACACCCGAGGCGTCGTCGCTGTTGCTCGCCCTGGCCATCGCGCTGGCCCTGATCGCAGCGCTCGCCGATCCACTTCGATCGGCCACGGGCCCCGCACGCAGCGTGCTGATCGCGATCGATCACAGCGCCTCCATGGCGGCGCGCGACGTGGCACCGAGTCGCCTCGCGGAGGCCAAGCGGCAAGCGCGCGCACGACTCGACACGCTCCCCGCCGACGCAACCATCGCGGTCGTCGCCGTCGAGGTTGGCGCGGTGCCGCTCACGTCGTTCACGACCGACCGCGCGGTGCTCTTGCGTGCGATCGACGGCATCCGCGACGGGAACAGCGTCGGCGACTTGCTGCCGCTGAGCGAGCTCGCCCTCGATCTGTCGCGACCGCGGCCAGGGGCGGAGCTCGTGCTGTTCAGCGACGGCAACCTCGAGCACGGAGACCAGGCCCGACGCGCGCTCGACGCAGAACCGGCTCTCTCCGCACAGCACGTGTTGGTCGGCCAGAGCGCGCGCAACGTGGGGTTTTCCGGCTTCTCGCTGCGTCGTTACCCGCTCGACCCGACCCATCAAGAGTGCCTGGTCTCGCTCACCAACTTTGGCGCGCAGCGCGAGCGACTGAGCCTGCGCGTGTTCGCAGCGGGCGGGCTGTTGAGCGAGGAGTCGTTTGCACTCGAGCCAGGGCAGACCGTCGCGCGCACGCTGCGCGATCTGCCCAGCAGCGGCGCACGCCTGACGGCCAAGCTGACCTTGCACGCTGGACCCGACACACTGGCCAGCGATGACCTGGCCTCGGCGGCCCTTCCTCCTCGCCCGCGCACGCGCGTGCTCGCCGTCTCTCGCGACGACCGCTACCTCACGGCGGCGCTGTTGCTGGACGAGAGCCTGACGGTGCGCGAGCTCGATCCTGCAGCGTACGAGAGCGCCGACGGGTTCGACGTCGTGGTCTTCGACGGCGTGTTGCCCTCGGCGCCCGTGAACGTCGCAGCGCTGTACCTCGGCCCGCACGGCCAGGGCGCGCACCCGCTCCCGCTGGGCACGGCGGTCGAGCGCCCGTTCTTCGAACGTGTCGACAAACGCAACGCACTGCTGAGCGGACTCGCGCTGACTGACGTGAACGTAGCGCGCGCCGCGCTGCTGCTGCCTCGACCAGGCGACCTGGTGCTCGCCGAGGGAGAGCTGAAGAGCGGAACGCGTGTCCCGCTGCTCGTCGAAGGCAAACGCAACGGCACACCGTTTTTGACGCTCGCCTTCGACCCGCGCGAGAGCGACCTGCCCTTGCGCGCAGCGTTTCCTCTGTTCTTGCTCCGCGCCCTCGACCACCTCGCTCACCCCGACGGCGCACGCGCTGCGCTCGCCGAGGGTGTGGTCGCGAGTGAGGGCGCCATCGCACCGCACCCTGACGTGCTGGGAAAGCGCGAGTCGTCGCGCGCGGCTGTCGCCAAGGTCGGCGCGAGCCAGCGCTGGTGGCCGATCCTGCTCGCTCTCGCGATCGGACTGCTCACGCTGGAGTGGTTTACCTTCCAGCGCAGGTGGACCACGTGAGAGCACCGCCGCGCTGGCTGGGAGCGCTCTCGCTCACGCTGCTGACGAGCGGCAGCACCCTGGCGCTCACGCGTATGTTGCCCGACGGACCGCTCGCGTCGTCGCTCCTCGGTCGACACTTCGAGCTGCTCGCACCACGCGCACTCCAGCTCGCGGCGCTCGTGCCGTGGCTGATCTGGGCCTCGCGCCAAGCGCTCACACAGCTGCCCTCCGTGCGACGGATCAGCGCACTCACGCTGCGCAGTGTGGGCGTGCTCGCGGGGACGCTCGCGTTGGCGCAGCCCGTGCAGCGCATCGACACCCACGACACCGCCACCGTGTTCGTGGTCGATGTCTCCGACTCTGTCGACGACAGCGCGCTCACCGAAGCACGAGCCTACGCGGCACAGGCCCTCCCTTTGCGCAGCGAGCAACGCCAGCTGTCGTTGGTGACCTTCGCGGGCGAAGCGTCGCGGCAAGCGCTGCCTCCGCTCGGTGCCCAAACCAACCCCTGGAAGGTCTCCCGTCACGCCAGCGGACGCAGCACCGACATCGCGCGCGCTCTGTCGCTCGCGCAAGGCTCACTCCCTGCCGAGGTGGTGGCTCAGGTCGTGCTCTTCAGCGACGGCCACGAGACGCGTGGCGACGTGGTGCGCGCCATCGAGGCGTTGGGCGCGCGTGGGACGTCGGTGTTCGTCGCCGGGCCACGCGTGGTGCCCCCAGAGACTGGGATTCTGGACCTCACGGTTCCCAACACGATTCGTGTGGGCGAGCCGTTCGAGGTAGAGGCCCGTGTCGTCGCCAGCGCGCCTGTGCAGGTGCGCGCCAAGCTCTCCCAAGACGATCACCAAAACGAGCCCGACGGCGAGCGCACCCAACGCGTCGACGCGGGAGAGACCACGCTGTCGTTTCGGTCGCGGGTGCAGCGAGCAGGACACGTGCGCTACACGCTGGAGCTCAGCCCACAAGGCCCCGACCGCTTCGTCGACAACAACCGCTTCGTGATCGACACGGTGGTACACGGCGCACCGCGGGTGCTGGTGGTCGCGTCCGCTCCGCAGCGCGCCTACGCGTTCGTGGACTTGTTGCGCGGCGCCTCGTTCGAGGTCGAGCTGACGACGCCCGAGCGCGCACCCAGCCAACAGAAGAGCTTGCGCGAGCTCGACTTCTACGTGCTGTGCGACGTGCCCCAGAGTGCGCTGACGCGCGCGAGCCTCGACGCCATCGTGGACTTCGTGCACGACGGCGGCGGCTTCATGATGACCGGCGGCGAGCACTCGTTTGGCCTCGGCGGCTACCAAGGCTCTCCCCTCGAGCCGCTGTTGCCCGTGCTGCTCGAGGGCAGTGCCCAGCGCGACCTGCCCTCGCTCGCGCTCGTGCTCGCCATCGACAAGAGTGGCTCGATGGCCGGCGACAAGCTCGAGCGCGCCAAAGAAGCGGCCATCGCCACCGCCGAGCTGCTCGCCCCGGACAGCTACCTCGGTGTGATCGGCTTCGATGCCGAACCAGAGCGCATCGTGCGCCTGGCCCTGCGCAGCCCGGCGGCCGTCGCACGCAACGTCGGACGGCTCGCCGCCGGCGGTGGCACCGCGCTCTTTCCCGCGCTGGACGCCGCGTACGCAGACCTGGTGGGGGTGCGTGCGCGCAAAAAGCACGTGGTGGTGCTGACCGATGGGCAGACGCAAGGAGAGTCGCTCGACGCACTCGCCGAGAGCATGCGCGCCGACGGCATCAGCGTGTCCGCCATCGGCCTCGGCGAGGACGTCAACCGCGGCCTGTTGGTGCAGCTGGCGACGCGTGCTGGAGGTCGCTCCTACTTCACGCGCGACCCGGCGCGCGTCCCTCGCCTGTTCACCGCCGAGGCCGAGCTGGTCGCGCGCTCGTCGGCGATCGAGGCCAAAGTACGGGTGCGGCGGGCGCTGCCGGCCGATTTCTTGAAGGGGATCCCCATCGAGAGCGCCCCGCCGCTCGGGGGCTACGTGGCGACGCGCGCCCGGCCGGCGCCTGCCCAGCGCATCCTCGACAGCGAGCGCGTCGAGCCCATCCTCGCTCGCCAGCGCGTCGGGCTCGGCTGGTCGCTGGCGCTGACCACCGACGTCGAGGCGCGCTGGTCCGCCGACTGGTACCGCTGGCGGCCGCTCTCTGCCCTGTTCGCGCAACTCATTCGTGAGCACATGCGGCAGGCGCAGGGCGCGAGGCTGCCCGTACAGACCCGCCTCGAGGGCGACACGCTGGTGGGCACGGTCGACGTACTCGATGAGCGCGGGCGCTTCGTGGACGACCTCACAGGCCAGCTGACCCTCGACAACGATCGCGGTCTGTCGCGCTCGAGCCAACTTTTGCCCCGCGCACCCGGCAGGTACGAAGCCCGCCTCGAGCTGACT
>JBEGTL010000597.1:0-5146 GCA_041179425.1 Pseudomonadota bacterium | reverse complement strand
GTGGTGAGTCGACCCACGGGCCCACCAGCAAGAAGACCCCCACGAGCAGTGCGAGCACCGGCCGAGGACCTCGGATCGACCAGTGTTGCGGCCTCATGGCTTCCGCGCGCAGCTTCGTATTTTGCAGCCTGACCGTCACGGCGCGCAGGATGGGGAGCGGACCCCGGTCGGTCAAGAAACTCTCGACGCAGGCTCGCTCGGCTCGCGACGACGCGCATCGCGGGCGACATGTGATAAGCGGCTGGGATGAAATCGAGCGCGTTGCCGCAGCGTTGGCTGTCGCACCTTTCTTCGCTCGCGCGCGCAAGGCCGCGGGTCGACCGGTTCGCGGCTATCGTGTCGCTGTTGCACTTCGCTTTGCTGGTCTACTTCAGCCAGTTCCACGAGCTGTGGCGCGACGAAGTACGGGCCCTCAACATCGTGCTCGACAGCGGCTCGCCGCTCGACCTGATGCGCAACCTGCACAACGAGGGTCATCCCATCCTCTGGTACGCGATCTTGTACGTGGGATACGGCATCCTGCGCACCAAGACCGTGTTGGTGGCGGCCAGTCTGCTGATTGCCGAGGCGGCGGTCTACGTGTTTGCTGCCTACTCGCCGTTTCCGCGCTGGCAGCGTGTGCTGTTCGCGATCGGTCTTTTCCCGCTCTACGAGTACTCGGTGATGTGTCGCAACTACGGGCTCGCGATGCTCCTCGGATTCGTGTTTTGCGCGCTGTACCCGCGCCGCTTCGAGCGACCCATCTGGTTTGGTTTTGTCATCGCGCTGTTCGCCAACGCCACGGCGTTCTGTGCGGTGATAGCCGCTGGCACAACCTCGTTGTGGCTGATCGAGCGCGTCTACGTCGAGCTGCGGCAGCCCCGTGACGCCCTGCCTCCGATCGCACAGCCAAGGGCGCGTGTGGCGCGCACGGGTCTGGGGCTCGCCCTTGCGCTCCTCGGCATCGGCCTCTCGGTCTACGTATTTCGCGCCGACAGCACCTCGCTGTTCTACCGCCCACAAAACATCACCTTGGACGGCACGCTAGCCGCCTGGTACGCGCACCTCGAACGCCCCGCCGTGCAGCTGGTCGACCTCTTCTCACTCTCGGGTCCACTGCCGCTCACCGTCGCGGTCTGGCTGCTGACGGCCTACTTTCTGCTGAGGAACCCGATCATCGGTCTGTTGTTCTACGGCAGCATCGTTTCGTTCGACCTATTCAGCGCGCTCATCTACGCGCCAGCGGTACGGCACAAGGGGCTGGTCTACATCGTGATCGTGGCCGTCTTTTGGCTCGACGCACAGCTGCCCGCGCGGGAGTTGCCACGCTATGTGCGCGCCTTTTGCCGTGCGCTCGCACCGGTCGTCGCCGTGCTGGTCCCCGTGCTCTTCGCCGTCCAGGCGCACGCCGCGTACGATGCCCTCAAGCTCGACCGCGCGCGCCTCATGTCGGGCGCGAAGTGGCTCGCACACATCATCGAGGCAAACCCGGCCTACGCCGACGCGATCGTCGTGGGCGAGCCCGACCTGCGGATCGAGGCGCTGTCGTACTATGTCGACAATCCCATCTACCAGGCGCGCGATCACCGCTTTGGCCGCAAGGTCAACTTCAGCCAGGGCTCGGCGAGCAACATTTCGCTCGACCAGCTGCTCTCCCTCGCGCGTGCGCTTGCCGCGCGCGAGCACAAGCCCGTGATCGTGGTGCTGGGCCCCGACCTCAACCCAAACGGCCCTTTCGTATCGGTGCACACCTTCGTCAAGGTGTTCCACTACGATCCCGAGTCCCTGGCGCGGTTTCGCGCAGCAACGAGGAAGATCGCAGTGATCCGACAGAACATTGCGCAGATCGTCGATCCAGAAGAGTTCGACGTGTACGTGTTGCGCTGAAGGTCTGCTGTGCAGGAGAACTGGCAAATGGTGAGGGCTGTGAACTCAGTGATCGCGCGGTGGGAGCGTCTCCCAAAGTCCATTCGTTTTGCGCTCTGTGTGTGTGTCGTTCACTTCGTCATTCTGGTCATACTGTTCCAGGCTCACGAAGTCTGGCGCGATGAAGCACGCGCCCTCAACATCGTGCTCGAGAGCGGCTCGCCACTGGCCCTCCTGCGCAACTTGCACAACGAAGGGCACCCGGCGCTCTGGTACTTGTTGCTCTACGTCGCCCACGGCATCTTCCAGACCAAAGCCGTGCTCGCGGTTCTGAGTTTGTTGATCGCCGAAGCGGCCGTGTTCGTTTTCGTTGCTTACGCACCGTTCCCGCGCTGGCAGCGGGTGTTGTTCGCGTTCAGCCACTCACCCCTCTACGAGTACTCCATCGTCTGCCGCAACTACGGCCTGGCCATGCTGCTGGCGTTCGTGATCTGCGTGCTCTACCCGCGCAGGTTTGCGCGGCCCATCGCATTTTTTGCTGCGGTCGCGCTGTTTGCAAACACCACCGCGCTATGTGCCGTGTTTGCCACCGGTATCACGGTGCTGTGGCTGCTCGAGTACGTCCACCTGAGCTTGGCTCGCGGACGCGAGAGCCCGGCGCCAGAGCGGCGACAAGTCGTTGGCGTCGCGCTGGCAGTCGTGGGCATCGTGGCCTCGGTGCTGGTGTTTCGTGCGGACGCCGAGACGACATGTTTTCACACCGCGCAGTACCTCAGCTTGAAGACGGCGTTCGCGGCCCTCGTCCAGCACCTGAGCAGCCCGGGCGCGCAGCTCAAAGACCTATTTCTGCTGACCGGCCCACTTCCGGTCGAGATCGCGATCTGGGGCCTGACCGTGTACTTCGTGCTGCGGAACCCCTTCATCGGTCTGCTCTTCTACGGGAGTGTGTTGGTGGCCGACCTGTTCGCCATCCTGCTCTACCCGCCCGAGGTACGTCACAAGGCGCTGCTCTACCTGATGACGGTGGTCTGCCTTTGGCTCGCCGCGCAGCAGCCAGCGCGTGCGCGACCACGCTGGGTGAGTGCGGTCGAAAACCAGCTCGCGCCCCTGCTGGCCGGGCTGATTCCGCTCATGTTCGCGATCTCGGTAGGTCACGGCTGGCTGGCCCTCAAATACGACCACAACACCAGACTGTCAGGGTCGAAGTGGCTCGCACAACTGATCGAGAGCCAGCCGCGCTTCAAGGACGCCATCGTGATCGGCGAGCCGGAACTGCGTATCGAGGGGCTCTCCTACTACGTCGACAACCCCATCTACCAGGTGCGTGAAAAGCGCTTCTCCGCCAAGGTCAGCTTCAGTCGCCTCGCCACCGGCGACGTCACGCTCGACAGCTTGGTCGCCACCTCGCGCGAGCTACGCGCCCAGCACCATCGGCCTGTGATGTTGGTGCTTGGCCCGGTGCTCTCGCCGTGGGGGCCGTTCGACTTTTTGCACACCACCGTCAAGCACTTCAGCTATGACCCCCTGCAGTACGAGCGCTTTCGGGCGGCCACTAGCTGGGTCGGGCGCATGCGCAACAACGTTCACCAGGTGTTCGAGCCCGAGGAGTTCGACGTCTACGTGTTGCGCTGATTGCGACCACGAATGGAGGCAACACGAAATTCGCGTGCGCGAAGCTAAGGCTCTCGTACTCGGTACAGTCCCCAGTCGAAGTTGCCCGTGGCCTTCTCGAACGTGTCTGGCCGCTCGTCCATCCAGCGTTGCTCGGTGGAGTAGGGCGGGAACGTGAGCACGTCGGTGATCTGACGACGTTTCAGGTGTTTGAGCCAGCTGTCTGCATCGGCCCGTTGTTCGAGGTCTCCATGCGGTCCGAAGTGGGCGATGCTGCCGTCTTTGGTGACCGGGACGTAGTGCACGGTGTTCTGGAAACGAGAGCCCAAAAAGAAGTAAGAAAACCAGCCGTCGCAGTTTTGGGTGGGCCCGCCAGTGAGCGCGATGTGGTGCTTTTTGAGAGGCTCATCGACGAGTGCCGGCGCGGCAGACCAGTAGCGCGGTGAGCTGTGCAGCGCGAAGCTCGACTCGTAGGCGAGGTGGCGTGTCTGATCGCGTCGCTGCTGCAGCGCCGAGCAGCCGACGACAAACACCAGACAGAGCGTCGCCAGCTGCTGCCACGCCACGAGCCGGTTGTGCCGGAGCACCAGCCAGAGCAACGTGCCGAGGAGCAGACTCACGACCAGGACGATCATCAGCTCGCGTATCTCCCACGCGCCAAAGCCGAGGCGAAGAGAGATGCCGACGGTCCACAGCGACATGACGATGAGCACGCGCCGATAGCTCTGTGCGAGCGTACTGTCGGGCTCGCACCAGGCCATGCTGACGGGCAGCGCCATGCCCATGAGTCCGATCAGGTAGCGCGCGACCGACACGGCCCAGTACAGACGCGGGACACTCAGGCCCGCGCTGAAGTGCGCTGCCCACGGTGCCGCCATGGCGACCGCCAGCGTGAGCGCGGTGAGCGGCCGCTTTCGCAGCAACACCCACAAGCCAAGAGCGCTGACGAACAACGGAAGGAGCGCGGTTGAGCCGAGCGACGGCCCGAGGACCTCGCTGACGACGTTGACATCCGAGAACAAGTAGCGGAGCGCGTTGCTCTCGGAGTCCCAGCTGTACGGCACGTGAAAGGAGCGCTCCTGGTACCACTCCATGGCCGGGCTCACGACGCCCAGCGTGAATCCGAGCACTTTGACCGGCATGGGGCTGAGCGGATAACCCGTCTCCACGTACGCCTGGTACGCCCAGGGCAGCACCGGGAGCGCGAACCCCACAGCGCTGACGGCGACCACGCCCACGCGCGCACCCAGCGTGTAGCGCCTGGCGAACAACATGCGCACCAGCAGCACGGCCAGCACGACCACACCTGGCGGCGCAGCGGGGAGCTTGATGCCGGCCGCGATACCGAGTGCCATGGCAGCGGCCACCGCCACGGCTGCTCTCGGCGTACGCAGGCACCAGAGGGAGAGCGCGATGCCCAAGAGCAGCGCCAGGTTGAGGGGCGCCTCGACGTAGCCCGTGTTCATCTCGAACGCGAGCACGGGCACGAACATGGTGAGGCCCGCACTGCTCGCGGCGAACGGTTCGCGCAGACCGAGCGCGCGCGCCAGCCCCCAGCTCGCACTCCCGATACCCAGCCACTGCACCACGGTGGTGAGGTTGGCGAGCAGGTCGGAGTGAAAGGGCACCAGTGCCCACGCCATCAGCACTTCGCCGCCGCTGATGAAGTGCCGATAAAAGCTGTACGGGC
>JBEGTL010000596.1:0-5149 GCA_041179425.1 Pseudomonadota bacterium | reverse complement strand
AAGCTGTACGGCCTCGGCAGCTCAGGTCGACTCTACACCCTCGCAGCGAGCGGCGCGGCTACCCAGGTCGTCGCGCTCGCCGCCGCAACGGGTTCGACCTTCACCACGCTGCCGGTCTCGACCTACGGCTTCGACTTCAATCCTGCGGCCGATGCGCTGCGTTTGGTCAATCGCGACGAGGGCAACCTTCGGATCCTGCCTTCGACGCGGGCCGCTGGTGCTCAGGGCGCGACCTTCGTGGATACTGCGCTCAACCCGACGGGCGCGGGCCTGGTGGCTGCGGCCTACACGAATAACTTCGTCGGTACCTCCAGCACGACGCTGTACGTGATCGGTGGCAGCGTCAGTACGCTCTATCGGCAGGGCGGCCTCGCGGGCGAGCCTTCCCCCAACGGTGGCGCACTCACCTCCGTCGGCGCGCTGGGTGTGAACTCGGCCTTCGACGTGGGCTTCGACATCGCGGGCGGCAACAATGGTCTGGCGCTGGCGGTGCTCGATCAGGCGAGCGCACCGACGCTGTACTCCATCAACCTGAACAGTGGCGTCGCCACGCTGTTCAACGGCGCCGCGACGCCGGCCGCGAGTGCGATCGCCGGCACGACCGGCCCCGTCCGAGGTCTGGCGCTCGCGCTCAAGTAGTACGACGACCTGACGGTCGAGCCGTCTGTCGCTGCGCTGCTCGCCGTCACTCCCGCCCGACCTTCGACATCCTCCACAACGCCCGATCCAGCGCATTGGCAAACCGCTGCTTGTCCTTTGCCCCCCACGCGCTCGGACCTCCGGTCACGACGCCGTTCTCGCGCGCCTCGGCCAAGAAGTCGCGCACCGAGAGGCGCTCGCCGATGTTCTCGGCGTCGTACTCCTCGCCGCGCGGGTTGAGGACGATGAGCTTCTTGGCGACCAGGCGCGCGGCGAGCGGGACGTCGGCCGTGACGGCGAGGTCGCCGGGCTGGGCGTGCTCGACGATGTGGTCGTCGGCGACGTCGGGGCCTCCCGCGACCGGCACCATGGTGATGAGCGGCGAGCTCGGGAGGGTCATGTACTTGTTGGCGACGACCATCACCGGGATGCGTAGCCGCTCGGCCGCTCGGTAGACGAGGTCTTTGACGTCACGGGGGCAGGCGTCAGCGTCGATCCAGATGCGCGCAGCAGGAGGGGTCATGGTGGCGGGGACTATAGCCGCTGCAGGAGCTCGCAAGCTGACGGCAGCGGTCGCTTGAGGCGCAGTCGCCAAAGCCCCGAGTCACTGTGCAGCGGGTGGCGCATCTGACGGTCTCGAGGGTGCACGTCAGTTCGTCGGAGGTCTGACCTCTGCACTGCGAGAAGCATCGCACGACACGAAATCGGCACGTTGGCGCCTTGCTCAATGCTTTCGGTGAAGCACGACCGCAGAGTCAGATTCGTACGCTCTCGGCAGTCTGTTGGGAGGAGGGTAAGGTCGGGCCTCGACGCCGGCGCGTGCGCGCGGTGCTAGGAAAATCGGAGCTAGGAGTCGTGATGAAGAGGCCGAGTCCGGGAGACATTTTTGCCCAGCACTATCGGTTGACCCGGGTCCTGAAAGAGGGCGGGACGAGTACGGTGTTCGCCGCGGAGAATGTCTTTACGGGCAAACTCGTGGCCATCAAATGGATCTTGCCCGAGCTGATGAGCGAGTCCGAGGTGTCGCTGCGGCTGCTGCGGGAGGCGCAGCTGAATGCCGCCATCGCGCACCCCAATGTGGTCAACGTGTTCGACGTGGGCCGACACGAGGGTTCGCTGTTTTTGGTGATGGAGCTGCTGCGCGGCAGGTCGCTGTCCGAGGCTCTGCCGGATGCGCCGCTCGACGCGCACGTATTCGTCAGGCTGATGATGCCGGTGCTTCGCGGCGTGCAAGCGGCCCACCAGGCCGGCGTGGTGCATCGCGACCTCAAGCCCGACAACATCTTCCTTTGCGTCGATGCGCACGGCCTGGCTCGCGAGACCAAGGTGCTGGACTTCGGCGTGTCGAAGCTCACGCGTGGGTCGCTGGTGCCGGGCCAAGAGCTGACGCGCGGAGGCAACGTCTCCGGGGCGCGGCAGTTCATGGCGCCGGAGCAGCTGCGGGACGCGCGTGCGTGCGACGAGCGCTCAGACATCTACGCCCTCGGCGTGATCCTGTATCGCGCGCTGTCAGGGGTGTATCCGTACGACGGGGCCACGCCGGTGGAGGTGGCGGTGCGTGTGGTCGGGGGCAACGCGATGCCGCTTCAGCGGCGCGTGCCGCGACTCCCGCGCGGTCTCTCCGAGGTGGTGATGCGGGCCATCGCCGCGGACCCGAGGCAGCGGTTCGCCAACGTGGCGTCGCTTTCGTCTGCACTCGAGCCGTACGCGGAAGGTCCAGAGGACTCGCTCCGCGCCCTGCTGAATCTTTCCGATCATCCACGGCGTCGCCACGAACAACTTGGAGCTCTGGCAGGCCGACCCCAGTCTGCAGACGCTTCGAGTCGTCCGCACGTGCTGGGCGAGACGGATGGTCGACAAGCCTCGCGCGGGAGCGGTCTGGCGCCTCCACCGCCGCCTCCCAAGCTGAGACCTCTCAGGTCACCACAACCGGTCAGCGCGCGAGGGAGTGCGCTCGCGCATCGCGCGGTCGACAGTCGGCCAACGTTGGTGCACGAGCGTCGTTCGCTCACGCCGACCAGGCTCAAGCTGGTGTTGCCTCCCTTGCCGTCGCCGGCGCCGGAACCTCGGGTGGCTGCGCGCGGCGAGAGTGCCGCCGCGGTAGGCTTCGTGCGCCGGGCGATCGTGCCTGCGCTCGGCTTCGCCATCGCGTTGTGGCTTGGTTGGCTCGCGATGCACGCCTTGGGGGCCGACTGGCGGGTCGGTATCAGCGGTCGCTAGCAGCCTGGCGCTGCTCTCTGGCGCTGCGAAGTCGATGCTTGGCCCATTGGTCGTTCTGCGGCGGTTCCGCAGGCACCGCCAGGCCGGATCGTGAGTTCAGTGCAAGACCCGGCATAGAGAGGTGCGGCGCGCGCAACCTGCATTCCGCGCAGGAGACCATGCCGCCGCTACTCTCAGTTCAGCGTCCGACGCTCTGCGCGAGCGCCCAATCCTTGCCCACCGAGCGTGCTGTCTCGTACGCGCACCCCACCACCCGCGCGACCTCGGCCGCAGTCGCGTCGGGCTGCTCATCGAGTGCCGCCCACACGTCGGCGCGGTAGTTGGGGCCCAGCATCAGGCGCCTGAAGTACAGGGGGTGATGCGCAGCAAGCTCCGCGGGCTGCTCCACATCTGCCGTACGCGAGCGCAACAACTTCGCATGCACCCGCAGCGCAGTGCCTTCGAAACGCGCATCCTCGCCGACTCTCTGCACCTGAAGCGCGGTAACCGCGGGATCGTCGAGGTCCTGCCGGGGTCCGGCGTACAGCTTCGACAACGCTCGCCATCGTGCGTCCCCTCGGCCGAGCCACGTTCCGACGGCGGCCCACCAGGCTCGCGCCAACGGCGTGCGCGCAGCCTCTTGCAGAAGTCGCCTAAGGCGCGGCACGTTCAGTCTCTCCTGATGCACCGCCAACCAAGCCAGTAGGACGCCGAGCAGGCGAAAATCGCTGGGCAGCGCCTCGCTCGCCACGGACACCAACGTGCGTTCAAGATCGGCCGCGCCGCGCAACGTCGCAGAGCGCGACCCACCGATGCGCATGCCAATCCCGCGCATCGCGACATCGAGCGCAGCGCCCCCGAGCACCTCCGGCACTGTTCTAGAAAACGACATCGTACCCAAGCTCCTTGGCAAGCCGGCCGAGCTGCCGACGTGCGAGCGGCAGCCAGTACACCTCGCGCGACTCCTCGTTGCCTTCGTACTGCGCCACGAAAGGCCACGCGGCCCGCAACTCTTCCGCCGTCGGGGCGAGCGCGACGCAATCGAGGTAGTCCGTACCGCGATCGACCAGCGCAACGAGCTTGGTGCACAAAAGGTCTTGGCGGCCGAGCGTTTGAAGACGTAGCGCACGGCCTTGATACGCCCAGCGCAGACGCTCGCGCCAACCTTCGGGCAAACATCCCGGAACGCCGACGAAGTCGTGCGCCTTGCTGTTGAGCCAGTCCTCATTCAGCCCATGCAAGCGTGCAAAGTCGACCGCTGCTTGGCGCACGCTTTCGGGGATCTGCGGGTCGAGAACGTCGCAGTCGTCGGTCGGCCGCTGAATCACACCGAGCAGCACGAGCGCGGTCCCGCCGAGGACCACGGCCTCGAACACCAGGCCGCGGTCGGCCGCGTAGGCATCGAAGGCAGGGATGATGGTGGCTGGCTGCATAGTACCATTTTAAATAGTACCTGCCGAGAGTCAAGAGTTGGGCCGTATTGCAGTGTGAGGGGGCGCTGCGCGGGGAGTGCGCGGACAGTCCCTTGGCCACTCGTCCCGTGACCGACTCTGATTTTTTATCCGACACTCTCTGCAACCCTCTGGGATCGCACGTCAAAGGGCCCAGCTCGGCATTGGCCAGGTCTCTGTTCAGTGGGATCGTCCACCCATTCGGACGACCCGAGCTCTCAGGGATGTCGGGTGGAGAAGCGGGGAAGGGTCGCGGCGCCGCCCAAGAGCCGCTGCGACGTGGCGACCATCCCGACGCTCGCGCAGCTCAGTGCGGAGGCCGACAGCCTCGCGGAAGGCGCATACGCAGCCAATACGCGCCGCGCCTACCAAAGCGAGTGGGACGCGTTCGTACGATGGTGCGAAGGACATGAGCTCCCTCGCTTCGGTCGAACGCGGATAAGCGTTGCGAGTACCTCGCCTACCTCGGTTTGATGAAGCTCAAGGTGTCGACGATTCCACGCAGGCGTCTTGCCATCGGCCTCGCACACGCGCACGCTGGTTTTGAGCCGGCACCGGTCATCCCGGCGTCGCTGATGGGTCACGCCGTCACGCAGGCCCGGCTTTGATTGCCGCGCAATCCGCGAAGCGTGTGCGACACCTGTTCTTGATTGCCGCGCAATCCGCGAAGCGTGTGCGACACCTGTTCTTGATTGCCGCGCAATCCTCCGAGGGTGCCTTGCCTCGATTTTGGATTGGGTGCAGCTCAGCCCAGATCCACGTTTTTGATGAACAAAGTGGATGAAAGAGCGGGGGATCTGAGAGATCTTGCGGTTACCACACCAATCAAGAGCTCCCGGACCCGCCCGCATGCCCAAGAT
>JBEGTL010000595.1:0-5186 GCA_041179425.1 Pseudomonadota bacterium | reverse complement strand
TCACGGCGCGTAGATGAGTAGTCTTGCCGCCATGGACCTCAAGCCCGACGTGGTCGTTGGGAAGAAGTACCGCATCTTGCGCAAGCTCTTCGAGAGCTCGCGTGGCGTCGTCTACCTCGCGAGCCACGTCCTCACCGAGCGCAGGGTCACGCTGGAGGTTGCGCGGCGCGACAGCGATCCCGTGTCGCTCACGCGGGGCGCTACCCGCTCGGGCCGCGACGCGATGCGTTCCTCCGGCGTCTCTTCCCTCGCGCGCGCAGGATCGGCGCACGAGGGCGCACGCAGTGAGCTGCGCGCGCCGTTCGCACGCACGGGGGCCCGTTCGCGCGCCGCCGATCACGTCGCACATCGCGGCCTGATCCAGTCGCTCGAGAGCGGGACCGACGGCGCCGACGTTTGGGTGGCCCTCGAGCTGATGCGCGGCGAGTCGCTGGCCCAACGGCTCGAGAGTGGCCCGCTCGAGCTCGCCGAGCTGCGCTTCGTGTTCTCCGCGCTGCTCGACATCGTCGCGGCGCTTCATCGCGCCGGCATCGTGCACGGCCACCTGAGCCCGGAGCGGGTGTTCCTCGAAGAGAACGCAGCGGGTGTGGTCCGGGTGCGTCTGCTCGACTTCGAGGTCGTCGGGCAGGTGGGGCAGTTCTTCGGCACGCACTCCAGCGCCAGTACCGCGGTCGTCGTCCCGCGCGCCTACCAGTCGCCCGAGCAGCGCAGCGAAGACGGTGTCGTCGACGCGAGCACCGACGTGTTCGCGCTCGGTGCAATCTTGTTCGCCTGTCTCTCGGCGCAGCGCCCGCTCGACCTCGCGCGACTCTCGGCGCGCACGGCGAACAGCGCGGGCGATCTTCCGCTCGAGCTCGACGACCCCTCCCTCGAACCTTACGCGACCATCGCCAGCTACTGTCTCGGGTTCGAGTCGGCACGACGTCCGAGCAACTGCGACGACCTGCGCCGCGTGTTCGACATGGGTGGCTCGCGGCCTCCGCCTCTCCCGCGAACCTCCGCGCCGCCCGCACCAAAGAGTCGTGTGCGGGGCTGGCTCGGCCTCGGCTCGCTGGTGTTTGCGGGCATTGTCCTCACGTTCCTCGCGCGGCGCGGCGAGTCGCCGCCGTCCGAGCTCAAGACCGAGCTCGCGCCAAAACAGTCGGCAGCACCAGCGCCAGGCGAGACGCCGGTCCTCACCGCGCGCGTCGAGCCCATGCGCAGCCTGACGCGCGGCGCAGCTCGACCCGTGGCCGAGACGCCCAAGACACGCGACGCCGAGCCGACTCCATCCGTCTTTGCTCGCGTTGCCGAGGGCGCGCTTCGACAGGCCCCGCGTCTGCTCCGTGCGAGTCCTGTCGAGCCTTCGTCAGCGAGCGTGGAACCTTCGCCCGCGCGGCCGAGTGCACCTGTCGACACTGCGCTCGCGCGGCCGAGTGCACCTGTCGACACTTCGCTCGCGCGCCCGAGTGCACCTGTCGACACTTCGCTCGCGCGCCCGAGTGCACGCTTCGACCAGACCCTGCGCTTCGATGTGGTGGGGCCGCAAGTTGCACTTCGACCCGGTCGCGTGGAGCGCAGCTACCGACTCGACGTCGAGGGCACGCCCATCGCGCGCACCGACGAAGCGGCGAGTCCAGAGGCTGGCGCCACGGACAGTCAGGTGCGCGATGCACTGCGCCGTAGCGCCGGGCTCCTCGAGCGCTGCTACGACGCCGCGCTGCGCGCTTCGCTGAGCGCGGAGCTGCGCGCGGTTTCCCTTGCCGCGCAGATCAGCGTCGAGCCCTCCGGGGAGACGAGCGCAGTCGTGATGGACGGCGACGCGCCCGACGAGCTCATCGAGTGCATTCGAGGCGCAGTGCAAAAGTGGAGGTTTCCAGAGTCGGAGAGCCGCGCCGAGTTTCGCGTGCCCCTCGACTTCTCTGGCGCGGGGCGCGTGCGGTAGTACGTTAGCCGCTGACGCTCAGCGCAGCGTGGCGCTGTCGAGGTCGAGCTCGTCGACGGGGATCACCTCGACCGTCGGATGTTTGGCCTTGAGCGCGGGCAAAAACTTGGCCGCATCGCCGACGATGATCAGGCTGAACGCGGAGGTGGGCAGCCTCTTGCCAAAGGCTTGTTGCAGCTGCTCTGGGCTGACGGCGCGCACCTTGGTCGGGTAGTCCGAAAGCTCCGTGAGCGGCAGGTCGTACGCGGCGAGGCTCGCGACCTGGCCGACCAGTCCATCGACGGACTCGAGCGATCCTGAAAAACCGCCGATGAGTGCAGTGGCGCGCACGTCGAGCTCCGCTGTCGGCACGGGCTCGCTGCCGATGCGGGTGAGCTCGCCGAGCATGAGATCGGAGACCATCACGGCTGCGTCGTTGCGCGTCTGCGCGCTGGCCGCGAACACACCGCCGTGCAGGCGCGTGCCGAGCGATGACGATGCACCGTAAGACAGACCGCGCTTGAGCCGGATCTCTTGGTTGAGGCGCGACGAGTAGCCTGCCCCCAGCACGGTGTTGGCGACGACGAGCGGGTAGAAGTCCGGGTCGGTTCGCTCGATGGCGCGCGCTGCGGCGTACACCGCGGCCTGACCCGAGCCGGGCTGATCGATGACGACGACGCGCGGCGGCAGAACGGGACCGGCCGCATCGACGGCAGGCGGCGCCGCGACGTCGGGGTCGCCCCAATCTCCGAACAGCTGCTCGGCCAGGGCGAAGGCGGCGTTGGGCTCGATGTCGCCTGAGAATGTCAGCTTCGCGCTGCCGGGCCGGTAGTGCGCGCCGTGGAACGCGACCAAGTCGTCGCGTGTGATGCGCGGGATGCTGGCGGGCGTACCCGAGACGGCGGCTCCGTACGGCGCGCTGCCGAACAACACCCGTGCCACCACAAACCCTGCGATGGAGCCCGGCTCGGTGAGCGAGACGCGAAGTCCATCGAGCGACTGTTGTTGTGCGCGCGCGAGCTCGTCGTCGGCGAATGTCGGGTCGCGCGTGATGGCGGCCATCAGCGCTGCGGTCTTGGGGAACACGTCGGCCGGACTGTTGGCGGAGACGCCCGTGAAGTCGTAGCCCGCCGACGCACCCACCACGGCACCCAGGCTCTCGAGCTCGGCGGCGATCTCGGGCGCTTTCTGTGTGCTCGTTCCTTCGCTCAGCAGACCCGCGGCAAACGGGGCGAGCCCGGCCTTGTCGGCGGGGTCGTCGGCCGCGCCCGTCGCAAAGGTGAGCCGCGCACTCACCAGGGGCACGTCGTGTGTCGAAGCGACCAGCACACGCAGGCCGTTCGGGAGCGTCTGCTCGCTGACTTCGGGCGTGGGCACGTCGCGCGCAGGCTGCGGACCGGGCAGTGCTGCGCGTTCGCCCTCGGGCGCCAGCGCGATGGGCTCACCCGAAGCGGCGAGATCGGTGAGCTTGATGGGCGTACGCCGTGGTGTCGTCGGCCGTGAAGGCGTTGTTCGAGCCGCCGACGTCTTCGGTCAGACGGTCGAGCGTCTCGGGCGGTAAATTGCGCGTGGCCTTGAACATCAGGTGCTCGAACAAGTGCGCAAAGCCCGAGCGCCCCTCGGGGTCGTCCTTGGAGCCCACCTTGTACCAGACCTGGACCGTGACTCTGGCGGTGTTGGTATCTTTGGCAGAGTAGAGCGTCAGTCCATTGGGCAGCTTGCGACTGCGAAACGCGAGTGGAGGGATACGCAGCTGCCCGCTGCCACCCGCGTCGGGCTTGCCCGCATCGGGCTTGCGGCCGGCATCTGTGCGGGGCTTGATGGCAGCGTCCGCAGCGCGCTTGGTGCCTGCGTCGACCTTTGCGGTGGTGGCGTTGTCGGTGCCTTCGTTGGCGAGCGTGCTCGGCTCGTTCGTGCAGCTGAGCGTACTCAGCGCGAAGGCCGCGCCGTAGACGACGAGTAGACGTTTCATCAGCGGCTCCGTAGACGCGCTGTGCGCGGCAGAGAAGAGGTGCGTGCGACGACCTCCTTCGCGACTACGCGACTGCCCGCGCACGAGCAATGCCGTGTCCAGTCAACAACGCGCGGAGCGGGATAAGGCGCGCATGCCTACGACACCCGGCACTCCGTTGAGTCTGCAAAGTCGCTGTGCACAGCGGAACGCGACGCGTCGTGGAGAACGCTGGACACCGGCAGAAAACCTGCGTGACGCCGCCTGGCTCGCACACCTCGATTACTCCGAGCGTCTCTCGTCTGCACTGCCAAGTCAGTCGGCCGACACTTTGTGTGAACATGGTTTCACGACGGTTTGCGCCAGTGGTTTTTCCGTGTCCACAATCGCGACCGATATGTTACGAGGGCGGGACGTGTTGACAGAGAGATCCGTCGAGCTTGGACCGATGGTCGTCGTACCGACTCATGTCGATCAGCTGACGCCGCGCGATCTCGCCGACTGGGCGACTTTGTTCGCCGCACAACCGGGGCCGGCCAATCCGTTCTTGTCGCCCACCTGGATCGTCGGCTGGTACCGACACTACACTCAGGAAGCAGACCGTCAGCTCTACCTGATTCGTCATCGGGTCACGCAGCAACTGCTCGGCGTCGCACCTTTCTATTGCCAAAAGGTGGGCTTCGCGGGCCTTGCACTCGCCAGGCGGCTGCTGGCCGTGGGCAGCGGAACAAACGACCTGGTGCTCGAGCTGTCCGGCGTGCTCGTCGACCTCGCCTACGTGCGCGACGTGATGCGCGCCCTCACGGCCGTCACGCTGCGCTGCGGAGCGCACTGGTGTGAGACTACGTTTGCGCCCGAACAAGGCTGGTTCGAGCCCGAGTGGGTGTTCGAGACCGGCGGCGAGGTGTCGTTTTACGAACAACGTCGATCGCGCGCATGCGTAATTCTTCAGCTGAGCGACTCCTGGGAGCAGACTCGCAAGAACCTCAAGCGCAACGTCAAAGAGAGCATCCGGCGCAGTCAGAACCGGCTCAAGCGCGATGGCCGTGCGTGGGCCACACGTCACCTCGAGTTCGATGCGCTCGACGTCGCCGCGGTCGACCGTCTGCTCACGCTGCACCGCGCCCGCGCGGCCGCTCCGCAGGCCGGGGTCCATCATCCAGACGCCTTCACGTCGTCGAAGGCGCGCGCGTTTCTGCGCACGCTCTTGCCAGAGCTGAGTCGACGCGGCGCAGCGAGCATCTTCGAGCTCACGCTCGACGGGCAGACACACGCCTCGCAGCTCGCGTTGCACGCACCCGGCGCCAGCTACGTGTACGCCTCGGGCTTCGA
>JBEGTL010000594.1:0-5190 GCA_041179425.1 Pseudomonadota bacterium | reverse complement strand
CCCTTCTGCTACGACCACGGGGGGAAGCAGGCGAGTGTCGAAGACTCGATCTTCTGCGACAAGTAGATCGCCGTCCGTGAAGTCGCGGGGCGAGCACCCCAAGAGCGCCAACATGTCCATCTGCGGCGTTGCGTACTGGATGCTGAACGCCTTCGCCGGTGTGGGCTCACTGGCGCTCGCGCTGACCATCTTCAGGAGGTTTTGGACACTGTTGTGCTCATCTTGACTGATGGCCTCCAAGTGTAGGCGAGTGTTCGCGATATCCGCGCGAAAGTTTCGATGAATGAAGCCGCGCCAAACATATCGTCTGAGCAGTTCGCGAGTGCGCGGGTGAGGAGCCGGATAACGCTGGAAGAAACGGACCAGTGTTTGCAACACCAGCGCGTACGGCACAAGCTTCAAGTGCGGGATCGCGCAGCCCGTCCGAAGGAATTGCACGGTCGCTCGTACGCTACGCGTCAACGCGGGCAGGGCCTCATCGTCGATAAAGTCGGGCTGTTGAAGCGCCTCACGTACTTTGCCCGGATCCACGCCACGCGTCACTGACAGCAGCGTGATGAGGAGATCTCGGTCGAATGTGCCAAAACCCAGCTCCTTCAGTTCACCCGCTACTGCATCGAGGTCTCGCGACTTATCGCGTGGTCGCTCGTGAAAGGCGCGGAAGGCATCGTTGACGTCGAGCCGCTTTCCGGATTCGTTTAGACGCGTGAATATGTCGCGGATCGCATCCTCTTCGTCACTATTCGCCTGCACGATAACCACTGGAAGGGTGTACTTCTGAAGCCGTTTCGTCAGCTCGAACAGCTCACGTCGCTCGGAATCAGAAACGCTCGCCCCTTCTTTGGTGAGCCACTCGAGCAGACGTGTCTGATCGAACACCACCTCCACCGGCACGCGCCGTGTCGACGCTTTGCCACGGGGAAAACTCAAGAACGTTCGGGTGTCTAGATCGTATGCGGCGCGCCATGTGTCATCGGACGTCGCGTCGAGGGTACGCATCAACGCCGTGAGTCGTTGCTGCCCGTCGATCACGAACCAGGCGTCAGGCCGCCCCGGGGCCTGGAGCTCCCGTGGGCCGAGTTTCACGACTCCAGCCTCGCTTTCGCGCTGCCAGAACAGCAGCGTTCCGACTGGGTAACCTCGGTCAATACTATCGAGCAATTTCAGTGCATCGGCTCGATCCCACTTGAGCGGGCGCTGAAAATCCGGGATCCGGACACGGCCTGCGCGCGTCATGTCCACTAGATCGTCTACCGACATAGCGCGTGTGTCGGGTCGCGAGCGTAGCTGCGGTTGGGGACTGTCGGGCACGGAAACCTCGGCTCTAGGAACGATACCAGTGAATGGGGTTGAAAGCTCCGAGACCACACCGTTCCGGTACCGCTGCCGCATCAGGCCGGGCGCTGCCCGGTCGATCGGCCTCTGCCCGTCCCCCGCTCCTCATACATTCGGCGACGGCGGTCTGCTCAGCCTGCTGTGCAACGCGACCATCGGGCTGAGCGCCTTCTGGATCGTGGACGCCAGCCCCGTCCAGTGGGTGTGGCAGAAGTCGAGCTTCGTGCTTGGCGGACTGTTCGTCCCACTCTCCCTCTACCCAAGCTGGCTGCGCACGCTCGCCCTGATGACGCCGTTCTCCGCCCTGCTGCACGGGCCGGGCAGCATGGTGTTCGGGTTCGACCCTCGGGCCGCCGTGCACACCGCGCTCAAGCTCGTCGCGTGGATCGCAGTCGCAACGGTGCTCTTGGTCGTGCTCCACCGGCGTGGTCTACGCGTCGTCAACATCCACGGAGGCTGAGTCGTGAGACAGCTACGCTTCGTCCAAGCGGTGTTCCACACCTCCATCCGCGCCAGCTTGTCGCTGCGCTCCGCGTTCTTGCTCCAGCTGTGCTTCATGGCGGTCAACAACGTGATGGTGTTCGTCACTTGGTGGATCTTGTTCGACCGCTTCGACAACATCCGCGGCTACCGCTTGCCCGACATGTTGTGCATGTTCGGCGTGGGCGCTGCCGGCTTTGGCCTGGCTGCCGTCCTGTTCGGCGGCTCGTCCGAGCTGTCTCGCAAGATCGTCGACGGTGACCTCGACGCTCTGCTCACGCAGCCCAAGAGCGTGTTGCTGCGCGCGCTCGCGTCCCGCAGCACGGCATCGGGCTGGGGCGACATCGTGAGCGGACTGTTGATGCTCGCCTGCTCGGGTCAGCTCAGCCTGAGCAAGCTCCCGCTCGCGCTGCTGGCCATCTCGCTCGCCGCCATCATGTTCACGTCGTCGGCGGTCCTCTTGCAGAGCACCGCCTTCTGGCTCGGCAACGTGGAGAGCGCAGCCCGCGTAGCGCAAGACTTCGTCGTCGCCTTCACGCTCTACCCACCCTCGTTGTTTGGAGCCGGACTCAAGACCGTACTGTTCACCCTGCTCCCCGCGGGGCTGGTGGTGTACTTGCCCGTGGAGTTACTCCGCAACTTCAGTGTGCAGACGGCGCTGCTCGCGGTAGGCGGAGTTGGGCTCCACGTGCTGCTGAGCACGACCGTGTTTGCTCGGGGGTTGACGAAGTACGAGAGCGGAAGCCGGATGGGAGTTTGGGGGTAGCGCGCGCGGACGCGCACGCCGCGCCCTAGAACTGCCCTAGAACAGGATGCGGGTCCTGATGTTCGTGCTCAGCGCCGCGATGTCGTCCCTTACTTCTTGGCTGACGTCCTGATCCAAATCCATGATCAGGTAACCAATCTCCGAGTCGGTGCTCAGCATCTGACTGTGGATATTGGCGTTGCGCTCGGAGACGATGTGGTTGACGTCGCGCAACACGCCGGGGACGTTGCGGTGCACGTTGAGGATGCGATGCGTGCCTGCGGCCTGCGGCATCTCGATCTGTGGAAAGTTGACCGCGCCCTGGGTCGAGCCGGTGTTGACGTACTTGATGAGTGAGGTGGCGACCTCACGTCCGATCGCCGCCTGCGCCTCGACCGTCGAGCCCCCGATGTGTGGCGTGAGGATGACGTTGGGCAAGCCGCGGAGCTCGCTGGCAAAGCCCTTGCCGTTGGACTCGGGCTCCTCGGGGTAGACGTCGATGGCGGCTCCTGCCAGGTGCCCACTCTTGAGTGCATCGACCAGGGCCGGGATGTTGACGACCGTGCCGCGGCTCGCGTTGAGCAGGTACGAGCCGGCCTTCATCTGCGCGAACTCCTTCTCTCCGATCATCTCGTGCGTGTCGCGCGTGGCGGGCACGTGCAGGGTCACGAAGTCGGCCTCGTGGAGCAGCGCCGCGAGCGTGGGGCGCACGCGGTTGTTGCCCATCGGCAGCTTGCTCGCGACGTCGTAGAACACGACGCGCAGCCCGAGCTGCTCGGCCAGCACGCCAATCTGACGACCGATGTGGCCGTACCCGATGATGCCCAGCGTCTTGCCGCGCACTTCGAAGCAGCCGTTGCTGACCTTCTTCCAGACGCCTTGGTGCACCTCGCTGGAGCGATCGCCCAGCTGGCGCGCGAGCATCACGATCTCGGCCAAGATCATCTCGGCCACGCTGCGCGTGTTGCTGAGCGGGGCGTTGAAGACGGGCACGCCGCGCGCGTTGGCGGTGGTCAGGCTGACCTGGTTGGTGCCGATGCAGAAGCAGCCCAGCGTGAGCAGACGGCGCGCCTCGGCCAGCACCGGGGCCGTCACCTGGGTCTTGCTGCGGATCCCCAGCACGTGCACGTCGGCGATGCGCTTGGCGAGCTCTGCCTCGGGCAGCGCCGTGGTCAGCGCCTCCAGCTGGAAGTGCTCGGCCGCAAACATCTCGTGCGCACTCTCATGGATGTTCTCCAGCAGGAGAATCTTGATTTTCTCCTTGGGAAACGAGGTGGGCGGGCTCTTGTTCGGGTCGCTTTGGGCCATAGTCTTGGTGCTCGCTTCTACGCGAAGAGGGCCTGAGATCAAGCGCACGTCTTGTTTAATGACCTGCTCGACGCTTGGCTACATCTTCGGCGGCGTCGCGCTGACGCCAGGCCAGCCACGCCCAGCCCAGGCGCTGACCCAGGTTCGGCGAACGAGCGGGTGTCGCCGCGAGCAGGCGCGGCAGCGGGTAGGTCCCGAGGACGTTGCGCGCCCGCTGCGCCGCATGTTCGTCGAGCCCTTCTGCCTCGAGTCGCGCGCGCTCACCGTCGCGCAGCACGCGAATCGTGCCTCGCACCGTCCCGCTCCGCTCGACCACGTCGCCAAAGGCCTCGAGTGCACTCGCCGGCAGCGCCCCGCGGATGGCCAACAGCCGACCCGCGCGCACCGAAAGAACGCAGATTTCTCGCGCTCTCGCGGACGCCCAAAGCAGCGCCAGCAGGCCGACGCCCAGCACCACCGCCACGAATACCGCCATCGACGCACGGTGTAGCCCGCAGGTCCCTGCGTCCGCAAGCAAGGCTGCACCTGGCGGTCGCGTATCGAGATGTCGGAGAGCAGAGCAGGCCAGAGGTAAGGTGCTGCGCAGCGCTGCTGATTGTGGTGAGAAACCTTTCAAGGATTCTGTGTTTCAGCTGATATTAAGCCATGAGTACCATCATCGGACTCCTCGTGGTGTTCGGCGCAGTCGGCGTGGGGTTCTGGCTTTCTGACGGGCCCTTTCCTGTTCTCTGGCAGCCCAACGAGCTGATCGTGATCGGCGGCTCGGCCTTTGGCTCCTTGATGATTGCGGCGCCGGGCAAGGTGCTGGGACGGGTCAAGCACGCCTTTGTCATGGGCTTCAAGATCAGCGTGCCCAAGCAGGACGACTACCTCGACCTGCTCAAGCTGCTGTACCAGGTGTTCACGGTGGTGCGTCGCGAAGGCGTGCTTGCGCTCGAGTCGCACATCAGCCAGCCCGACCAGAGCAGCATCTTCAAGAACTACCCGAGCGTGATGAATCGCCATCACCCGATGGTGTTTTTGGTCGACAGCCTCAAGCAGCTGGTCGACGGCTGCACGCCGGACGAGCTCTCCATGCTGCTCGATGCAGACATGGAGACGCTGCACGAAGAAGAGCACCAGCCGATCAACCTGATTCGTGGCACGGGCGACGCGCTCCCGGGCCTCGGTATCGTCGCGGCGGTGCTCGGTATCATCATCACCATGGGTCACCTCGACGCCGGTCCCGAGGTCATCGGTCACCACGTGGGTGCCGCGCTCGTCGGCACCTTCCTCGGCATCTTGATGTGTTACGGCGTGCTCGGTCCGATCTCCACCAGCGT
>JBEGTL010000593.1:0-5198 GCA_041179425.1 Pseudomonadota bacterium | reverse complement strand
AAGGGGGATAAGATCAGGGACAAACTGTGACTCAACAGATCACAAGTCGTGCACATGGGTTGTCCCCAGGGTTTTGCACCCGTGCCGCACAACTTGTTCTCCGCAACGAGAGCGGACGGATCCGCACAGGAGGACGATGCGAGCAGCGATCGCTGACCCATCTGTGGCGGTGTCTCGCTGGTCGGGAGTGACCCGATCGCGATCAGGCGCGTGACGACCCACCGAGGAGGAGCACGAGGCGGCTTCCCTGCAGAGGAGGAGACGACGATGCCGAGGGGTCCACGGCGCTCTGGAGAAGGCAGCTAGGCTTCCCTCACGCGGGCGAGCACGCCGCTGCCCTGAGGCGAGGGGGACGGCGCCAGGCAGAGCACGAGAGGGGTTCCCGAGGGTCGACAGGCCAGCGGGCTCCACAGCCACGCCGAAACGAAGACGGCGCCGACCCAGTCAGGGTCCGGCGCCGTTCGGCTCAACGAGAGGTGGGAAGCAGCTGTGCGATCAGAGGTTGAGCTTGCGCTCGATGGCCTCGACAGCGTTGACCACGGCAGGGTCTTCGCTGCGAATCAGGCCGTCGATCTTGCGCACTGCGCTCATCACCGTCGTGTGGTCCTTGCCGCCGAAACGATCGCCGAGCTCTGGAAAGCTCGTACCGAGACGCTGCCGGCACAGATACATCGCAACCATGCGCGGGAAGCTCACGGCGCGATGGCGGCGGTGCGACTTGAGGTCGGCCAGCCGGATGCTGTAGTAGTCGCAGGCCGCGCGCTGGATGTCCTCCACCGTGGTGGCGTTCTCCGACTTGGGCAGCACGCCACGCAGCGCTTCTTTGGCGAACTCGAGATCGATGGGCCGGTTGGCGAGCTCCGCCTTGACCGCAAGGCGAAGCAGTGTGCCCTCGAGCTCGCGCACGTTGCTCTTCACGACCTGCGCCAAGAACAGCGCGACGTCGTCGGTGAGCGTGATCTGGTCTTACTGTGCCTTGGCCTTGAGGATCGCGATCCGGGTGTCGAGCTCGGGTGCCTGGATGTCGGCGACCAAGCCCCACTGGAAACGGCTGATCAGCCGCTCTTCCATCTCCGGGATCTGCTGAGGATAGACGTCGCTGGTGACCACGATCTGACGGTCCGCGTGGTAGAGCGAGTTGAACGTGTGGAAGAACTCTTCCTGCGTCTGCTCGCGACCCGCCAGGAACTGGATGTCGTCCATCAGCAGAACGTCGCAGCCGTTGCGGTAGCGCTCACGGAACTCGTTGATGCGGTGGTTCTGCAGCGCCCAGATGAACTCGTTGGTGAAGCGCTCGGCAGACACGAAGAGCACGCGCAGGTTGGGCTCATCTCCCAAGCCACGGTGGCCGACCGCGTTGACGAGGTGCGTCTTGCCCAGACCCACGCCTCCGTAGATGAACAACGGGTTGTACCGCTTCTGACGGCTCGACGCGGCGGCGACCGCAGCGGCGTGGGCAAGCTGATTGGAGGGTCCGACGACGAAGTTGTCGAACGTGTAGCGGGGATTGAGACCTGAACCCGGCGTTGCGTACGGGCCCGCTGGCTGTGCGTTGGGCACAAGACTCGGCGGCGGCATGGGAGGTGGCGTGGTGCTGCGTGTTCGCGGTGCACCAGGCGGCTCGCTGCGAGCGTTGACCCGGGGACGGGAAGCTTCCGAGACGCTGAAGTCGACGCGAAAAGAATCAGGTGCGCCTTGTGCGCGCAACGCGTCGAGTACGAGGTCGAGGTAGTGGGTGTGCAGCCAGTCTGCGTAGAACTTGTTCGGCACGCGCAGCGTCAGCGTTGCGTCGTCGGCCCGGTCCACCGTGAGTGGAGAAAGCCAGGTGTCGAAGTTCTCCGTAGACAGCTTGCCCTTCAGGTCCTGCAGGGCACGTTCCCACAGGTCATCCATGCAAAATTCTCCTTTGAACCTGACAAGATAGAGGAGTGGTCCACAGGCTATCCACAGCCCGGATCACTCCTCGGAACAGCAATGCTGAATGGGTCGTCGGCGACGCTTTGAGGACATGCCGACGGGCGGTCCGCTGGGAGGCTTCGCCCCCGCCCCAACGAACGGAGCGCGACGCTAGCAAACCACCTGGGCCGAGTCTATAAGTCGCGCTTCTCATTTTTGTAGATGCAAGAGATCACACGTTTTAATCGGATCGGTTTTTGAGAGGCTCGGGTCTGGCGCAGGTCTCACATCGGTTTCCATTCACGACGCAGGTTCGCGCTCGCGACGCGGTGTCGTACGCGCGCCGGCACTTGGTGGTAGTCGAGAGCCAAAGCGACGCCGAGGTTGGGCATCCGTGAGCTCGTTGCGAAAAGGCGGGCGTGTCGAAAACAGCAGGCGACGTTCTTGAGACAGTGCCTTCGTGAGAGCTCGCGGGAATGCACGCTGACACCAATTTGTGTGTTCAACGGCATCGCTGCTACACCGAGCCGGCGAGCGAAGGGGCGAGGTGCGAGTGCGCAGGTTGATGTTGATCGTGACGTGGCTCGGGCTCCTGGCGACGGGGACCGCGCACGCCGATCGCGCCGTCCCGCCCTCGCGCATCGAGTCGGCGCGTGGTGTGGGTCTCGGCACCGGCGTGCGCGCGGCGGCCGCCTCGACACAGGCGCAGGCCGACAACCCGGCCAACCTCGTGCTCGGCGGCGTCTACCACATCGAGAGCTTCTTGGCGTACGACCCGACGTTCAAGCGCATCGGCTACGGCGCTTCGGTCGTCGACTCGATGACGTCGCGCTTGGCTGCCGGTATGAGCGTGCGTGCGCTCTCGGGCAGCAACGACGCCGGCAAGAACGAGGGCTGGGAAGCCAAGCTTGGGCTCGGCCTGCCGCTCGGCGACATGCTGTCCATCGGTGTCTCGGGTCGCTATGCCCGGTTCAAGATTGCCGACACGCATGCGACGCCCGAGAGCGTGCCGGTGCTGGATCAGCCCGTCGACCGGCGCTTTCGGATGCAGGCCTTCACCATGGACACGGCGATCACGCTTCGTCCGGTGCCCGGCTTCGCCATTGCTGCGCTCGCCTACAACTTGATCGACACCAAGTCCCCGCTCGCACCCCTGACGGTGGGTGGAGGGGCAGCGTTTTCCAGTGCGGGCCTCACGGTGGGCGGCGACGTGCTCGTGGACCTCAACAAACAGGGCCAGTTCAGCGGGCCCAAGTTGCTGGTGGGGGGCGGTATCGAGTACTTGGCGAGCGGCCTTGCTCCGCTGCGCTTTGGGTATGCGTACGACCAGGGGCGAGATCAGAGCTTCCTCACGGGAGGCCTCGGCTTCGTCGACCCGCGCTTTGGCGCACAGCTGAGCCTACGTCAGTCGATCAACGGTCGGGGTGAGACCAGCCTCTTCCTCGGCGTGCAGTACTTCGTGCAGTGAGCTGCATTTGGGGAACTTGGGCAGCGTGCTGCTGTCGGTTCGAGCGTGACCCTTTTTGGCTCGCGCGAGGGACCGTGTGCATCGATCGCGTTCTCCGGTCGACTGGCCTTTCCGGTGCCGCGACGCGCGGTGCCTTCGCTGCCGCGTCGCGACACCAGCCAGGTGCGCTCCGTGCTTGATGCCGAGGAGCGCGAGCTGGTGCAGCGGCTCAAGCTGCGCGACGAGGCCGCGTTCAGTGCGTTCGTGCTCAAGTATCAAGAGCGCGTGTTCCGCTTGCTCTTGCGCATGCTGGGCGACCGCGCCGAGGCCGAAGACCTCGCCCAAGAGGTGTTCATCAGCATCTTTAAGTCCATCGACGGCTTTCGTGGCGACTCCCAGCTGTCGACGTGGGTGTATCGCGTGGCGGCCAACCATTGCAGGAACCGCATCAAGTACCTGGTGCGGCGACGACGCCAGGTGACCGATGGCTACGAAGAGGGCGATGAGCAGTCGCACGTGCAGG
The DNA here is from genome assembly GCA_041179425.1 of Pseudomonadota bacterium. Taxonomy (GTDB): domain Bacteria; phylum Myxococcota_A; class Polyangia; order Polyangiales; family DASUME01; genus DASUME01. The sequence continues at coordinate 1,332 of JBEGTL010000593.1, read as the reverse complement.
CAGCCCACACGCGTCCGGCAGCTCCCGATCAGCTCATGGAGGCAAAGCAGACCGAGCGACTGTTGCAAGAAGGGCTGCTGTCGCTCGATGAGGAGCAGCGCGAGCTGATCGTGTTACGCGAGGTCGAGCACCTGAGCTACGAAGAGATCATGGCCATCACGGGACTGCCGGAAGGCACCGTCAAGAGTCGCCTGCACCGCGCGCGTGCGGGCTTGCGCGAGCACATCGAGCGCAGCGAGCGAGGTCGCAGACGATGACGGCTGACGACGCGCGTGCGCTGTTCGACGCGGCGCTCGACAACGAGCTCGATGCCGAAGCGCGCGCGGAGTTCGAGTCGGCCTTGGTGGCCGATCAGCAGCTGCGCGAAGAGTACGACCGGCACCGCTCGCTGTTCGCAGCGACAGAAGCGCTGGGCAGAGTGTCGCAGGTTGACTTGCTGGCGGGAGTTCAGCACAAGCTGCGCGCTCGCAGCGGGGGCAAGTTTTACCGGGATCGGTTTGCCGAACGGAGAGGACAGAGCGCGGGACTGGGAGTGATGATCGTGGCGGCGGGCGTGCTGGTCATCGGGGTGCTGCTCTGGTTTGCCTATTCTTCGGGGTTGTTCGCTCGTTAGCAGAGATCGAGGACGAACACGAACACGAGCACGAGAGACAAGGAGCACGTGCCCGAGCACGAACACGCAGACCGCGATCTCTCGCGGTCTCCGCGAGGACTGCGAGGCGGACGTGTTCGTGGACGGTCTCGTGCTCGTTGCCTCTCGTGCTCGAGCTCGAGCTCGAGCTCGAGCTCTATCGCCGCACGGCGCGCAGCAGCACGATGATGCCCCCCGCTAACGTCAGCCCGTGGCCAAACCCTCTCGCGTACAAGGCCATCCTTGCATCGAGGCGCGGATCTAGAAGCTGCACGGCCATCAAACCCCTGCTTGCTGCATACAACAGAGCGAGCACCTGCACGATGGCTCCGATGGCGAGCAGCCACGCCACGAGCTTGCCCTCGCCCGCGGTGTACAAGCTCGACCACCAGTAGCCGACGATGATGTGCACCGTGCCGAGGCCAAACGAAATCGACGCGAGCTGCGCGATGGGGCCCGCGAGTACGCCGAGGTGAAGGGGGGAGTCTGGGGGTTGGAGGGCGAGCACCTCCCACACGCACGCGAGACCTGCGCTGAGCCAGAGGCACAGCCCCACACGCACGAGCAGGCGGGAGGAGGGGCTTGCGCGGTCTGACATCCGCGCGGTTATAGCGCGGCGAGCGGGGCGACAGCGCCTATCCTTCGCCACAACCTGCGCTATAAACGGGCCATGCTCGACCTTCGCTACGTCCTAGACCAGC
>JBEGTL010000592.1:0-5210 GCA_041179425.1 Pseudomonadota bacterium | reverse complement strand
GCCGGCCTCTGCGTACATCGCCTTGAGCTTTTGTGTGTCGTACGCCGTGAGCGCGCCGAAGACGAGCACACCCACGACACTGGTGGCGAGCTGCAGCATGGAGCTCTGCACGAACATGTTGACCAGGCCGACGATGATCAGACCGATGACCGCAAAGATCGCGAAGCGCCCGATGGGCGACAAGTCGCGCTTGGTGGTGGCGCCAAACACCGAGAGCCCGGCGAACGCGCCGCTCGTGACGGCGAACGTGCTGGCGATGGACGACGACGTGTAGACCAAGAACAGCACCGAGAAGGTGAGCCCGGTCAGCGCGGCGTAACCAAAAAACATCGCGGCCGCGGCCCCGGTGCTGATGCGCGCAGCCATGCTGCTGAACGCAAACACCAAGCCGAGCTGCGCAAAGATGAGCACATAGAACACGATGCGGTTCTCGACGACGAGCGTCAGCGCGCTCGGCGACCGAGAGACGAGCCACGCCACCAGACCCGTGATCGCGAGACCCACGGACATCCAACGGTAGGTGGCCCAGAGGATATCGTTCGCGCTGTCACCAGCGATGGTGTACGGGCGCGCGGCAGTTTGAGAGCGGTCCATCCTTTCAAGGTAGCTACGAAAGCTGCACAAGTAAGGGGAGAGCTCAGCCTTTCGTGACGCCGCTCAGGGCTGAAACGAGAATAAGTCGCCTGTCAGGTCGCGTTGGGGCAGATCGGGACCCACCACGATCCACTGCGAGCCCAAAGCGCCCTCGCTCACACGCTGCAGCAGCAAGCGCGCAGGACTCGCCGCAGCGCCGCCGGGGTCGTAGCTCTGCAACATCAAGTCGCGACCGTCAGGCGACCAGGCAAAGCTTTGTGCCGACTGGTCGCCCAGCTCGACCAAAACCGCCTTCTTGCTCACGACGCTCCACAACGACAGCGTCTGCTGGGCCCGTCGCTCCCCCGGAACGTGAAAGGCGAGCCAGCGTGCGGGCACACCCGGCGCCCAGGCCATGGTGGTGCGCAAGAACTGGCCCTCGCGACCCAGCGCCAGCAGCTGCGGCGCGAACGGCTGAGCGTCGAGGTTGAGCGCCTCGACCACCGTGCCCGCGGGCGACGAGAGCGCGAGCTGATCCCCCGTCTCGGACCAGACCACGCCGCCCCATGGGAGGTTGGAGACGTGTGCCGGCACCGGCGAGCCAGTGGGGTCGAGCTTGCGCACGCACACGCCCTGTGCGCCCGACGCGGAACACGGTCCGCTGTACGCGATGCAGACGCCGCCCGGCGACACGCTGAAGTACGGCGGCTGCAGGCCGAGCGGCGTGGTGACCGGGGTCTCGCCGCGAAGGTCGGTGACGAACAGCTCGGCGCCCGCCTCCCGCCAAAACAATCGATCGGCGCCGAGCCACACCGGCTCGATGAAACGCGCACCGGGCGTGGAGACGTGCGCGCTGACCAGCTGCTTGGTCACCACGGTGCCGTTCCAGCCCCCGGCCCACAGCTCGCCGCTGGCGCCGGAGCGCAGGTACACAAAACGTTTTCCGTCCGGAGACCACGACAGGTAGCGGCCACTCGTGTCGACCATCGTCGGCGGCGCCGAAGCCGCGTTGAGATCCCAAAACGAGAGACCAGGCGCACCGGTCTGACTGAGTCCAAGGTAGCGGCCGTCGGGCGACCAAGACGTGCGCTCGAGGTTGCCGGTGTCGATCGGCAGCGCAGCCAGCTCACGCAGCGGCGCGGTGGTGTCGAAGACCTTGAGTCCCAGGCCGTTGCCGGTGTCTGCGCGCACGGCCAGCCTCGGCAGCCCCGGTGCCCAGCTCTCGAACGTTGCCGACGTGGCCGCCACTACTAGCGTAGGCGGCAGGCCCGCACTCGCGACACCGGCGAGGCGCACGCTCGCCGCCCCGCTGCCGTCCGCGCGCGCGGTGAAGGCAAACTGCGCCCCGTCGCTCGACCAAGCACCGAGAGGCCGCATTGCGTCGATGGGGCCGGCCTCGATCGGCAGGCCGGGGCCGGCTTCACCGAGCTCCACCAGCTGCAACGTGCTCTCGGTCCGCGACTCGGCGCGATACGCGAGCCAGCGAACACTGCGCGCGGGCCGCGCTGCGGGCGCGGGTGCACGGCAGTCAGGCACCGCTACCGTAGGGGCTGCGGGCACGTACGTGAGCTGCGGTCCGAGCTGGACACTCGTGTCGGGCTCGACCGCCGCATCGGTTGGACCCGCATCACGAACACTCGCGTCGGTGCGCGTGGGACGGGAAGCATCACGCGGCAGCGCTGCATCCCCGAACACGAGCGGCGGCGGACCGTCGCACGCGCACGCTGCCCAGCTGCGATCGGGCTGGCATCGCTGGTCGCTGTAGGCACCCGAAGAACACTGACACTTGCGCGCCAGACCGGGCTTGCACGGCCCGTCTCCATCGAGCTCGGGGTCGAAGCTCGCGTCTACGCGCGCGTCGCGCACGCTGCCGTCACGGCGGCGTGGACCCGAGCCACCATCGGTGCCGTCCGCCGGATCGGACTCTTGGTCGACCGAGTCGGCGCACGCGCGGCGATCGAAGTCGACCCTCCACGTCTCGTCGCAGTGATCGGGGGCATGCGATGCACTGCACGCCGCGACGAACAGTGCCGGCGAAGCGGCAAGGGCGAAGCGTGCCCTGAGACGCGCAGTCGAAGCGCGCTGTCCGGCGTGCGCGCGAAACGAAGTGCGCCCTCGGGCGCACGAGCGAAGAAACGAAGAAAAGACAAAGCGCATCGAGGAGCTCCAGGCGGACAGCCACGATAGTGCAACTGTCGCCACGAAAGAAAGGCGTGCGTCTTTCCAGGCTCAGTGCACGAGGTTGTGACTACGCGCGCGGAGCGAGATCTGGGGCGAGCGTAGCCCCTCCCGTCCCAGCCAGCCTCCGGGTCGGTGAGTTGTCCCCCAAATCGTGTGCTTACGATCGGGCTAGCCGGTCTGTTCGAGCTTGAGCCTCTGCGCGAACGTCGACTCGTCGAGCAGCTGCAGCGTGTCGATGAGCACGTTTTGCAGACCACCCACCCCGTGCGCGCGGGCGTGGAGCTCCTCGACCGCGAGCTCGCCCGCTACCCCGAACAAGGCCATGGCTGCGACGGTCGCACGATACGGGTCGGCCGAGACTGCGCAAAACGCGCCGATCAATGCGCTTGCAGAGCAGCCCGTGCCGGTGACACGCGTCATCCATGAATGCCCGTTGGCCAAGCGTGCGGAGCGACCGCCTCGCGCGTCGACCACGTGATCGATGGCGCCACTGACGCACACCACGCTGCCCAAGCGCGTGGAGAGCGTGTGCGCCGATGCGAGCGCACGATCGCCGCGCGCCGTGCTGTCGACGCCTCGTGTTCGTCCGCCATCTCCGGCCACGCTCCCAATCTCAGAGGCGTTGCCGCGGACGACGCTGGGCGGAGAGATTGCAAGCAGCTCTTCGACGACGCGGTTCCTGTACGGCGTGGCGCCGGCGCCCACGGGGTCGAGCACCACCGGCAAGCCGCGCGCGCTGGCGGCGCTGAGCGCAAGCTTCATGCTCTGTACCCAGTACGCATCGAGCGTACCGATGTTGAGCACCAACGCCTGCGCGATGCCCACCATGTCGGCGACTTCTTCGTGCGCGTGCGCCATCACTGGCGATGCGCCCGCCGCGAGCAGCACGTTGGCGTTGAAGTTCATGACCACCAGGTTCGTGATGCTGTGCACCAGCGGCGCGTGCGCACGAACGGCGGCCACGTCGGAAAAGAGATCGGCGGACTTCAGGGCAGCGGCCATGGTGACCTGGGCTTAGCCCCGTCCCGTGCTCCGCGCAGCCCGGCGAGAGGGCTACTCGCTGGCTTCGCTGACCGCAGCCAGGACGTAGTCGAGCGCCGAGTCGACCGTGGCCGTGGGCGCCGCGGGCGCGGGCGAATTGCGGCGGTAGGCCTCGATGGCGTTGCGTGCGAAGCTCATCGGCGGGGTCTGCGTGGGCAGCTGAAGCGTGGAGAGATCACCCGTCTTGGCCACGCGCGTGAGACGGTCGGCGAACTGGCTGAGCTCGGCGCCCACGGCTCCACTGCCGGGGTTGGCAGCGGCCTTGAGGTTGCCCGCCAGCGCCCCCATCAGGTGCTTGAACTTGGTGGCGTCGCTCTGCTTCAGAACCGACAGCTTTTTGAGCAGGTCGGCCGGCTTGGAGATGGCGACACTGGTCGTGGTGTCGCTGGACGGGGCGGCAACCGGGCTTGCTGGGCGTGCAGCCGCAGCGTCTATCTCGCGGAGCCGCGCGAGCTCTGGCGCCTTGTACGCCTTCCAAACGTCCATGAGCGATCGTACGCCGAAGCGAGCACCAAGCGCGAGTATCGCCGCTGCCTATTTCGACGGTTTTCCGAAGATCTTGAGCCGGATCGTCCGGACGGCGAGCGAGGGCACCGACAAACGTCGTACTTTGCCGTCGGGCAGTGGACTTGACGGTCGATCGGGGGCAACTTGAGGGTTGGCTCCTGAGAGCCGGAGGGTTTCCATGTCTGACGAAGAGGGGCCGAGCTACGTACCGATGCCGGTCGTGGTCGAAACGACCCATCGCGGTGAACGCACTTGGGACGTGTACAGCCGTCTACTCAAGGACCGCATCGTGTTCCTCGGCACCGAGGTCAATGCGACGGTTGCCAACTTGATCATCGCGCAGCTGCTGTTCTTGGAGAGCGACGATCCCGACCGGGAGATCACGGTCTACCTCAACAGCCCGGGCGGTTCCATCACGGCGGGCCTCGCGATCTACGACACCATGCAGTACGTGCGTTGCCCCGTGGCGACGGTAGTGCTGGGGCAAGCCGCGTCGATGGGTGCGCTGTTGTTGTGTGCGGGTGCAGCGGGCCGACGGCGCGCGCTCCCCAACGCGCGCGTGATGATCCACCAGCCGCTAGGTGGCTTTCAGGGTCAGCAAACGGACATCGAGATCCATGCGCGCGAGATCCTACAAGTGCGCCAGCGCGTGAACGAGATCATGGCGCACCACAGCGGGCAGTCGGTCGAGCAGATCAAGAACGACACCGAGCGCGACCGCTACCTCACAGCGATCCAAGCCAAGGAGTACGGGCTAATCGACGAGGTCATCTTCCCGCGCCCCCACAAGCTCCCCGTCGCTCCCACTCGCCCTAAGGGCTAAATTCCTTCGGGTTGGGGCGGGGGTTCACTACGACCAAAAAAAGTTTGGGAGCTGCTGGCGGTTCACTCGCTTCTGTCGGTCGACA
>JBEGTL010000591.1:0-5242 GCA_041179425.1 Pseudomonadota bacterium | reverse complement strand
TACCGCACGTTGGCGTTGCTGGCCGCGCAGCACCAGCTGCACGAGCTCTCGATGGGCATGAGCGACGACCTCGAGATCGCCGTACAGCAGGGCGCCACCAGCGTCCGAATCGGGACAGCCATCTTCGGCCCCCGGCCCCAGTAAGGCTGTTTCAGTCGCTGTTTTGCGTGTGCAAACGAGCGGCCCGCTCCCGGTTCAGCTGCTGCCGAGCTGCTTGGAGCGCTCGGTGGCTGCCTCGACGGCGGAGAGCAGGGCGTGCCGAAACCCGGCGCGCTCGAGCGCCGCGACGCCTGCGATGGTGGTGCCCGCCGGGCTCGTCACCATGTCTTTGAGCCGTCCCGGATGTTCGCCCGTCTCGATCGCGAGCTTGCCCGCGCCGTACACCGTCTGCGCCGCCAGCTTGGTGGCCACGTCGCGCGGCAGGCCAGCGCGCACGCCGGCGTCGGACAGCGCCTCGATGGCCATGAACACGTACGCAGGCGCGGAGCCGCTGAGGCCGGTCACTGCGTCCATCATCGACTCGGCCACGCGCACCACGATGCCCACGCTGCGGAACAGCTCTTCGGCGACCGCCAAATCGTCGGCGCCGGCGCCGCGCCCGCCCACGATGGCGGTGGCACCCTCGCCGACGATGGCCGGCGTATTGGGCATCGCGCGCACCACGCGGGGGTGTCCGCCCAGCTGCTCGACGATGCGCTCGCTGGGGACGCCGGCCGCGATGGAGATCACCAGCTTGTCGGGCGTGATGGCGGGCGCGATCTCGAACAGCACCGCAGGCAGCACCTGCGGCTTGACGGCCAGCACGATCACGCTCGCCCACGCTGCGGCCTCGGCGTTGTCCGCAAACGTCCTGATTGCGTGGTCGGCCGTCAGCTGGGCCAGCGCGGCGGGCGACACGTCGGTCGCGGCCAGGTGCTCGGGAGCGAGCCCGGCGCGCACGAGGCAGCCGCGCAAGAGGGCGCGCGCCATGTTGCCCGCCCCGAGGAATACGAGATTGCGACCTGTCGTCATCGGCTTTGCGCGGCAGTATACACGCCGTGGCAACATCTTCTCCCGGCTTGGAGCTCGAGCGTGCGGTCCTGGCCTTCCGCCGCGACCAGGCAACCAGCTATCTGCGCAGGCTGGCGGGACAGCCTGTCGATCCTCGTACCGAAAACCGCGCCCGCGCCTTGCTCGGCACGGAGCGGGGGCTCGAGCTGCTCGAGTCCGCCGTCGACAGCGGTGAGGTAGACCCCACCCACTACGCGGCCGTGTGCGCGCACTACGCACGGGCGGCGCTCGAGCGCACCTTCGAGCGCGCGCGCATCAGCACGAGCGGGCTGCTCGAGCGCGAGGTCTCGGTCGAGGGCGAGACGCGCGCGGTCGGCGACCTGCTCGGAGAGTGGAGTGCGCTCACCAACACGGCCCAGCGCGAGCGTGCGCTGCGCGCCATGTCGCCCGTGCTCGAGGCCTACGCCGAGGCGCTGCTCCGTGCACGTGCCGACTCCGATGCGGCAGTCGGTGAGCTGTTCAAGCAGCTGGCGCCCGAGCGCCACAAAGACGCTGGTCCCACGGGCGGTGGCGTGGCGCTCGCCGAGCGCTGGCTCGCCGACACCGACGCGCTGTGCCGCGAGGCTCTCGCCTTCGCCAAGCGCGCGCATTCCAGCGAAGCCGAGACCGGGTTCGACACGCTCTGGCTCTCGCTCGGTCAGCCCATGCGCGGCCTGTTCGGGCGCGACGGTCGCTCGCGGCGCCTGGCCAGCGAGTGGGAGCCGCTCGGTCTACGTCGTCTGCTCTCGGCCCGCGCGCGCTCGGCGCCCGACCATCCCGGTCCGTTCTTGGCGCCGCAGCTCGTCGTGCTCTCTGCGCCCGGCGAGGTGCGCATCAGCCCTGCCGTACGCGAGTACGGCCTGGCCAGCGAGCTCGCCAGCGCCGAGACCATCGGCCGCGCGGTGGGCGTCGTGCACGGCTCGTCGGCCCTCCCGGTCGGGCTCCGGTTCGCCAGCGTCGGCACGTGCGCGCGCGCGGTGGGCAGCCTCGCCATCCTACGCTTCGTCGAGCCGCACTTCTTGCGGAGGGTGCGGCAGCTGAGCGTGCGCGAGGGCGACATCATCGCGCGCCTCAGTGCCTTCTACTACCTGCTCGACAGTCGCCTGTGCGCGGCGTCGGTGCTGGCGCGGAACCTGGGAGGCCCCACGGCGCTCGACGAGCTCGCGGCGCTGGCCGAGCGCGCTCTGCTCGGCTCGGTGCAGCGCGGGCCCGCCGCTGCGTTGTTGCTGCGCAGCTCTCCGGGAGGGGCCTTTCGTGGCAAGGCGCACGGTCCCGCGCTGTCGTGGGCGTTGCGAGAGCGCTTCGACGAAGACTGGTACCTCAACCCCCATGCCGCCGAGCCTCTACGCGGAGCGCTGGCGCGCGCGGGCGAGTTCTCGGTCGAAGACTTTGCTGCCGAGCTGGGGGCCGAGGTCTCGTTGGGCGTGACCAAGATCGCCGAGCTATTTTGAAGCGCGCGGCCCCGACGCGCACGGCTAGACTCGAGCGCTGACGACGCGCACGGCGCAAACGTACGAGGGAGAACCGATGTTCGCGGCTAGACGCAAAGCACTGCTCGAGGCGATGGGGAAGGGTGTGGTGATCATCGCGGCCCCGCCCACGTTCATCCGCAACAACGACGTCGAGCACGACTATCGACAGGGCAGCGACCTCTACTACCTCACTGGCTTCGACGAGCCCGACAGCGTGCTCGTGCTGTCCACGGAGCACGCCGAGCACCGCGCCGTGCTGTTCTTGCGCCCCCGCGACCCGGAGCGTGAGACCTGGGATGGTCCGCGCCTCGGCATCGAGCGCGCACCCGACGCACTCGGCGTCGACGCCGCCTTCAACATTCGTGAGCTCGACGAGCGGCTGCCCAGCTACCTCGAGAACGTCAAGCGCGTGCACTACCGCATCGGGCTCGACCGCCGCTTCGACGAACACTTCCTCAGCGCCATGGACGTGGTTCGCATGCGCGCGCGGCGCGGCGGCGAGTATCCGAGCGAGATCGTCGACCCCGGCGTCCTGCTGCACGAGATGCGCCTCAAAAAGAGCCAGGACGAGATCGGCGTCATGCGCCGCGCGGCAGTGATCACGCGCGAGGCGCACCTGGCGGCGATGCGTGCGGCGCGCCCGGGTCGTTTCGAGTACGAGGTCGAGGCCGAGCTGCTGCGCACGTTCCGCGCCCATGGCAGCGAGCGCCCGGCCTACGGCAGCATCGTGGGGGCCGGCCCCAACGCTACCATCCTGCACTACCGCAAGAACGACCGCCGGCTCGAGGAAGGCGACCTCTTGCTCATCGATGCAGGCGCCGAGTTCGGGTACTACGCCAGCGACGTCACGCGCACCTTTCCCGTGAGCGGTACGTTCAGCCCGGCCCAGCGCGCGGTGTACGAGCTGGTGCTCAAGTCCCAGCTGGCGGCCATCGAGGCCGTGCGGCCTGGCGCCACCATCGAGGGCGTGCACGAAGAGACCGTGTCGGTGCTCGTCGATGGCCTGCTCGAGCTCGGTTTGTTGGCGGGTGACAAGCAGCAGATCGTCGAGCGGGGTGACTACAAAAAGTTCTACATGCACCGCACCTCCCACTGGCTGGGCATGGATGTGCACGACGTGGGTCGCTACCATCAGGGTGGCGCGCCGCGCCCACTCGAGCCCGGCTTCGTGCTCACGGTCGAGCCGGGTTTGTATATTTCCCCGCAAGCCGAGGTCGATCCGGCGTTCCGAGGCATCGGTATTCGCATCGAGGACGACATCTTGGTGACCGCCGAGGGCCACGAGAACCTGACCTTCGACATCCCCAAGGCGGTGCCCGAGCTCGAGCGCATCCTCGCCGAGCGCTGACTCATTCGAGCTGGCGCGCACGGCTTTGCATATCGGGCCGTGGCGTGCGAGTTATAGTGCACCAAGCATGGCCCATAGCCACCCGTACGCCGTTCTGTTCTGTGACGCCTGCGGCGAGCCCGTCACCGGCGAGGCCGGTAGCGGTCTGCTCATCTTCCCTCGCGGCGGCGAAAACGCGTACGAAGAGCCCCCTCTCTGCGACCGCTGTAGCGTGGCCATCGGGGTCACGGCCCTGGTGCGTTGGGCCGAAGAAGAAGAAGAAGGCTGACCGCTCGTTCGTTTTTTTGCCCGCCCGCCTGAGGGTGCGCTTCGACCCGGTGCGCCCCTTGTGCCGTGACCAAAAAGTCCTGGTCGCCTCGGCGCCGGATCCGCGCCGATCCGACCAGGACTTCTTGGTCACGGCACTAGTAGCCCGTCAGTGCTGGGTGGGGGTACAACTGGAGCCTATGTCGAGTGTTCGCCCGGGTGCTGGCTTGGTCAGCGGTGAGAGCACCAACCGCGGCTTTTCCCGCATCGTGCTGTCTCTGGTCTGGCTCATCATCACGCCGAGCGTGGTGCTGCTGGTGCTCGGCATCCTCATGCTGGTGTTCAGCAAGGCCAACCTCAACGTCCTGTTCGGCATCCTGGTGGTCACCTTGGTGGCCCTCCTGGCCACGGGCACCGTGTTGGCGCTGGTGTTCGTGCGTCGCGAGGCGGCCCTCTCCACGCTGCAGGCCGACTTCGTGTCCAAGGTCAGCCACGAGCTGCGCACTCCGCTCACGTCGATCCGCATGTTCGTGGAGACGCTACAGATGAAGCGGGTGTCGAGCCCCGCCGAGGTCGACGCGTGCTTCGACGTACTCAACCGCGAGACGGCCCGGCTCACGCGACGTATCGAGCGTTTGCTCGACTGGGGCCGCATGGAAGCGGGCAAGCGCGTCTACCAGACCGCCTTCGAGTCGGTGCGCGAGGTGGTCGACGCTGCCATGCAAGAGTTCGACGCCAACCACGTCGGCCGGCGCGAGGCGGTGGCCGTCGACATCGCCACCGATCTGCCGCTCATCAAGGTCGATCGAGGCGCGCTGGTCGACGCCCTCGTCAACCTGCTGACCAACGCCTACAAGTACTCGCCCGAGCGCGGCAACATTCGGCTCCGCGCCACCGCCGACGAAAAGTACGTGCGCATCGCGGTCCTCGATCAGGGCATCGGCATCGCGCGCCGCGAGCACCGGCGCATCTTCGACAAGTTCTATCGCGCCAACGAGCTGCTCTCGAGCGACGTCGAAGGTTCGGGCCTCGGCCTCGCCATCGTGCGCCACGTGGTACAAGCCCACGGAGGACGCGTGGCGCTAGAGAGCGAGATCGGCAAAGGCAGCACGTTCACCCTCATGCTGCCTTACATTGCTCGCGCGCC
>JBEGTL010000590.1:0-5253 GCA_041179425.1 Pseudomonadota bacterium | reverse complement strand
GGTGTAGCGGATCTTGAGTGAGCCGATGCCGGTGCGCTTTTTTTCGCGCTCCTCGAGGGCGAGCACCACGTCTTTGCTGTGCGACGCCAGGTCGCGCAGCTCGTCGATGCGCGCGTCGCAGCCGGTGCGCACGATGCCGCCCTGGTTGGCCAGCATGGGCGGCTCGTCGCACAGGCAGTGCTCGAGCAGCTCGCGTACGTCGGTACACAGGTCCTTGGGGGAGAGCTCGGCCAGCGCGCTAGGCACCAGCTCGCCGCCGAGCTGTGCGAGCTGGCTGTGCAGCTCGGCGGCCGCTCGCAGACCGGTGCGCAGTCCACCGAGCTCGCGCGGCGTGGCGACCTGCGCCGAGGTGCGCGTGGCGAGCCGCTCGAGATCGCTGATCTGGCCCAGCGTCTCGCGCACCTTCTGGCGCGCCGTGCGATCGAGCAAGAAGGCTTCGACCGCGTCGTGACGTCGGCGGATCGCAGCCACGTCGGTGAGCGGCGCGAGCAAACGCCGGCGCAGCGCACGCGCGCCCATGGAGGTGCACGTCTCGTCGAGCAGGCCGAGCAGCGAGCCGCGCCGCTCGCCGCCGAGCGTCTTGACCAGCTCGAGGTTGCGCACGGCCGCTTCGTCGAGCGCCAGCTGATCGGACGGGCTGTAGCTCTCGAGCCGCAGCGGGCCGAGCTGCTGCCCCGGCATGCTCTCTTCGGCGTACGCGATGGCGTGGGCTGCCGCCTCGAGTACGGCATTGTCGAAGGCCTGCTCGGCGCGCTGCTTGCCCTCGACGCCGAGCACGCGCGCGAGCACCTCGCCGCGCTGCACGGTGAGCGGCTCGGTGATCACGCAGCGCGGCAGCACGCGGCGCACCACGTCGCGTAGCGAGGCGAGCTCGGCACCCACCAAGAGCTCGCGTGGGTCGAGGCGCGTGAGCTCGGTCAGCGCAGCCGCATGGTCGTCGAGGCTACACGCGCGTAGCTCGCCCGTGGACAGCTCGAGGGTCGCCACACCCAGGCGCCCCTGGTCGAGCGCCACCGAGGCGAGGAAGTTGTGGGCGCGTGCGTCGAGCACCTCCGGGTCGAGCACCAGACCCGGCGTGACCACACGGACCACCTCGCGCGGCACGATGCCCTTCACCGTCGCGGGGTCGGCCATCTGCTCGCAGATCGCGACCTTGCGGCCCAGCTCGAGCAGCTTGGCGATGTAGCCGGTGGCCGCGTGGTGCGGCATGCCTGCCATCGGGATGGGCACGTCGCCCTCGCTCTTGCTACGCGACGTGAGCGTCAGGTCGAGGAGCTTACTGACCTCGACCGCGTCGTCGTAGAAGAACTCGTAGAAGTCCCCCATCCGAAAGAACAGAAGCGCATCTGGATAGCGCTCTTTGGCCCGGAAAAACTGCTGCATCACGGGGGTGTGACGCCCCGACTTCACGCTTGCCATGGGGGCTCTCCGCTCGCTGCGAGCGAGGCTTGTGCTCAGCGGGGCGGCTGTCCGCTGGTTTGAAAGGGCCTGAGCGTGTAGCGGCGCAAGCCCTGGCCCGCCGTGTCGAGCACGAACAGGTTCCCCACACCGGTGACGTAGCGCATCGTGGCCGGCAGAGCATCGCTGACCCCGTCGCTCACCTGCACGCTCGACACCTGCAAGCCGGTCGAGCCCTCGCGCACGTCCACGCTCACCTCTCGCGCCTTGGGCGCCGTGCCCGCGGGGGCGTCCGCGACCGTGAACTCCACGTAGGGGTTCTTGAACTTGAGAGGCTTGAGTTCCTTGGCCGTCGGGTCGTTCACTTCTCTCAGCCGCGAGGTCAACAGCTCGTCTTTGCTCTCGTCCGTCACGCACTCCTTGTCAGGGGCCGTGATGATGCGGTGCAGGTAGATGTTGGTGGAGCTGACCACCAGATAGTCCTTGGCGCGGATCTCGATCCCGGCGAGGTCTGGGTAACACTCGAGCACGCGCTTCTGCACCTCGTCGGGCTTGAGCTTGTTGTCGTCGAGGTACTTCTGCGAGGGCTTGACCACGAGGCGATCGTCGTACGCTTTGACGATCTCGAGCAGGACGGCCGAGTCGGTGGTGGGGTCCGGACAGTTCGCGCTCCGCTGCGCGGCCTGCGGTCGCCCCATCACGGCGACCAAGTCGCCGACCGCGACCCCTGTCGCGCAGGTCTGGTACTCGACCGGGGCCAGCACCTCGAGGGTGTCTGCGGCGTCGTCGAGCAGACGGAACGCGGCACCACCCGTCAGGCTGTTCGGCAGCGCGCGCTGCCAGCGCACGGTCCAGGTCTGCGTGAGCTGCGTCCACGGGTCGGCCGGCGCGCAGATGGGCTGCGTACCGAGCTTCTCGTACGCCTCCGTCGTCTCCGTGGACATCTCGCAAGCGTCCGGACGCACCAAGGCGTCGAACGACGTCGAAGCTTCGATGCTGCCTGCAAGGCTGCGGCGTACCGCGTGGCGTCGGATGGCGACCGCCTCTCGCGTCGCCGGCGTGCGGGCGACGGTAAGATCGTCGGCATCCGGCGGAGTCGGGGCCGGGTTGCATATCTCTTTGGCACAGCACTCGCGGCGAGCGCGACAAGACGCATCGAGGTCGTGCACGTCGATGACCGAGATCGCGCCGCTGGCGGCGGCAGCGACCACGAACACGCCGCGCAGGTAGTTGGGCGCCGCCGTGTCGTAGATGGCGATCTTGCCGTTCAGGCGATCGAGCTCTCGCTGGAGCGGCGGACGATCGGCTTCGGCGGCCGCACTGACCTTCACTTTTTGGGCGTCGCGCTCCGTGACCAGCGCCTCGCGCACCTCTTGGCCACACACGTAGTCCGACTCTTCGCGGGTATCGATCACCTCGAGCGCCGTGATCGGCCGCGGTAGATCGATGCGATCGGCGAAGCCCAGCCCGGGTGTGGGCACCAGCAAGGGCTGCAAGCTGGGCGTGGCGCCCACGCGGGCTGACGAGAAGTCGAACACCGCGACACGCCCATCGACGTCGCTCGCGTAGAGGTAACGTTTGGTGGGTGGCGGCACGCTCACGGGCGGCAGCGGCACAGGGCGCAGGTCGACCGCGCTGACCGGCACGGGAGGCGTGACGACGAACGTGCGCACGGGCGAGCCCGTGGCCAGCGCAGCGAGCGCGGTGAGCGTGCCGTCGTTGCCCGCTGCAAACGCATGGATGACGGGCGCGACACGATCGGACACGAGCAACAGACCCGAGTCCTTGTCGAAGTGCAGCTCGGTCGGCTTGACCTCGCTGGTCGGCACGAGCGGCACGCGCGGCGCGAGCGCGAGCTTGCGCTGGGCAGCACGAAACTCGTAGCCGAGCCCGCAGATGGCCTTGTACTCAGCCTCGGACACCGGAACCAACGGGGCCGCGTTGGGCGCGCTCGGCACGCGGAAGTAGACCGGCTTCGCGGGGCGCCGACCGGTCGCGTCGTCGTCGACCACGGCAAACGCGTCGACCGGCTTTGCGTAGTCGGCAGTGCCCGGCGTGCCGTCGGCTTTGACGAAGTCGACGCGCTCGATCGGCACCGGCGCGAGGTCGATGCGCGCGATCAGACCAAGCTCGGGCAGCGTGACCCACAGCGCCGTGTCGGGACCGGCGAGCCCCGGCCCAAGCTTCATGTCGGCGGGCGCGGCATCGAGCTGCACGCGCAGACGATCGTCGTACGACGAGACGTTGGCCGGCCGGTTTGGCACGGGCTTGTTGGCGGGCTCGAGGTCGGGGCCGCAGGTGGTGCCGCTGCGGAAGCGGCACGTGGGGGTGGCGCGTACCTGTAGCTGCTCGGCGCTGGCCACGTAGGTCCACGCGGGGCCGGCTGCGATGACGTTGCGCCCGTCCTTGTCTTGTTTCGCGCCGGGCAGCGTGGGCGGCACGACGATGGCCGTCGGCAGACCGCCGGTGTCGAGGAACGTGTAGCCCGGGATCTGACGATCGCTGTCGAGCACGACGTTTTTGACCAGATCGACGGCAGCGACCTCGCCGCGCGTGCTCTGCGTGACCACCGCGTGCAGCCCCGGCGTGCCGACCTCGTCGTTGCCGACCCGTGCGCACGCTTGCGCCGGCGCGATGGGCGGCACCACCGTGTTGTGGGTCGAGTCGAAGACACGACAGCACTCTGCCGGTAGCGGCACGTACTCGGCCTGTTTGGGCGCCTTGAGCGGCGCGAAGCACACGAACTCGAGCCGCTCGGGGCGCTCGAACGCGAACGACACACCCGACGTGGGCTTTTGATTGCAGGCGGCGAGTGCGCCCAGCACGAGCAACACCAGTAGCCGACGAACGCCGCTCACTACTTGACCCCTTTGAAGCGCGGCCTGCCGATGGTGGCGACCACGCGAGGAGGAGGCTTGGTCCGATCGACCAGTCCCTCGAGATCGACGATGCGCAATACCGACGCGCGGAAGTCCGTCACGTGCAGCAGCTTGCGACTCTCGTCGAACGACATCACGAACGGGCCCGACAGACTGCGCACCACCGAGACCAGCGCGCGGGTGTCGGGATCGATGATGTAGATCGCCTTCGCGTCGTAGCAGCTGACCAACAGGAAGGGCCGGTTGCCGATCTGAATGAACGCGATCTTGCTCGGCCCGCCGCCCACGCGCACGGCGTCGACCAGGCGGGCGCCCGTCCCGAGCGCGGTCGGGTCCAGCTGCAAAAACGCGATCGACTCCTGCGCACCGCGCAACATGGCGTACAAGCGCGTGGGGTCGCGCGGGTCGACCGCGAGATCGCGCGTATCGGAGGGCTGCGACACGCCCGACACCACGAGCGGCGTCGTCTGGTACAGCAGCTCGCGCGGGCCGGGCTCGCGTACCGTGCCGTTCTGCACGTCGTCGTCGGGGTCGATGCGCACACCGAGCCGCGAGATGGCGGTCACCGCGCTGTTGTTCGTGTTGGCCGACGCCACGTAGAGCAGGTGCTGCTTGGCGTCGGCCACGATCGCGCGCGGACGCTCCGGGAGGTAGTGTCCGACGGCTTCGAGGACGGGGTCGGCGGTGCCGGCGCGATCGACGATCAAGCTGTAGCCGCCGAGCTCGTGGGTCGCGACGATGTACGTGGGCCAGGGGGCGTCCGACGGTGGCGTCTTGCTGTCGGAGATGAGGTCGCTCAGCCTGCCGACCGCGATGGCGGAGAACGTGCCGGGGAAGCTGTCGTCCGGCACTTCGTCGAAGCCGTGCAGATGCGGGCCACGGCGACACAGCCCGCGCGCACCCGCGCAGCTGAGCTTGCCGTTGTCGACATCGAGATAAGTGAGCTGGTTGCAGCTCGACACCGGCACGTACAGGC
>JBEGTL010000589.1:0-5254 GCA_041179425.1 Pseudomonadota bacterium | reverse complement strand
CACCAAGCTCAACGGCGAGGCCGTGAGCCTGCTCGCGCAGCTGTGCGCCAGGCGCGGCATCCCGCTGGTCCACTACAGCACGGACTACGTGTTCGCGGGCAATGCCACCGAGCCGTACCGCGTCGACCAGCCACACGAGCCGCTCAACGCGTACGGTCGCTCCAAGGCCGTGGGCGAGCAGGCCATCTGGGACGCCAAGGGCCCTCACTTGGTGCTGCGCACCAGCTGGCTCTACGCCCCTTGGGCCAACAACTTCGTGCGCACCATCTTCAAGGCTTCGCGCGATCGCGAGTCGTTGCGTGTGGTCAACGATCAAGTCGGTCGGCCCACCAGCGCCGAGCACCTCGCGCACGTCACGCTGCAGCTGCTCGACAAGCAGACGCGCGGCACCCTGCACGTCACCGACGGCGGCGTGTGCACGTGGCACGAGTTCGCGTCGGAGATCGTACGTCTCGCGGGTCATAAGGCGCGCGTCGATCCCTGTACGTCCGAGGAGTTTTCGCGTCCTGCCAAGCGGCCCGCATACAGCGTGCTCGACCTCGGACCGACCGAGGCGCTGGTGGGACCCATGCCCAGCTGGCGCGACAATCTGGCCGACGTAATGGCCCGACTCGAACCAGTGTAAAACTGTTTAGAGATCGGCGGACACAGATGCGCGGTTCGAGGCGAGGCTGGTGGATCGCGCTGTTGGTGCTGCTCGCGATCGTCGTGGTGGGCCGGCTGGCCGCGCCTTCAATCGTGAAGAAGGTGGTGACCAAGAGCCTGCACGAGCTGCCGGACGGCTACATCGGCAACATCGACGATGTCGACTTGCGCATCTTGTCCGCGGAGGTGGCGCTGCTCGGCCTGCGCATCGAGAAGACCAACGGTCTCATCCCGGTGCCATTCATGCAGGCCAAGGAGCTGGTCATCGGCACGGTCATCGACAGCTGGAAGCCGCGCTCCACCTTGCACGTACAAGAGCCGAACATGAGCTACGTCGACGGGCCCAACGAGGCCAAGTCACAGACGGGCCCCACGTTCGACCTCGAGAACCTGCACAAACAGCTGCCGTTCGAGCTGGTGCGAGTGACCATCTCGGACGGGCAGGTGCACTTCCGAAACTACCAGACCAAGCCCGATCTCGACGCCTACGCGACGGGCGTCGACGTGCGCTGGGACGACCTGTTTGCGTGCCTGCCTCCCGGCTCGAGTGCGTGTCACTCGACCCTGCGCGGCGACGCCAAGGTGCTCAAGACGGGCAAGCTCAATCTGCGTGGCAAGTTCGAGCGAGCGCCCGCTGCGCACTTGCACGCCGACCTGGCCATCCGCGACCTGAAGGCCGTGCAGCTCAGCCCGCTGCTCAAAGAATACGCAAAGATCGACTTTCAGAAGGGCGACATCGACCTCGACGCTCGCTACGACAAGACAGGAAAAAGCCAGTCGGCACTGATCATTCCCAAGCTGACCGACATCGAAGTCATGGGCGGCGACAAAGACAACACGAGCACCTTTCGCGAGCTCGGCGCCGCCGCGGCCGCAGGCTGGTTCGAGCGCAAGAAGGGCAAAAAAGCCATCAAGTTCTCGAAAAATCCAGGTGGCGGCAGCAGCTTCGAGCTGGTCGATCTCCCTCACAAGTCTGCAGACTCTGACAGTCAGGACGACTGAGTACCCAGGCGGGTCATCCCGGGCCGCTGAGCCTAGAGGACAGTCAGACCGATCAGTCACGACATCCTGCGCTCCGGGCCAGGCTTGCTGCGGGGCACGGCAGCGCTCGCCCTTTTTGCAACTTCGTTTTTTGCTTACCTGCGTTCGCGGGTTAGCCTCCGCCCTCCTAACTATCGATGAGGGTACATGCGCACGAGGAAGCTGTTACTCGGACTGCTCAGTCTGACCGCGAGTTCGGTGTTGTTGATCGAGACCGCGCAGGCGGATCGACGCAGCGGCCTGGCCGGTAACCTGCTGATCGAAGATCCCGATGACCTGTTCGCGTTCCCGCAGCTCGTGGTGCTGCACCGCAACATGATCCGGCTCGACTACGGGGGCGCGTCCGACTCCGGAAACGGCGTGCTGACGCTCGGCAACGACAAAGAGGCGGTGTCGTTCGCAGTGCACCGCGGCGACCTGCTGAGCCCCGACGTGGTCGGCTTCAATACGGAGCTTGGCTGGCTCGGCGGTGTCGAGGGCGTCAACCCCTTCGGCGCCACGCAGTTTGGCAACTTCGCAGGCCCTGCTGCGGTCGACGCGCCTGCGACCCCCGCGGTGTTGCCCGCGACGGTGATCGACCTGAGCTACGCGCGCATGGTCGGCGGCAATCCGTTCGGCGTGCGGCTCGGCTTCGGTCGTGGTGTGCAGACGCAAAAGGATGCCAACGACAACGTGCAGAAGGGCGCGCAGACGTTCTTGGCAGCCCAGGTCGGCTACAGCGACCGCCCGGCCGACCGGCTGCGCTGGGACGTGTCCGGCAACGCGGTGATCGCGCTGGGCAACAGTGACGACACCAACGGCAACGACGTCAACTCCGGCTGGGACCTGCGCGTTGCGGGTCTGGGGCGCGCGTACTACCCCCTCAATCGGCTCGTCGACGTGGGCTTTTTGGCGAATGTCTCGTTCGACAACGAGAAGACCAAGAACACGCCCACCGGCAACTCGAGTCACGACTTCGACTTTGGCCTGCGTGCGGGTGTCGGTCCGTCCATTCACCTCGATCGCGCCAAGGTCGCGGCCTACGGCGGGCTGCGCCTCGGGGCCGGCAAGAACGAGCAGAGCGCAATCGACAACGACGACGTGAGCCGGCTGCGGCTCGCGGTGCCGATGGTCAACATGGCCGCCGAGATCCAGGTGCTCGACTGGCTCTACGTGCGCACGGGCGCGGAGTACAGCTGGGAGCTGCGGCGCGATGCTTCGGACACGGAGAAAGAGCGCGTGGGCGACGGTGCCTTCCGCTGGAGCGCGGGCCTCGGCTTTCAGCGCGGGACGTTCTACTTCGATGGGGTCGTGACGAACGGCTTCGTGACCGGTGGCCCAAACTTCATCGGCGGAACGAGTCCGGGCTTCTTGGCGATGGCGTCACTCACGTACAAGTTCGGCGACGTGTTCGGGAACTCTCTCGATCGCACGCCTACAGCGACCGATGCCAGTCGTCCGCTCGTTGTCGAGCGTCCTGCCGATCGAGTGGTCGAGCGTCGGCCTGTGGAGCGTAACGTGAACCCTGGTCCTGCTCCTGTGGTCACGCCCTTGGTGGAGCCTGCTCGGCCTCTGGAGCCGGATCAGGAGCTTTCTCCTCCTGTGGTTGAGTCCTCTGGTGCTGCCCGCACGAACCGTGTTGGTGGTTCTGCGAAGGGTGACCTCAAGATCGGTAACTAGCTGTCGGTTTCGCGTGGTCCGGGCTGTCTCTACCTTGGCGCTCCATGGTGACGTCGCTGCTTAGTCCGGAGGCTGTCTCGACCTTGGCGCTGCGGGAGGAGGAGTGCTCGGCGAAACGTGCGGTGGGGCCCCCATCCCATTCGCGGGTCGACGCGCTTCGCGCGATTTATTTTTCCGCTCAGCAGAAAAACCTTCGGTTTCCCACCACCGCACGTTTCGCCGAGCACTCCTCCTCCCACAGCTCACGGTGTTGCTCTTGCCCAGCGAGGGAGAGCCGAAGATGTGCTCTGGATAGGGTGTGGGACGCGGTCATGTTTTGTTTTTTGCGAGAAGTGCCAGTGCGTGTTGGGCACGAAGAGCCTGATCGCAACTTCGCTAGCGCTCGTTGCGATCAGTCTCTTCGCACCCAACACGATGAATCGCCAAGGCGAAGCCGCCGCAGATCGGTGGTGGCTGCAGGGGGCGCAGGTCCCTCCTGCATGGCGATGCTGCGGCGCCGGCCCTCGCAATCTCGCGCGTGGCGAGGCGAACTGATGAGCTACCAGCAGTCGGCGCCCCCTACTACGGACACGCCGGGCTTCGATTCGAGTGGTCACTAATCACTAGGCTCGGGAACGCCGTTGGGGGAGCCATGCGGTGGACGCTGCAAGTACGTCGCGCGCATCGCAGGCGATCGGTTGTCCGTGGCCGACGATGAGCCTGTCGAAGGCATGGTCGAGCAGTGCGTCCACGCTCGCGCGCGCAGCGCCCCGGTCGTCGAAGCTTGTCCAGCGCACGACGCGGCTGAGCGCGACCCTGTCGTAGAAACCCATGGTCTTGCTGTAGAGCTTGGTCCACTTGTGATCGGGCCGGCCAATGTTGTGCACGAGATCGGCCAGAACCGCTGTGCGGCTCGCGCGGTGCACGAGGACCGTCTCACGGAGACGAAAGCCGCGGACTGGGATCTCGTCGACCCCATCGATCTCCTGCGCGTCGACCTGATCGTGAAAACGATCGATGCGCAGGTCGGCGCGCTTTGCCGCAAGCGCCGCCGGAGCGTGCACGCAAGCCGCAGGGAAAGCACCCATCCACTCGCCCATCCACTGGTGGTGGAACGTGTTCGGAGCGTACAGGTGAGCCACATGACCGAGCTTGGATACCGCGGTTTTTCGCTCGACCGTGAGAGGGAGCGGGGAGTGTACGAGTAAGGTCCCATCACCGATGCGCAGCACCGTCATCGTTGCCGTCAGACGGAGCCCGAGAAAGCTGACGGGTCCGCACTCAAACCAAACGCCGTCGCAGAGCGGAGTGAGCATCAACGGTAACCCTGACCTAGGGACGGTTCCACAAACCCGACAAGCCCAGCAACCCAAATTCCCTCAGCCAGTCAACAGTCAAACAGTCAAACAAGCCCCGTTGTCAGTTCATCACGAACGTTGCCATGCGGATCGCGGACTCGCGGCCCAGCGCGGACTCGCGGCCCAGCGGCCCAGCGCGAACTCGCAGACTCGCGGCCCAGCGCGGACTCGCGGACTCGCGGACTCGCGGACCAGCGCGGACTCGCGGCCCATCGCCGTGACCAGTGGGCACAGTCCAGACTGCAAGCGCAGGAGGGACCCGCGCCACTTGCAGGAACCACCCATCTGCGGCGGCTTCGCTTTGGCGACTCATCGTGTTGGGTGCGAAGAGGCTGATCGCAACGAGCGCTAGCGAAGTTGCGATCAGCCTCTTCGTGCCCAACACGCACTGGCACTTCTCGCAAAAAAACAAAGATGACTGCGTCCCCACACCCTACCCGCAGCACGTCGGGTGGCCCCGCCGGTTACCCAGCGGGGCTCCCACAGATCCGAGCGTGCGGATTTCCCGCACTCGGCTCCTCAGAGCTTCGCGTTGGCTGCGTTCAGGAGCGCGCTGTGCACGATGCGTGGGG
>JBEGTL010000588.1:0-5258 GCA_041179425.1 Pseudomonadota bacterium | reverse complement strand
CTCGCGCGAGTTGCTCGCGTACGCAAAGCCGCGCGCCGAAGAGCCGCGCATCCTCTCAGTGCCCCACCTGATCTCCAGCTCGCTCGAGTACTGCGACCACCTGATCACGCAGCGCGGTGTGCACGTGCAGGTCACGCTCGACCCGGGCTTGCCACCGATGATGGGCGTCAGTGCGCAGCTGCAGCAGGTGCTCGTCAACTTGATCACCAACGCCTGCCACGCGATGCCCGAAGGCGCGGGCAAGCTGGAGCTCAAGGCCAGCGAAAACGAAGCCGGCGAGGTAGAGATCCGCCTCATCGACAACGGCTCCGGCATCTCGCCAGACCACCTGACCCGCGTGTTCGAGCCGTTTTTTTCGACCAAGGGCGAGGGCCACGGCACCGGGCTCGGGCTGTCGATCGTGCGCAACATCGTCGAGCTGCACAACGGCCGGGTCGCGCTGCAAAGTGAGATCGGACACGGAACGACCTTCGTGCTCACGTTCCCAGCGCGTAGCGTCGTTCGCAACTGAGCGGCCCTTCCACCACGTAGTGTTGTGCGGGCGACACGGAATGATCGGGCGGGGTCGATCGTTCGTGAGTCCATGAAGATCGTCGATTCGTTCGCACGCCCCGTGGCGTGCTTCGACCAAGCCAATGTCCGCTCGCGTGCCGATGGGCGCGCTTCGATGCGGCTGTATGCACCCCTCGCGCTGGGGCTCGCGCTTGTTTCTCCCTTCGCCGCCTCCACCGTAGGCGCAGCTCCGCCGAGCAGCGCCGACAACGGACCCATCGCCACGGCCCAACAGCTGGGCGTCGCGTTTTCCCACATCGCCGAGCGCGTCTCGCCGAGCGTGGTGAGCATCCAGGTCGAGGTGAAGCCCACCCAGCGCATGGGACCTGGCATGTTCGGTTTCCCGTTCGGCATGCAGCAGCAGCAAGAGCCGGGTGTGCAAAAGGGCTCGGGCTCCGGCATGGTGCTCACGGCCGACGGGGCCATCCTCACCAACAACCACGTCGTCGAGAACGCGCAGCGCATCAAGGTGTCGCTGCAAGACGGGCGTCACTTCACCGGCAAGGTGGTCGGCGTCGACCCGGCGACCGACCTCGCGGTGGTGAAGATCGATGCCAAGGGCCTGGTGCCCATCAAGTTTGCCGACTCGGACGCCTCGCAGGTCGGCCAGTGGGTGGTCGCCATCGGCTCCCCGTTCGGCCTCGACTACACCGTGACCGCGGGTGTGCTCAGCGCCAAGGGTCGCGGCAGCTTGGGCGCCAACGAGATCGAGGACTACCTGCAGACCGACGCCAGCATCAACCCCGGCAACTCGGGTGGGCCGCTGGTGAACTTGCAGGGCGAAGTGCTCGGCGTGAACACCATGATCATCGGCTCGAGCGGCATCGGCTTCGCCATCCCCAGTAACCTCTCCAAAAAGGTGAGCTCCGAGCTGCTGCAGAAGGGCGACGTGTCGCGCGCCTGGATCGGCGTCAGCTACCAGGAGCTCACGCCCGAGCTCGCATCGAGCTTCGGTGTGCAACGAAACCGCGGCGCGCTGGTCAACGAGGTCGTGCAGGGCGGGCCGTCGGCCAAGGCGGGCCTTCGCCCCGGGGACATCATCCTCGACGTGCAGGGCCGCGAGATCAAAGAAGGCAAAGACCTGCTACGCGCCATCTTGTTGTTCCCGGTGGGCGAGAAGCTCACGGTGAACGTGCTGCGCGACGGCCAGCAACAAAAGCTCGCCGTCACCACTGCCGAACGTCCTGACCAGCGCGAGGCCCACGCGGGCCCCGCGAGCGGCAAGCCGCGCAACGCCAACAAGCCCCTCAACACCAGCGGTGTCGAGCTGGCGCAGGTCACGCCCGAGATCGCGCGCCGACTCAACTACACCGGCCAGGGTGGCGTCGTGGTGGCCGACGTAGCGTCCGGCTCGCCGGCAGAACAAGCGGGCCTGCTGCGCGGCGACGTCATCGAGGAGATCAACAAGAAGCCCGTGGCCAGCGAGAAGCAGGCCCTCGACGCGATGACCAAAGGCGGCGCACTGCTCAAGTTGCACCGCCAGGGCAGCACGTTCTATACGGCGCTCGGGGACTAGAGGCGCTCGAGCGTGACTTCGAGAGTGTTGTCCCTGCCGCGTACCTGGTAGCGCGGCGACAAGCCCGGCAAGAAGTCGACGGTGAGCTCGGCGTAGCCGCCGCGGTTGAGGATCATCGCTCGCGAGACCGCGCTGTGCGAAGTGGCGATGGGGCTGGCTCGATCGAGCGCGAGCCGGCCGGGAACGCGCACCGTGAAGCCGTTCTCGCGGGCCTCGCCCTCTACCTGCTCCACCGCTCCGTTCATGCGCAGGGTGAACACGCGGCCGTTGGGTACGTCGGCCTCGCCGAACGGTGCCGACACCACGGACCCCGTCGGAGCCACCGGCGCAGCGACGGCCGCCGCTTCATCGAGCCCGACAGGTGGCGTGACTTCGCGTGCCTTGCCGCGCTTGTTGCGGGGTTTGGGTGCGGGTGTGACGACGGGCTCGTCGAGTGGGTCGCCCTCGTCGTGCAGCTCGATGGTCGGCTCAGCGACCGTGGCCACGGCCTCGACCCGCTCGGGGATCCGAATGCGGTCGGCACCGCTGCGTGGCGCCAGCGCGTACACACCGAGCCCGACGCCTACCAGTGCCAGTGCCAACGCTGCGATACGCGCGGTCTGCGGTGGACGCGGCGCCTCGACCTCGACGGGCACACCCACGCCTGGCAGCGTCGCGCGCTGCAGGCGCATGGGCCGCGACTTTCGTGAGCGGACCGTCGCGGTGGACTTACGAATCCCCGACCAGCCTCGCAACACGGCAGCCCGGCCGCGAGCGAGGTGCAGCAGCAAGCGGCTGCGAGCCTCGGGCAAGTCGAGGAACTCGGTCTGCTGACGCAGCGCAGGTTCGATGCGCAAGCGCAGCTTGTGGAAACGCGCGACCGGAACGCTGAACAACGAGCGCAGGTGCGCGGGCAGCGTCCTGACCTGCAGCGCGGGTAGCCCGACGGCGGCGTCGGACTCGCCGGGCGTGGGCTGGAGCTCCAGCGGGGCGTCGTCGTCCTCGTCGGAGGCGCTCGCCTCGGCGGCGTGTAGGCCCTGCTCGAGCTCGTCGTCCTGGTCGTAGAAGTCGTCGTCGCGATCGTAGACGTTGTCTTCGATGCTCATGTTGGCGCGACGATTTGGGTTCGCGCGCGGAACGTACCGAGCAGGAGACGAGGCCACCTGCGCGACCTCACCCTCGTCGTCGTCGGGACCGAGATCTTCGTGAAACGCAGTGCGTCCGTCGATGTCGGTGCTCGAGCCTGCCTCGCCATGCGCGAGCGCGGCCTCGGCCAGCTCGAGGCGCGTGTTGCGGGTGGGCCGGCGAGCCGCCACGGCAGACGCCGCGGGTGGCGGCAGCGTGTAGTTCGCCTGCAGCGTGCGCACCGACGAAGAGGCCGAAGCCGAGCTCAGCTTGGGAACAGGCGACCGCGAAGACGCGGCCGACGCGAGCGGAGCCGCCGCAGCCGAGGCCGACAGAGCGGTAGGCACGTCCGCGCGAGTGTTGCCGCCGACGGGCTGGACAGGCGCAAACAGAGCCGCTGCCGGCCCGATACCCGGGTGGGTGTCGACGCTGTTGAGCTCGCCTGCTGCAGGTGGCGTCTCGTCTGCGGCCGCGGCGACCGTCTCCGAGGTGACGACTCCAGGCGGCGGGATGCGCGACGAACGCTCTTTCTCGCGCACCGCGGGCGCGACCACGCGCGAGTAGTAGTAGGAGCTCGGCTCGTGCGAGAGCTCGTCGTCCATGACGTCGCTCGGGAGCTCCGAGAACCGGTCGATCTCGTCGTGCATGTCGAAGCGGGCACTCGGAGAATCAGTGCCGGCCACGTCGGGCCCGAGGGCATTCTCGAGTGCGTCGGCAAGCAGGGCGCTCTCGTCGATGTCGTACTCGGTCTCGTCCGATTTCGCGGCCTGCTGCTCGCCTCCGGCCGGCTCGACCGAGCGCGCCTCTCCTCCGTCGTCGAGGCGCGCCTCCGAACGTGCGACTGCAGCGTCGAAGCGCGCCTGCAACGGCGCGAGCGATGACGAGTCGGTCGCAGTGAACAGAGCTGCCGTGCCGGGCTCGGTGGCCTCGACCTCGCGGCCAGGCGCGCCGTCGAGCAACACACCGTACACGAGCGTCGGCGCATCGTACTGGCTCTGGCGCAGCTCGACCGACGCGATGCGCCCACGCTCCTTGCCGCGCCCTGGTACGGTCACTTCGACGCTGCGACCCAGCTGCAGGAAGCTGAGCTTGTGCTCGAGCACGAGCCGCGAGTCGTCAGCCAGCTTGAGGCCGGCGTCGATGGACATGCCGAGACCATCGATGGAGAGCACGGCCCGACGCGGCTTGTCGGCCTTGGGCTCGCTGACGGCCCCGGGGCTGACCAGGCGTCGCAGCGCCGTCGCACTTTTGGTGTCGAGCTCGACGAAGCGCAGACCAAAAGCGCCGCCCTCGGGCGTGGTCTGCTCGGACCACACCACCTGCCCCTGCGCGCGCACCAGCTCACCGGTAGGAGGACAGCTGAAGCGGCACGTGACGAGCTGACCGAGCCGAGGCGCCTGCGATGCGCGCATGGCGATGCCGCCGATGCTCACGTTGAGGCCGTCTGCTTCGACCGGCGGCTCGCTCTCGTCGTCGCGAACCTCGACGCCTCGAAGCTCTACCAGCGCCGCAAGTGGGACGCGCTCCTCTCGCTTGACGCTGCCGTTATGCGCTGAATGTTGCATGTACATCCTCACGCGCGCGCCCGCGCGTTTTTCTTCACTTCGCTCGCGCGCGGAAGCACCGCGGCTTCGACCTTCGCACGCGGGCGACTCCGCGCACTACTCGCTTCCTTCGCTCGCGCGCGAAGCCGCGCCTCAGACGCGGGAGACCAGTGTTTCGCGGAGACCCCTCCCTCTGTCCACTTTTCGTCCGTGTAACACCGGCAAACGGCTTTCTTGACCGGCGCTCGTTGCATGAGCAGTTTCAGGGATGGCCTTGAGGCTCGTGGTGCGCCACCCCAAGAGCGCGTCGGGTGAGGCCGGACAGATCGAGTTCGAGTTCGAGCAGGCGCGCGTCGCGATTGGACGTAGTCCGGGCGCCGACGTCCGCTTGCCGGGCCTCGCAGTCAGCGAGACGCACGCCACCATCGAGCTTTCCGGCGAGCACTACACGCTGCGCGACGCCGGCTCCACCAACGGGACGCGGCTCAACGACGAGCTGATCGTCGGCACGCGGACCCACTCCCTGCAGACCGGCGACGAGA
>JBEGTL010000587.1:0-5272 GCA_041179425.1 Pseudomonadota bacterium | reverse complement strand
GGGCGAGGCGGCGCGTTGGGCGCGCAAAGACTGCTTCAGTCTTTTCCCCCCCAACGCGACCTAGCACTTCTCGCCAATCCCGCAGGCGGCCGGCCACAACGTGAGACGCCGCCACCGAGCAAGACCAGCAGCAGTCCGCCCCATGTCCACAGCCACAAGGCAACACACCGCGAACGACGACCCCATGTCCACAGCCATCAGCCCTAGAGAGACAGAAAGACAGAAACGAGCGATCCAGAAACCAGCTGCTACATCGGGAAGCATGCGTAACCACCTGTCCCTAGCCCTGCTCGCTGTGATGGTCGTTGCCTGTGAGAAGCAGCAGCCCCCGGAGAAGCCGGCTCCCGCAGCGCCAGCAGCACTCGAGAAGCCAGCAGCAGAGCTGCCTGCACAGCCAGCGCCAGCAGCCGCGCCGGTACCCACGGAGCCCCCACAAGCCGGAGGACTCACCTGGACCGCGCCCGAAGCCTTCTTGAGGCGTGCGCCCAAGAGCCAGATGCGTGTCGCCGAGTACGGCCTCAAGAGCGCGCCACTCGCAGAGCTCGGCGTCTTCTACTTCGGCGCAGACCAGGGCGGCACCGTCGAGGCCAACATGACTCGCTGGGTCGGTCAGTTCACGCAGGCCGACGGCAGCGAGACCAAAGCCAAACGCAGCGAGCGCAAGGTCAAGAGCATCGACGTGTCCCTGGTCGAAGCCACCGGCATGTTCGCCGGCGGCATGGGCATGCCCGGCGCTCCCCAGCCGACGGCACAACCCGACGCAATGCTGCTCGGCGCGATTGCAAAGGGGCCACAAGGCTCGGTCTTCTTCAAGCTCACCGGCCCACGCGCAGAGCTCGAGCAGGCGCGGTCCGCATTCGATGGCTTGATCGACTCACTCACCCCTTCGTCCGCCAAGTAGAGCGAGTGTGGCAGTGATGCGCGCGCGGTGTTTTTCGCCGCTCGTCCAGCGCACGTCGTGGCCACGCCGTACCAACGCACGCGCGATGGGGAGCATGGGCGTGACGTGCCCGGTGGATGCGACGGTTGCGATCATCAAGCGAGCCATCCTCGTGATGTACCGCGACGTCGCGCGAGCGCTCCTGTTATCGTCGCCACACGCGCGGCAGCTCAACGAGCCGTGAGCTCGCCATCGCGACGGTGCGCGATCTTGAACATCCGCTCACGCAGCGCAGGGTCGACACGTTGTGCATTGCCCGCATCGAGCGGCGGTGCCGGGTCGTACTCGATGGACAGCTGGATCGCTTGCGCGACGTCTTTGCCGTGTAGCTCGAGTGCGAGACTCAGCGCCAGATCGATGCCCGCCGATACACCCGCGGCCGTTCGGTACTTCCCGTCTTCCACGTAGCGCTCGCTCACCGGTGTTGCGCCGTGCGCGGCGAGCGCGTCGAAGAAGGCCCAGTGCGAGGTCGCGCGTCTTCCGCGCAGGAGGCCCGCGGCGCCGAGCAAGAGCGAGCCCGTGCACACCGACGTGGTCAGCTTGGTCGTGGCGTCGATAGCCCGCAACCAGCTGAGGACGCGCTCGTCGCTCTGCAGCTTGCGCGCGCCGAAACCACCCGGCACCAGCAACAGGTCAGTGGCGCGCACTTCGTCGAGCGTGGCATCGACATGCATGCCGAGGCCTGCATCACTCGCAACACGCCCAAGACGTTGGCCCACGAAACGCACGCGCGCGCCGGGAAGGCGCGTGAGTACTTCGTAGGGCCCCACGGCATCGAGCGCCGTGATCTCGTCGAACAACAAGAAGTCGATCTGCATAGCTGTCCTTTCTGCGTCGCGAACACGACGCATCGTTCTCCGCTCGGAGCGCTCTCAGGCCACCCGCGACGATGTAGACGACCCGATAACCGCGATCAGCGCAGGGTCGGGATCAGTGAGCTCCGAAGCGGGCCCGGTACTCGCGAGGACTGAGCTCGACACAGCGAGCAAACGCGCGGCGCAGCGACTCGGGCGTACCGAACCCCGACGCCTCGGCGACCTGCTCGATGCTGCGTACGCTCGTCTCGAGCAGACGCCGCGCCGTCTCCACACGCACACGCTCCACGTAGGCGGCCGGCGAGCTGCCCGTCTGCTCGCGAAACTGCCGCGTGAAGTGACGAATACTGAGGTGCACGCGCGCCGCGAGTGCGGGCACGTCTAGCTGGGCGCACGGGTGTTCGACGATGAACGCCAAGAGGTCGCGCAACGGCTCGCTGTCGGCGCTCTGCAGCGAGAGCTGCGCGCTGAACTGTGCTTGTCCGCCGGCGCGTCGCACGAACACCACCAAGTGACGCGCGACGAGAGAAGCGAGCTCGCGACCGAGATCTTCTTCGACCATGGCCAGCGCGAGATCGATGCCGGCAGTCACGCCTGCCGAGGTCCACACCCGACCATCGCGCACGTAGATGGGCGCAGTCTCCACCTGGACTCGAGGGTACAGTCTCGCGAGGCGGTCGCACGACGCCCAGTGCGTCGTAGCGCGCTTGTCGTCGAGCAAACCTGCCGCCGCCAGCACGAAGGCCCCCGTGCACACCGAAGCGACCCTACGCGCACCCCGGGCCGCGCGCGCCACACTCTCGACGATCTTGGGGTCGTTCGCACTGAGCCGCGCTCCGCGACCGCCGCACACGAGCAACGTGTCGACGCGTGCGCGCGGAGCGGCACTGACACGCTCGAGGCTGCCGTCGACCGCGAGCCCGAGCCCGCTCTCTCCGCGCACAGGAGCGCCACCCGGGCTCACCAACGAGAGCTGGTATGGAGCCTCTTTGGCCCCTGCGTGGCGTCGTGCAAAGTTGGCGCTCGCAAAGACTTCGAACGGACCGACCACGTCGAGGGGTTGGGCCTGATCGAAACCGACGAGCACGATGCGGCGAGGCATAGAGGGATTCTCTGCCTCGTCGGGTCATGGCGCAAGGACGCGGATCGGACGTTTTAGGCCAGCGCAGCGTCTTCGCCTACGACCACAGACTAAGGGGCGAACTTGCTCAGCATGTCCCAAAAGTCGCAGTCTGCAGTACTGAGTCCGCTTCCTACCTCTGGCTCTGCCACCAGGGTCAGGTGCTGGTCTCCCTCGGTATCGTAGGCCGGCCACTCGGGCAGCCCGCTGACGTTGGGATCTCCCGCCTTGGCAAACTGGCGCCAGTAGCCCTGGACCGCCTTGCGGGTCCCCTCGACCAGCGTGGCCGCGGCCAGCAGGGCGTTGGGGTTGCCGAAGACGTACGGGATCTCGAAGGCGTGCATGGCCGGGCCCTCTTCGAAGCTGTACAAGAAGACCTTGCTGCCGGCGTCGGTGAGCGCGCGCGAGAGCTGGCGCGCCGGGCAGCGGAAAGCTGCATCGGTCATCAGCTGCACCCAGAGGTCGGCCGCCGTCGCATCGGTGGCAGCGTAGTGCTGCTCGATGAATGTCGCGCCGGTCGCGCCGAACTGTTTTTCAATGGCCGCGTTGAGCGCGGCGACCGTGGTGATCGCGGGCGTGGTCGTGGCGAGCCTGACGAACAGAGCCCACTCGTTCTTGTTGGTGCCGAGCAGCACCTCGCCCTTGTTGAACTTGCCCGCGGCGATCAGGTTGAGCGGCTTGTCGGGCAGCACGTCGTCGCCCGCGTCCGCGACCGGCCCCCAACCTGCGCCGAACAGACCCACGTCGGCACCCCAGTTGATGACGTCGGTCGGGTCTTTTTCGCGCAGGCAGGCCAGCGCATCGGCCTCGTCGGCGCACAACGCGGCAGACAGCGCTTCGCCCGTCGCGTTGGCCTTCTGTTTGGTGTAGAGCGGCAGACCGCCCGCACACGACCCGCTCTCGACAATGAAGCGCTTGGCGAGGCCCTTGGCC
Source organism: Pseudomonadota bacterium (assembly GCA_041179425.1). Classification (GTDB taxonomy): domain Bacteria; phylum Myxococcota_A; class Polyangia; order Polyangiales; family DASUME01; genus DASUME01. The sequence goes on along the minus strand of JBEGTL010000587.1, from coordinate 1,464 downwards.
TTGGGAGACACGATCTGTAGGCACGCGCTCGCGCCGCCTGCAGACTCACCCATCACCGTCACGTTGTCGGGATCGCCGCCGAACGCCGCGATGTTTTTCTTCACCCAAGCCAGCGCGAGCTGCTGGTCACGCAAGCCGTCGTTGCCCGACGGCGCGTCGGCGCGTTCTTCGTCGAGTGCAGGGTGCGAAAGAAAGCCGAGCGCCCCGAGGCGGTAGTTGACGGTCACGACGACGACTGGACCTTCTGCAGCCAGGCGTGTGCCGTCGTACTGAGAGCTGCCGCCCGCGATGAACGCGCCGCCGTGGATCCAGAACATGACCGGGAGCTTCTTGGCTCCGGTGGGGGCGAACACATTGAGGGTCAGGCAGTCTTCGGACTTTTCGTTCATCGCCGACAGACCACCCGCGCCCTGCGGGCAAGACGCCCCATACTCGGTCGCGGTCAACGTCTTGGTCCAGGGCTTGACCGGCTTGGGCGGCGCGAAGCGCAGCTCGCCGAGCGGCGGCTGTGCGTACGGGATGCCCAGGAACTCACGGGTCTTACCACTGAGCTTGCCCTGGATCTTACCCTCCGCGACCGTCAGATCGACGCTCCCCGATGCGCCACCGCCGTCGGTGGCCGTGGCGCTGCCGCCTCCGCTAGCGACCCCAGCATCTCCGGCCGCCACGGGCTTGACCTTGGTCGGGTCGGGCGCCTCCGGTGCGCAGCCGATTGCGCTCAAAGCCAACGAAAGCGCTGCGGCGGTGAGCATTGGTGACGACACGCGCGGTCTCTCCGCGTGCGTGCGAAGAAACGAAGGAAGCTGACCCGCTCTCATGAAGACTCCTATTCGATCGAACCTCGCGACACTCGCTCGTAGTGTCGGGGGTCCACAACATCACCAGGGTGCGAAAGATTGTCCTGACGCAGCACCTCTCAACCATATCGGCACCGACCGTGTGATCGGCCACAGCTGGCTTCCGTGGGTGCTTGGCGGCACTACGAATCTGCGCTCAAGCGGGTGCGTCCGGGCTACGACCTTACTCTGCGTAGCCGAGCTGATGGATGGCGTCGCGTAAGAAGTCGTCGGCGGGCAGCGGAGGCAGCCAGTAGCCCTCGGGCTGACGTGTCCAGGTGGCACCGGAGTCAGCAGGTGCAAACTGATAGCGGTAGCGCATGATCCGGATGAACTGCGGGGCTCGTCACCGAATGGATCGTGGGCAAACAGCCGCCGCAACCCAGGGTCTGCGTGCAGCAGCTTCCACACCAGCGCCACCAGCGCGGCGTCCGTGGGGGGCAGCCACAGAAACAAGGTCGGTGTGGCGAGCAGCGCGTCGCCTAGCGAGCCCGTCGCCGCCAACACGCGCTCGCAGTAAACGGCGGCGGGGGTCAGCCCGTGCTCGCCGATCAGGGGCAGCACCTGCCAGAGCAAGGACACGAACGCGGCTGCGTAGACGAAGCCGAGCAGGCGCAGCAACACGAAC
>JBEGTL010000586.1:0-5280 GCA_041179425.1 Pseudomonadota bacterium | reverse complement strand
CCGGACGAACGCGCAAGCCCCAGGATGTCACGCTGCGCAGAGCTCTGCATCGGCAGTAATACTCCAACACATCGGTGCCTGGGCCGTGTCCGGACACGTGCCCGAACTTAGACGCCCCTGTGGACTCCGACGGCCTCGACCGGCTCGGTGGAGCGCGTAAGATCAGCGCGCTCGCAGGAGGCCCAGCGCGCGTAGATCGGATTCTCCGCGCTCGACCGCCGCCATGTTCACCCCAGCGTCGCGCAGTCGCTCAACGTCGGTCTCGCCCGTGGCGACACCCCATGCTGCGACCGCCTCGACGGTGATCGAGGCAACGCAGACGGTGTCCCCGTCGTCGCGATACAGCGCGAGCACGACGGGTGCCGTTCGGCTGACGATGCGGTCGTGGGTTCGAGGATCCGTGGTGAATGCCTGTAGGACAGCGCCTGGGCGGAGTCCTTGGTGCCAAGGGCGGTCCTCGAATAGCTCGACCTCGATCCGCAGTGCCAGGTAAGAGCAGAGTTCCTTGGTTTGCAGCTCGATGTCGGGTCGCTCGGAAAGGAGAGCCGCGAACGCCCCCGCCCAGCGTGCAGGGTTGGGATCTCGCGGCGGGCACGTAGCGCGCAGTGCAGCTACTTCGCGGTCGAAGCGCGAGGTTCCCAGGCGCTTCTCGATAGGCCTGAACATCTGCGCGAGTGCCTGACGATGCTGAAGCCGAATCAGGGTCGCGTACACTTCGATCCGGTCGCGCCGCTGCACGCGACCTTTCATCGGTGCGCGGGGGCTCGGTGCTCCAGGCCTCATGAGGCCACGCACCACTGCAAAGTACTTCTCCATCAGCTTCGTGCCCCTTCCGGCGCCGTCACGTTTGGGGCAAAGATTCGCGCCTGCAGCGAGCGTACGCGATCAGCCTGGTCGAGCAGGACATCTAGATCCGGCAGCGCTTGGTCCCACTCGATGAGGGTGCGTACGGGACGGCCTATAGAGCGCAATGCGTGCTCGTAGAGGTCGATCGATGCCTGCGAGACGAGCGAGGCGTGGTCGTCGACGACGAGCCCCAACGAGGGCACGAAGCGATGGCCCGCAAGGTGAATCTCGACGGTCCGGTCCAGCGGCAGGGCAGCAAGCATGTCAGGCGCGCTCAAGCCTTGGTTTCGCGCATTCACCAGGACGTTGCTGACATCCAAGAGAAGTCCAGCGTTGCATTCGTCCAGCACGGCGCTCAGGAAGCGCCCCTCGTCCCAGCTCGAGTCCGGCATCGTCGCGTAGTAGACAATGTTCTCGAGCGCGATCGGGAGGCCGAGCTCGGCGCGGGCTCGTTGCACTCGTGTGGCTGCATGGCATGCGGCCTCGTAGTTGAACGGCAGTGGGATGAGGTCGAAGGTCTCGATACCGCCGACCGACGACAGGCAGAGGTGATCACTGTAGTACGGCGCTTGGAGCTGCGCGCACAGTGCAGCAAGGTCGGCGAGCCTGCGCGAATCTAGAGGGTCAGGGCCTCCCACGGATAGCGACACACCATGAGGCAGCAACGCGAAGCGCTCGTGCAGCGCGTCCAAGCTGCGGCGTGTGCGCCCGCCTACTCCCAGGAAGACTTCGGGAACGATTTGTAGGAAATCGACCTGTCGCGAGGTCGCGATCAAGCTCTCGAAGTGGACTCGGCGCGCGCCGATGCCGACACAGATATCGCTGGCTCGAGCTTGCACGCTCGTTGTCCGCTCACCGTGAGCAAAAGGTTACGAGAGATCGGCTCGAAACGCGTACGGCCCGCCTTTCTGCGGGTCGGAGCCGTGTTCCGGCAAGAATGCCGGCGCAGATGTAACCATTTCCTTCGGCGTTCGGATGAGAGGCATGTTTTTCGCCGAAATGCTGCGCGCATCTCGACCCATGCGTGTGGGGTTGCTCCTCGCGGGCGCCTTTTGCGTTGGCGTGGCGTCGCAGACCGATGCGCATGCGGGACGTGCGCCTGTCGGTACCCACGTCTTGCCGCAAGGCGACCGACACTGGCAGGGCTGGATAGAGCTGACACCGGCAATCGCCACTCCGGAATCGGGTGACGATCTGACTCGCGTCTTCGCGACGTTCCCTCCCACCGACCGAATCCGGCTCACCGATTCGCACGATCGTGGGTCGCTTCGCGTACCTCCCGGGACGATGATCGATCGCGTCGAGCTACGGCGAGTAGGGGGAACCTTTCGCGTCATCGATGTGCGGGGAACTTCGTTCGACGACAACGGCGGCGAGGTGTTCCGAGCTTACCGTGCGCTTCACACGGGTCCGGGCGCACCGTTGATTGGGGTCAGTTGGCCGCGGCAGGATCTGGCGAGCGAGGCCCAAGCGCGCTCGGCAATGCGCCACGCCATGGAGCATGGGGCTGGAGTGGTCGGGGATGGGCTGACGCGTGCCCGCACGGTCGAGCGGTATCAACGGCTGTTGGACTGCCGCGGGTGTCACCAGATCAACGCCGTCGAGCACGATCGTGGTGGGTACGTGGGACCACGCAGACCGACCGACGCGAGCGGGCTCTACTCATTGTTGGCCACACTTACGGACGAGTCCGTGGTGGAGACCTACCGCCCGCACGATCGCAATCGGACTCGGGCGGGCATTCGATACCAGTGCCGCGACGGGTCCGTTGCGCGGACGAATCGCGGCTTCCAGCACCTTGCGTGTGCAGACGGCGCAGTCCCGCGTGCGCGGCTCGACGTCGCAGTCGCGCTGAAGGCGGGGGACCCGCGCGCGCTCAAGCTCTGCGAGTCTCGCCGCGCCTTGGCAGCGTTTCTCCATGAAGAGGTGCGCCGGCAGTTCGCGGTCGAACTAGCTGCGTGCGGCGCGGCGCACTGACGCGGCTCCGCGAGTTGTCTTTCGGTGCGTTTGTCGCCGAGGTTGAGGAGGTCGTGCATGGCTAAGCAGAGTTGGAAGTCTGTGTTCGAGGTGGCGGCAGTGGGCATGAGTTTGCTCGCGACAAGCTGCGGTGGCGATGACGACGGTCAAAAGGATGGTGGAAGCGACAACGTGCTGGCCGATGCGGGCTGTCCAGGGCCGTCCGATGCGGGCTGTCCAGGGCCGTCCGATGCGGGCTGTCCAGGGCCGTCCGACGCGGGCCGTCCAGGGCCGTCCGATGCGGGCTGTCCAGGGCCGTCCGACGCGGGCTGTCCAGGGCCGTCCGACGCGGGCTGTCCAGGGCCGTCCGACGCTGGCTGCCCGTCGCCGCTGGCTGTCGAGTTGCCGAGCGACATGACGATGTGGACGGCCTGGCTCGATGCCAAGAGGTACCAGGCATGGCATTGCGATCGTACCGCGCAGGCGCCGCTGCCCGACTCTCCGCACGGTCAAAACATCATCTGTGTGAACGACGCGTTATGGGCGGCCCGCGCTGGGACAGGTCCGTTTCCTGTGGGCGCCGCGGCGGTCAAGTTGGTCGTCAACCCACAAGGTGCGATCACGAGGCGCTACATCGACGTTCGCAAGCTCGCAGGCAGTGGGCCTGAGGGCTGGTACTTCCACGTCGATGGCTCGGGTCCAAGCGGACTCGGCAGCGCACCGGCGGTCCAGTTCTGCGCCGATTGTCACGCCAAGAGCCGCGACTACGTGCGACGCATTCCCTCCCTCTGAGCGGCTTGTCGAGTTCGCCGAGCGCGCGGCGCGCGAGGAGAGAGAAGTGTGCCTGGCACGAGTCACGAGCTGTGCTGCGCCGCCCGCGAACTTGGAATCGCTGCTAGTGTGCGACCCATGGTGGACCTCGCAAGCGGTGCGGCCAGTGCGGCTATGGCCCGCTACGCACAAGGAGACGACCGGGCATTTTCGGAGGTCTACGACGCGCTTGCGCCGCGCCTCTGTGCGTACCTGCGTCGGCGCTTGGGAAAGGTCGAGACTGTGGAGGACGTCCTGCAACAGACATTCCTCCAAATGCATCTACACCGCTCGCGCTTCGCCGTGGGGGCGCGGGTAGAACCGTGGGCGTACGCGATCGCGCGAACGTTATCCATCGACGCATTGCGCCGCGAAGCCAGGCGAGCGACGGACGTGCTCGACCCGGGTGCCGCCGATCCGGCGGCATCGGATCCGCTCGCGCTCGCGGGCGCCGAGCAGCTCGGCGCTGCGTTGGAGGCAGAGCTGGTGAGTCTCTCTCCAGTGTTGAGGGAGGCATTTATTCTAGTAAGACTCGAAGGTCTGACACATGCGGAGGCGGCCGAGGTCACGGGCGTGGAGATCGCGACCATGAAGGTGCGCGCTCATCGTGCCTCTCAATCGCTGCGCGAGCGCTTGTTGAGATACTTTTCGTCAACGAGGGTCGAATGAGTCCGGATCCATCCACGAGTGAGCTTCTCGAAAGGGTGAAGCGCGACGTGCTCGCGGACGCTCTGGGAAGACCGTCCCGCATGCGATCTCACGCGCGGGTGCGACAGGTGGTGTTCGGTTCACTTGCCGCCGCTGCGGTGGTCGCCGTGTCGGGGTCGCACGGGCTGTCCGCCATCCGCGCGCGGCCCCTAGTCTACTGCCTGACACTCCTGTCCGTTTTCGTCTGTGTGAACTCCGCGATGTTGAAGGTGCTGTCAGAGTTTGCAGAGAGCCCGCTTGGCCCAAGTCGGGCCGCGCTCAGGAAGCGCGCGCGCTGGGCGCTCGCTGCGTTGGTTTGCGGTACCGCGCTCTCCAATATCCTTGCGCCCTCTACCTTCGGCATGCCCGCGCTGCAGTGGGCTGCGCACCTTCCGTGTTTGCGAACGACGAGCGTGCTTGGGGTCGGCCTGTCTGCTCTGGGAGTCTTGTGGCTACGAGGGGTCGACCCTGTCGACCCCCGAAGCACTGGTGAGGCAGTGGGGGCCACAGCCGGCGCATTGGCAACTGCCGCGGTCTCGTTCGCCTGCTTTCGTACCGACCCTGCTCATGTGTTCGCGACACACCTCGTGCCGGTACTCATCCTGTTGCTACTCACGGGGCGCTGGGGGCAGCGCTGGCTGCGTATCCAAGCGCGAGCCAGCGCGCGGCGCAGCTAGGGAAAGCAACTAGAGGGCTGCCCCGGTGCTCGGGCATCTCTGCTCCTGCGCCGCGAGCTGTGTGCGCATCCCTTTGGATTGACCCAGTACGCTGCCGTCCGAGTGCGCTCGTCCGTTCGTCAGCGAGGTATGGCCTGATAGCTAGCGTAGAGAGCGAAATGGTCGCCCACATTCGTCAGTGCGACGTCCGCCGAGATATGACCAAAAGGTGTGGATCGGCGTGATCTGAAAAAGTGGCGTACCTTCCGGGTAATCACACCAACAACTGCTCTCACAGGAGCAGGGAAGGCACGCCGATGACGAA
>JBEGTL010000585.1:0-5294 GCA_041179425.1 Pseudomonadota bacterium | reverse complement strand
GGGCATTTGTACGTCGCGTTCAGCGAGCTCGCGCTCAATGCCGAGGGCAAGGCCGAGAGCACCGTGATGGTGTCGCGCGATCAGGCGCCCGCGACGCAGCTGACGCACGTGCGCGCTGCGTCGCCCACGCCCAAGCTCACCTCCGACGCGCGCGGCTTGGTGCTCAGCTACCGCGATCGCGATCGACTGCGCAACGGCGACCGCAGCGAGCTGTACGTGCTGCGGCTCGACGCACGCGGCAAGCCCTCGGGCACGCCGCACGCGATAGGTCGCGCCAATGCCGAGGGAGAGCCCAGCGTGTACGGCTGTGGGGCGCTCACCACGGCGCTCTTGCCGCGCGAGTACGGCGGCGAGCGTTTCGTCGGCATCAACGCGCTCGACGGAGAGCTCGCGTCCATCGGCGCCGGCCATCAGTTTTACGCCACGGGGCGCGACTTCGTGCTCGCCAGCGGAGTGTGCGTCGATGGAGCGTGGCTGCTCATGGCGGCCGATCGCGCCGCACCAAGTAAGCCGGGTGTCGACGCGGTGGCGCTGCGCTTCTCTTGTCGCGAGTAGGTTCGGCCACGGCGACCTCGCAACAACACTGACTGTCGCAGGCTGCGCGACTCTCGCGAGACGCCGTCCGCGCTGGGTCACTTACTGAGCGACGAACGCGGTTCCTGACCAACGGTACGTCACCGGCTTGTCGCGCCACGGCAGGAGCAGACGCTCACTGCCTGGGATCGCATCGGGCGTGAATGGGTAGGTCTCCTCGGTCCATCCGCGCGCGGTGCCGGGAGAGATGGTCAGCCCGTCCAGGTCGACCAGCACGTTGTTGGAGATGTTGCGCTCGGCGCGTTCGGCGGCCGAGGTGCCCATCGGACGCTGTCGCCGTGCGACCTCCACCACCAACAAGCGTGCGATCTTGTTCTGCGCATCTCCACGCAGCACGAGGAGCAGATCGCGCGTGACGTTCTCGGCGCCCTCCAATGCTTGCCGCACGCGCAGCACCAGCTCCTGAACGCCGTCCCCGGTCATGTCGGCCGGGTACACGAGCAGCAGGTCGAGTGCGTCGCGAACGGGCGCAGCGTACGCGAGGTAGCCCTTGCCGCCGCCGATGTCTGGGCCCGTGAACACCAGCGTGCCTCCGAATACGTCGATCTGCTCGGGTGCGCTGCCCGCGAGCACGTTGGCGCGCAGCGTTTGTGTTGGCTTGGCGTCGCGTGGAAGCTTGGCCTGCCTGCGAAACATCGAGAGCACGTCGCCGTCGGCCACCAGCGCGGGAGTGAGCTCGCGCTCGACGACCTTGGGTGCGCTGGTGGGCACCGCGAGTGCAACCGGACGACGCTGCTCGTCGACCCGCACAATCTTCTCTCCATCGAAGGCGTAGCTCTGCTGTGCGACCGCGCCCCAGGGCAACAGGATCGGCTCTGCGTCGGTGGCCGGCGCCTCGCGGTACGTGTTGGCGTCGAGTCCGACGGCGCGCCCCACCTTGATGTCGATGCGGCGAGGCTTGCCCTTCTGCACCGGTGCGAGCGTCAGCACACTCTCGATGAAGCCACCCTTGAGCTCCTTCTTGAGCTCGACGCTGAACAGCGGACGCATGCTGCTCTCGTCGAGCGCCAACAGAAACCACAGCTCGCGTTTGCCGAGCTGGTTTTGCTGACGCACGCGGGTCGCGAGCTCGGCGCGGCCGTCGTTGGTGACGTCCACCAGCACCGCGTCTACCAGCGCACCGCCCACGCCGTAGGGCAGCGCAAAGTAGTTGTACGTCTTGCCCTCCTTGTAGCCGGGTCCGTACACGGCGACGTAACGATCGATGATCACCACGCGCTCGGGCCTCGCGTCGCCCGCCACGTTCGCGCGCAAGTCGTAGCGCGGCGTCACGCCGATCAAGTTGTTGTCTTTGACGAAGCTGCCGAGCAGGTCTTGGTTGCCCTCGCCCAGCACGAAGCGCGGCAACGTCCCGCGGCTGCCCAGCGCCGTGGCGATGGTGGTGCGATCGCTGCCGCCATCCACGTCGACGAAACGCAGGCTGCCGCGACCCTGCTCCCAGATCTCCGCGCCGCGCACCAGCTTCCAGGGCATGAAGGCCTCGATCACGTAGCCGGGCCCGCTGTCGCGCGGACCCTCGACCACCTGCACGCTGGGCTCGACCTTGGGGGCGTGCCCGTCTACCGCGAGCAGCGCGCGCGCTTTGCTCTTGCCCGCCTCCCCAGGGAGCAACCAAAGCTCGCTGTCGACGAGCGTGTCGCCGTCGGGCATCTCGATGGTCAGCACGAGTGCGTCGCCCTTGTCGCCGGTGACCAGCGTGTCGTCGCGCAGCTCGGCGGCGATGTACAGACCGCCATCGGCGATGGCGAGCGAGAAGCGCAAGCTGGCGTCGTCACCGCTGCCCAGCTCGTTGAAGCGCGCGCCCTTCCACTCCTTGAGCGCGCCGTCCACACGCATGCGCTCGCCGCTCGCGTCGATGCGTAGCGGCATCGCACTCTCGGGAACGCGCACAGCCGAACCTTGAGCCTGTGCGTGAGAGATGCCGGCCAGCGCGTGGAGTGCGAGGGCAAGCAGTGTGGCACCAGAGAGCGCGCGAACTTGGAAGCGAGGCAGCATCGCCTCGTAGGATAGATCAGGCGTCGGGTGCGACGCGCAGGACCTTACGCAGCTTGGCACCGCGGAGCGCGAGCTGGCCACAGGCGGCGGCGATGTCCGCGCCCTTGCGGCGACGCACGAAGGTGCCGATGCCCTGCCCGATCAACGTCTCCTGAAACGCGTCGACGGTGCTCCAGGCGGACGGCCCGAGCCCACTGGCCTCGATGGGGTTCATGGGGATGAGGTTGACCTTCACACGCAGGCCCTTCATCAGGCGGGCCAGCTTGCGCGCGTCGTCGAGGCTGTCGTTTTGCCCGGCGACCAGGGTGTACTCGATGGTGATGCGACGTCGTTTGGGCAGCGGATAGCGACGCAACGCGGCCAGCAGCTCGGCGATGGGGTACTTGCGGTTGATGGGCATCAGGGCCGAGCGGCGCTCGTCGTCGACCTGGTGCAGCGACACGGCGAGCTGCACCTGCCCCGCAAACTCCTCGCCCAGGCGATCGATCTGCGGGACCAAGCCGCTGGTGGAGAGCGTCACCCGACGACGCGAGAGGTTGAGTCCGTCTGGATGGGTGATGAGCACGAGCGCGCGCGCGACGGCATCGTAGTTGGCGAGCGGCTCGCCCATGCCCATGAGCACGATGTTGCGAAGGCGCTCGCCGTCACCGAGCCGACGACGTCCGACCAGCACCTGGGCGACGATCTCGCCCGCAGTGAGGTTGCGCTTGAGACCGGCTTGGCCCGACGCACAGAACACGCAGCCCTGCGCACAGCCGACCTGGGTGGAGATGCACTCGGTGAAGAGAGCGGTGGCGCTCTCGGGCTCGCGTTCGTCGGCGTCTTCTTCGTCGGGGGCGCCGACGTCGGCCTGGGTCTGGACGCGCTGGGGGATGAGGACGGCCTCGACCTCTTTGTCGTCGGCGAGGCGGAGCAGGAGCTTTTTGGTGGTGTCGTCGGAGAGGTGCTCGTGGACGATGGTGAGGGGGTCACACAGGCCTTCTTCGCGGAGCTTGTCGCGGAGGGACTTGGGGAGGTCACTCATCTGGTCGGGGTCGAGGACACCTTTGGCGTGGATCCAGCGGAAGACTGCCAGGCCGCGGTAGCGGGGCTCTCCTAGCTTGAGCATGGCCTCTGCCCACTCTTCTGGGAGTCGCTCTAGCGGTCCTAGAGGTGGCGCTAGCGGTGGGTTCAGAGGTGCCGGTTTCATAGCTGGGGCATGATTTGTCTTCTGCTGGCTTCATGCAAGCTGGGCGCCGTACCTGGGGCGGTGTCGCTGTGGGCCGAGTTGATTGAGGGCGGTGTAGAGCGCTGGGACCGGCCCCCTGCGGGGAGCATGTCTCCGTGCTCGCAAAGCCTGCGCGCGCAGACACGCTCCCCTCCGGGGCAAACCGATTTCGCAGACGAAATCGGTCGGGGTTGCGCTGGATTCGACAGGACCCGGTGTGCCGGGCCGAAGATGTGCTCTGGATCCGGTGAGGGGCGCCACATCCCCTAGAGGCTCAGCAGGAACTTCTCGAGGATCGCGTAGCCCTCTGCCAGCAGGGGGAGGTCTGTGTATTCGTTGGGTTGGTGGGCTTGGGCGTTGAGTCCCGGCCCGAAGTTGACGGCGGGGACTCCGATTTGATCGAAGCGGGCTACGTCCGTCCAGGCTTGTTTGCGCTCTACGGTGACGACGCCTGCCTCGATCAGCTTCTGGACTAGCGGGTGGGCTCGGTGGGGGCGGCCGGCTGGGGAGAGGTCCGTGGGCTCTACGTGCGCTCGGTTGGCGACCAGGGCGAGCAGCTCGTCGAGGGCTTGTTCAGGGGTCTTGCCTGGGGCGAAGCGGTAGTTGAGGTTGAGCTCGAACTTGTCGGGGACCACGTTGCGACCACGACCGCCGCTGGCCAACGTGGGAGTCATCACCTCTTTGAACAGCATGCCGTCGACCGTGACCTCGTTGGGCACGCGCGCACCGAGCTCGGCCAAGAAGGCCGCCGCCTTGGTGATCGCGTTTTCGCCCTCCCAAGGGCGCGCGCTGTGCGCGGTGCGGCCCGCGAACGTGACCGTGGCGTGCAGGGAGCCCATGCAGCCGAGCTGCAGACGGTTGTCGCTGGGCTCGAGGCAGATGGCGAGATCGAACTGGCGCAGGTGCTCGAAGGTGGCGAGCATGGGGCCGAGCACGTTCTCGGCGTACGGGCCCTCCTCGCGCTCGTAGAAGACCAGCGTGAGATCGCAGGGCAACGCACGCAGATCGAGCTGCTCGACCAGCTCGATCATCACGGCCAGGCCCGACTTCATGTCGGCCGCACCAGCACCGTACAGACGCTGACCGTCGATGCGCGCGGGCCCGTCGTGCTGCGTACGCACCACGTCGAGGTGGCCCACGAGCGCAATCTTGGGCGCGCCGGGCTTGGCGTGGGCGTGGACGATCAGGCTGTCTTGGAAGCGCGTGATGGCGCTTGCCGGGAAGGTCTTGGCGAGCCGCGCCTGCACGTGATCGCAGAGCGCACGCTCTTCGCCGATGGGGCTGGGGATGCTGGTGATCTCGAGCAGCGTGTGGGTGAGGCGGGCCGAGAGCGAGGCGGCGTGATCCGACATGGCCGCGACATAACACGCGTGCTCAGTCGGTGCCCGACCACAACGAGCGAGCTTCGTCGGCGAGCAGCCGCGCTATCACCGCGAGCAGCGCGCGCCGTGCGGCGGTCTGGTCGGCCAGTGCGCCGTGGCAGCGCACCATGGGTCCA
>JBEGTL010000584.1:0-5322 GCA_041179425.1 Pseudomonadota bacterium | reverse complement strand
CGGGGCGTAGCGCAGCCTGGTAGCGCGCACGGTTCGGGACCGTGAAGTCGGAGGTTCAAATCCTCTCGCCCCGACCACCTACTGGCGGAGCCCGCTCTGGCGGGCCCGCTGGTCGCATTCTTGGGAGTCCCTCCATGTCAAAGCCTTTGGCAGCGGTTCGCGTGCTCGTAGTCGACGACGATCGCGCCATTTGCGACTACATGGAGACTTTCCTGACCAAGGACGGTTTCGAGGTCAAGACGCTGAACGACCCTTCGAGCGCACCCGATGAGGTCAAGACCGGCGGCTACCACCTCGTCGTCCTCGACCTGATGATGCCCAAGATGGACGGCCTGCAGGTCCTCGAGCGCATCCGCAAGGTCGACAACGACGTCGCCGTCGTCATCTTCACCGGCTACCCGTCGCTCGAGACGGCTGTGCAGTCGATGAAGCTCGACGCGGTCGACTACCTCAAGAAGCCGTTTAACCCGGAAGAGTTCCGGGTCGTCGTCGACCGCGTGATGCGCAAAAAGGGCCTGCTCCGCACGCCCGAAGAGAACCTTCACCGCGTCATCGGCGAGACCATCCGCACGCTGCGCAAAGACCGCAACCTCACGCTCAAGCAGATGGCGCGCCGCACCGGCCTCTCGGTGTCGCTGCTGTCTCAGATCGAGCGCGCCGAGTCGAGCGCGTCCATCAGCTCGCTCTACAAGATCGCGGTCGCTCTCGACTCGCGCATCCGCGAGCTGTTCGGCGAGTACTGATTTCTCCGCGTTGACGTGAACGTCAACGTCGAGAGCGCCTACTGGGCCAGCTCCTTCGCCAGCGCGGGCGCACCCAACGCCGCCAGCGCCTCGGTCAGCAGCGCGCGCTTGAGCGCCACCTCGCGAACCGCGGCCACGTCGGCCAGCGCGCCGCGACCGTGGCCCAAGGCCAGCATCGCCCGCGCCCGCAGCGCGAGCATGCCGTCCGTGGTGCGCTCTGCGAGGGCGCTCGTCGCTTCTAGCTCTGCACGCTCGTAGGCGTGCGCCAGCAGCGCCATCTCTGCGGTGCGCGCGTGTCCGCCGAGCGCACCGGCGTCGCTGCTGGCGATCAGCGTGGCCAGCTCGTCGAGCATGCCGTTGGCGATCAGCACCTCGGCCTCGAGCGGCGCTGGCAGGCGTGCCGCGTGCTGCTCGCGCAGGCGCAGCGCGAGGCGTGGCAGCGCGCGCTGCAGCGAGAGGCGAATGGTCTGCTCGAGCGTGTCGGAGCTGGCGGCACGGTAGGCACTCAGGTCGGCGACGGCGTGCGCAAAGCTTGCGGCGTCCACGGTGGCGAGGGAGGCGGAGAGGGCGCGCTCGGCCGGTGCCCCGTACGGGCGCGTGGCTGCGCTGGCCAACACGTCGAGAGCGGCCGCGGGCTGACCGTGATCGCGCAGCAGCGCGGCGAGTGCGAGCTCCCCGCGCGGCGAGTGCGGAGCGCAGCGCGTGGCCTTCTCGAGTGCAGCGCGCGCGTCGTCGAGGTCGCCGGCCTGCTCGGCCAGCACCCCGCGCATGAGCCACACCGCCTCCGAACAGCGGTCGAGCCGCCCCGCGTAGGCGAGCGTGCGCGCGGCCTCGGCCGGGCTTCCGCTGAGCAGCTGCGCGTACGCGAGTCGGCTCAACAAGTAAGGGTCCTCGTCCGGCGCGGTGCTGGCGAGCTCCAGCTGCAGAGCGGCCTCTTTGGGCCGTCCCTCGGCCAGCAGCAGCTCGCCACGAATGTAAGCCTCGTACGCGTGGGGCGGGACGAACGCGCCACGCTGCGTGCTGCCGTGCGCGATGCGTGGAATGCGATCGGGCAGCGACCCTCCGCACGCCGCCCACCCCGTACAGAGCATGGCCAAGCAGAGGCCGAGCGCGCTCCGGCGCCAGGCGGCAGCGCACGGTCGAAGCGCGCCCTCGGGCGCGCGAGCGAGGAGCCGGCGAGCGCCCCTACGAGCGAGGAACTGACGAAGTGAGGATGTGAGGAGACGTCGCCCCGGCTCGGGGCGAAGCGCGCGCCCGCTCGACGTGTGCGCGAAGAAAAAGTGCCTGGAACGGCGCTGTGAAGCGAGTCGTTGAATCACGAGTATGTGCCGCCTATGATGCTCCCCGGCGGTGGGGAGCACAAACCGCGTGCACCCACGTTCGCTCGCGTGCGAACCACCGCGCGCTCGACACGGTATCAGTCACGGAGGAACGATGAGCGACAGCGACGAGAAATTCCTCGATGCGTTTGGCGCCTGGCTCAACGCGCTAGGCAGAGACGCCGAACTCCTCGGGGGTCTCCTCGCCTCCGTCGAGCTCGACGAAGCAGCGCGCAAGGCCGCGGCGGGAGGTCTCAACTACTTGTTCAAGTCGCTAGACCTGATCCCCGACGGCATCGACGACATCGGCTACCTCGACGACGCGTTCGTCCTGCGCGTCGCGGCGGCCCAAGCCGTGAGCCACGGTGCAAGCGGCCACAAAGAGGCCCAGCAGCTGGGCGCCGAGAACGACCTCGTACGCGAGTTCCTGGGCGAGACGTACCCGCGGCTCGACCGCTACGTCACGGGCCTGCGCAGCGGCGCAGCGCGCGGTCGCACGGTCCAAGACATCCTGGCCAGCGAGGACGTACTCGGCGAGTTTCTCGACGACGTCAAAGGGTTTGCCGCCTCCTACAAAGCGCCGTCGTTCTCGCGCGATCCAAAGAACCTGATCAAGCTGCGCGCGTTCTTCGACGCCAAATTGCCGAAGTGATAACGGGCTCTCAACTCGACTGATTTGCAGAGTTTTGTAAACTGCGAATCAGTTGGGGAAGCGGCTGTCAACCCAGTTTGACTTCTCCGGGACAGGGCTGAATAACAGCCTCGCCCCGGAGACTCGAGACCCCGCAGTCTTGCGGGATCCTCAAGAAGCAGCCTGGAGGAAGCAGCCCATGAATCCGATCGCGATGGCCGTGGTCCTGGCCGTGACACTGTCGCTCTTTGTCTGGTCGTCCTACCGACGTTTTGCCTTGGTCGCGCTCGGCGCGTCCGAGCCCGAGTTCGATCTCAAGCGGCCGGGCGAGCTCGCACAGCGCATCCAGAACCTGCTGGTGATCAGCTTCGGCCAGATGAAGATGGCCAAGAACGAGAAGTATCGAAACGCGGGCGTCGCCCACGTCGTCATCTTCCTCGGCTTCCAGATCCTCACGATCAGCGTCGTCACGTTGTGGGCGCGTGGATTTGAAACCAGCTTCGACTTCTGGGGCGTGCTCGCTCGCGGCACGCTGCTCGGCGATGGCTACAGCCTGCTCAAGGAGATCTTCGCCTCGCTGGTTGTCGCGGGCGTGCTCGTGTTCGTCTACTACCGCGTCGTCGCGAAGGCCAAGCGCATGACGCTCGGTGTGGAGGGTCTGGTCATCCTCGGCATCATCGGCACGATGATGCTGGCCGACTTTCTCTACAACGGCGCCTGGCTCGCGCTCGAGGCGCAGCGCACCGGGGCTGGGACCCACTTCCACTGGGCGGAGCCCGTCGCGTCGACGCTGTCCGGCGCGCTGCAGGGCTTGAGCGAAGGCACCCTGACGGTGCTCGCGCACATCGGCTTCTGGTGGCACGCCATCTTCCCGCTGATCTTCCTCAACCTGCTTCCGTACTCGAAGCACTTCCACGTCATCACCAACTTCCCCAACGTGTTCGCCTCGCGGCTCGAGCACGTGGGCAAGCTGCCGATGGTCGTGGACATCGAGGGCAAGGTCGAGCGCGAAGAGGCCATCGGCATCGGCAAGATCACCGACCTCAGCTGGAAGCAGATCCTCGACCTCTACACCTGTACGGAGTGCGGGCGTTGCAGTGACAACTGCCCCGCGTACACCACGGGCAAGAAGCTGTCGCCCAAGCACCTCACGCTCGCCCTGCGCGACCATCTCTACGCGAGCGAAGGGCGCCTCACCGCCGACACCGGCATCGTCGACCCGCTGGCCAAGAAGGTGGCGGCCTCCGATGACAAAGAGGTCAAGCGTGAGGTCCTGCACACCAATCCGCCCGCCCCCGAGGGTGGCTACTTCACGACCGGCGCCGACGTCGATCTCGTCCCCAACATCATCGACCCCGACGTCATCTGGGCGTGCACCAGCTGCCGTGCCTGCGAAGAGCAGTGCCCGGTCATGATCACCTACGTCGACAAGATCGTGCAGATGCGTCGCGACCAGGTGATGATCAAGAACGAGTTCCCGCCGCAGCTCACTAAGCCGTTCAACGGCATCGAGACCAACGGCAACCCGTGGAACATCTCGTCCGGCGACCGCGCCGATTGGGCCGCCGGCCTCGACATCCCCACCGTCGAAGACCGTCCCGACGCACCCGTGCTGTACTGGGTCGGTTGCGCGGCCAGCTTCGACGATCGCGCCAAAAAGGTCGCGCGTTCGTTTGCCAAGCTGCTCAAGCACGCGGGCGTCGACTTCGCCATCCTCGGCACCGAGGAGCAGTGCACGGGTGATCCCGCGCGCCGCGCCGGCAACGAGTACCTCTTCCAGATGGTGGCCGCAGCCAACGTCGAGGTGCTCAACAACTACAAGGTCGGCAAAAAGAAGGTCGTCACGGCCTGCCCGCACTGCTTCAACTCGCTCAAGAACGAGTACCCCGACTTCGGCGGACAGTACGACGTCGTGCACCACACCGACTTCCTCATGGGCCTCATCAACGAGGGCAAGCTCAAGCCCACGAAGAAGGTCGAGAGCGGGCCGGTGGCGTTCCACGACAGCTGCTACCTCGGTCGCTACAACAACGTGTACGACTCGCCGCGCCAGATCCTGCAGTCCATCCCCGGACTCGAGCTTCGCGAAGTGGCGTACTGGAACAAGAGCAAGGGTCTGTGCTGCGGCGCAGGCGGCGCGCAGATGTTCATGGAAGAGCAGCACGGCACCGAGCGCGTCAACACCAAGCGCACGCTGCAGCTCCTGCAGACCGGAGCGACCACGCTCGCGACGGGCTGCCCCTTCTGCATGACCATGATCACCGACGGTCTGAAGGCAGAAGAGAAGGAAGACAGCATCGGCCAGAAGGACGTTGCCGAGATCCTGGCTGCCAGCGTCGGCGTCGACGTCATCGAGACCGCCGAAGCCGCCCAGTAAAGGGCGCCCTGGGTCGCAGGCTGTCCCGCACCCAGGTGACCCTTCGCCGATAGCTAAAACGTGCCGTTCCTGTTTTAGGGACGTTGACGTTTTCCGTTGAAAGGGAGACCATCCTCGCCTCTTGGAGTACACCTCACAGGGAGGCGGGGATGGCTGTCATGAGTCATAGAGGTGTCAGTGCGGTGTCTGAGGGGCGCGCCCACGGGGAAGAATCCCGTGCTTCGTCCACCCGGGCTTCGCGCGAGCGGGCGG
>JBEGTL010000583.1:0-5334 GCA_041179425.1 Pseudomonadota bacterium | reverse complement strand
CGTGGCACCTCGCCGTACGCGCCTCGTAAGAGCGCGCTGACTTGCCGCTGCGCCGACGGCCGCTGCGGGGGTTTGCGCGTGGTGATGCGCGTCGGCTGCACCGCGGGCGAGTCGTCGAGTGCGTCGCTGAGCGAGGGGCCTTGGTCGAGCTCCTCGAGCAGCACCTGCTCGGGCGGTCGCTCGCCCCCTGCAATCAGTGCAACCAGCGCGGGCGGCAGACCGTGCGCCGCCACGTCCGGGTCGATCACCATTCCGATCACGAACACGATGGCAGGCGTCAGCTCGGCACAGTCGGCCGTCGCTTGCTCGAAGGTACGCTCGCCCACCTTGGCGCCCGTCACGTCGATCACGCGCACACGAACACGGAGCTTGCCGGGAGCCACGGCCTCGACGCGCCCCTCGATGGTGTTGTCGGCCTCCGACGCGCGCACCAACACCGGCCCCACCAGCGACTCCACGTGCTCGGCCAGCGTGCGCGGGTCGACGCAGCCGAGCGCCTCGTCTGCCCGCGTCCAGTGCAGTGCGGGCCTGCGCAGCACGCTCGACTCGGCGGCCGCAGACGAGGCGAGCAGAGCAGGCAGCAACAGCGCCAGCGCTGCCGCCACGGCAACGTGCACACGAGACGGCCAGACTCTCGAAAGAGTCGCGTTGTCGAAGCGCGCACTCAGGCGCGCGAGCAAAGAGAAGGGGCGCAAGCGATTGGTCCCGACGAGCGATTTTTCCGAGCTGCCGCCCCATCGTAGTCACCTATCGATCGGACACAAAGATCGAGTGCACTGCTGTCCGCATCGAGGATCCGTTTTGTGCATTTCTCGTCGTTGCATGTAGCCACACCTGCGCGCCGACGTCTCGCGCGGCTCGTCCTTCGCGGCCTCACGATCGGGGTGATCGCGCTGCTCGCCTGGGCGAGCGTTCCCGAGCGCGCACGTGCGCTGCCCACCCCGTACAGCGTGCGCGGCACGGCCGGCGCCGCATTCATGGTCAGCGCCGATCAGATGGGGCGGATGTCGTTCGATCGACTCGGGCTGGTGGGCGCGCTGCACGGTGCGCGCGAGTTTGCCCCCTGGCTCGAGCTGCGCGTCGGCCTGCACGGCGGGTCCTTCTGGGCGACCGATCGACCCAAGGGCGGCCTGCTCGCCTTGACGGGGGGCATGCTGCTGCAGCGGCGGCGTGCCCGCGTGCGCCTCGGCACCCTGGTGCGCCCGTACCTGGCTCTCGACCTCGGGTTCGGGGCCACGGGGACGCTGGTTCGACCTTACTTTCTGTTCACGGCCGGGCTCGACATCCAGCCACGCAAACACTTCGAGCTGGGCCCCGCGCTCGGCTACGGCCGGCTCATCCAGTGGAGCGGCGACTACTACTCCACCGACGCGGGCTACCTGTGGATCGGTCTCTCGGTTCGATTTCGGCGAGAGCAAGAGCCTCCGCCCAAGCCGGTCGCGCAGCTGCTGCGGCCGCGTGTGCCGGAGCCTGAGCCCGCGCCCGAGCCTCCTTCGCAGCCGTCGGTCGACGTCATCGAGCTCATCGAGCGCACGCTGCCGAGCCCGAGCAAACGGATCGAGCTGCTCGCGCCGGTGTTGTTCCGCTTCGACTCCGACGAGCTCGAACCCATCGGCATCGCCATGCTGCACGAGGTCGCGAGCACCCTTGGCGAGCGCGCCGACATCAAGCTGCTGCAGATCCGGGGCTACACCGACGACCGCGGCAGCGCCGAGTACAACCACGACCTGTCGCAGCGGCGCGCGGAGCGCGTGCGCTTGTGGCTCATCGAACACGGCGTCGCGCCCGAGCGCTTGACCACCGACCCGCGTGGCGCCTCAGGCTTCGTCGAGCAAGGTGTCGAAGAGACGGCGCACACCCAAAACCGACGCGTCGTCTTTCGCGTCCTCGAGGCGAGCGAGCCATGACGTTGTTCTCGTCCCCCACCCTTTGCGCTGTCGCACTCTTGGCTTTGGTCGGCTGTGATGGCATCGGCCGGGCCATCGTCGACGAGACAAAGGACGGTAAACACAGCGCCGCCGTCTGCTCCGGCGAGTCGCCCCGCTGCGAAGACTCCATCCCCTCCGTGCCGCCTACGCCACCGCCGCTGACCGTGGCGCTCGGGCTCGAGAGCTGTACCAGCACGAATAACCCCTGCCCCACCACCCCGACAGCATCGGGCGTGACGACACCGGCGAGCATTCTCAACCTTCACGGCTGCACCCTCGAGCTGCCGTTGCCGGCCGGAGACTTCTCGGGTCTCCCCCGCGCGAGCTGCGCCGTGCTGTCCTTGGTCCCCTCGCTGCCCGCGTCTCTGGTTCACCTCAGCGACGTCAACATCGAGCAGAGCTCGCTCACGCTCAAGAGCGACGTCCCGGTGGTGGTCGAGCTCGCACGCTCACGCTTGGTCGGCGTGCACGTCACGTTGTCGGGCCCCGTCACGCTGCGCATGGTGGCGGACAGCTCGCTGCTCAACGTGTGGATTCAGCAGCAGCAGACCGCGGCGACTGGCACCCACGCCGCGTCGTTCGAGCTGAGCGAAGGGCGCGCGCAAGGCCTGACGGTGGGCCAGCTCGACGGTCACGTGGACGTGACACGGTCGATCTTGGTGGACAGTAAGCTGTGGGCCAACGACGTGGTGCTCGAAGGCGTGTCTGTTCTCAACGTCTTCAGCGCCGCAGAGTCTTTTGATGCAGTCGAGCTCGGCGGAAGTGGACTTTCGCTGCAGGTCGGCCGGGCCACCCTCTCCCACGTGGAGGCCAGCGCGATCGATGTGCAGCGCTGCCGAGCCGTGCTGGTGTCGGGCTCGCGCCTCAACAAGTCGACGTTTGCGGCGTGCAGCGAGAAGCTGCGCGTCGACTACTCGCTCGTGACAGACAGCAGGTTGTTGGGACCCATCGAGAGCAACGTCGGCACCTGGGTAGAGAACGCGTTCGGCGTGGGCGGCGTTGCTACCGAGTTCGAGCAGTGGGGCGGCAGTCAGCTGGGCAGCCGCTACTGCGCGAGCGTCACACGCGTCTCGTTCGGCGACGTGCTGACGCTCGAGTGCAACATCTGTGATCAGCTGCCCACGCCGGAGGCCAGGCTGTGTCCGGCGCTGCCGTTCAACGAGAACGACCCTCCGCCCAAGATCTTCGTCGAGGACAACCCGGACTGCCCCACGCTCGCCGACGTCGCGATGTTCCCGGCGTGCTCGCCCCCCGTCAAGAACGAGCTTCCGATCTGAGTCACCAGCAGACAGTCAGGTCTTGCGCTCCGGGTCGATGCCGTCGGCCTTCATACTCTCTTCACTCGCGCGCTCGGCCACGGTGCCCTTGGGATGTTGGTACCAGCCAGCGGCGTCTGCGCTCGCCGGGTCTTCGCGCACCTTGAGCACGGTGAACATGCCGCCCATGTCGATATAGCCAAAGGGGCCCGGCGCACCACGCATGGGCAAGCTGTTGCCGGGGATGGGCATCCGCATCTCTCCCATCGCTCCCATGCCGGTGGTGCCCATGGTCATGAAGTCCGGCAGCACGCGCGACATACGCCGGTCGACCTTGCTGTTGTCGACGCCAATCATCGGCGGCAGGCCGTGTCCCATCTGCATCATCACGTGGTGCGTCATGTGACAGTGCATGGCCCAGTCCCCGAGCTCGGTGGGCACGAACTCGATCACGCGCGTGCTGCCCACCGGGACCAGCACGGTGGTCTCGGGGTACTGCGCCGAGCGCGGCACGTAGCCGCCGTCGGTGGCCGTGAGCAAGAAGTTGAGCCCGTGCAGGTGGATGGGATGGTGGTCCATCGGACCCAGGTTGCCGAACCTGATGCGCACCCGCTCGCCCTTGCCTACCAGCAGCGGCTGCGTCCCGGGGAACGCCTTGCTGTTGAAGGTGAGCACGTTGAAGTCGGTCATCTCGTTGGGGTCGGGCCGCTTGGCGCCCACGTCGATGCGCCACTCCATCGACATCATCGCAAAGTCCCGATCGACACGCGGCCCCACCGGCTGCTTGGGGTGCACCACGAACATGCCGCCCATCCCGAGCGCAATCTGCGTCATCTCGTCGAAGTGCGGGTGGTACATGAAGGTGCCGGCGTGCTTGAGCGTGAACTCGTACGCGTACGTCTCGCCGGGCGGGATGGGCGCTTGGTTGAGCCCGGTCACGCCGTCCATCCCGTTGGGCAAGATCATGCCGTGCCAGTGCACCGTGGTGGGCTCGGGCAGACGGTTGGTCACGTAGATGCGAATCCGATCGCCCTCGACGGCCTCGATGGTCGGCCCCGGCGTCGTGCCGTTGTAGCCCCAACACTCCGCCTCGAGACCGGGCGCGAACTCGTGCTGCACGGCTTCCGCGATCAAGTGCCCAACCTTGACGCCCTTCACCACACGCCAAGGCAGCGTGCTGCCGTTGGGGGTGACGACGGCGAGCTGTCCACCTGGCGCGGCCACGCTGCTCTTCTTGCCCGAGGTGTTGGGCGCGACCTGCTCGAGCTCGCTACCCTCGACCTGCGTAGCTGCGGCAGCGCTCGTTGGCGCACCACCGCTGGGCTCGTGACCCGCGTGTGCAGCGTGCCCGTCTTGTGCCGCCGCGCGCTGCGCGAGCAAGAGAGCGGACGTGGCGGCGCCACCCACACGAATGAACGTACGACGATCCATCTCAGTGCCCCCGTCCGCTGTCCGCTGTGGGTCTCGCCATCGCGCCGCCGCTCGACTCGTGATCGGCTTGTACGATCTTGCCTGCGAGCAGCGCGTCGAGCTGCGCGCTCGCCTGCCAGTACGCCGCCTGCGCGTCGACGTACGCAAGCTCGATCTCCAGCTGCGCACGACGCGCGGAGAGCAGCTCGAACACCCCTAACTGCATCGCGTTGTACATCAGTAAGGTCTGCTCCATCACGCTCCGCTGCGCGGGCACCAGCGTGGTCTCGTAGGCGCGGACGCGTGCGTGCGCCGACACCACGTGATTACGCGTCTCGCGCGCGTGCGAGCGCAGCTCGATGGCCAGCCCTTGCTGACGCTCGAGCAACACGTCGAACTCGGCCTCTGCAATACGCTGGTTACCCTGCTGTCGGCCGAACACGGGCACACCCACGCTGACACCTCCGCCGTAGCGCCAGCGGGCTTGGTCCTGACTGTGAGCGTCTCCGTCGGCGTGCAGGGCGTGAAAGTCGACGTCCACCTCCGGGATCAGCGCGGTGGCGCGCGCGATGCCCGTACGTCGACCCGCCGCGTCGAGCCGCTGCTCGATGGCCTTGAGCTCCAAGCTCGCAGCGAGCGCCTTGGTCTCCAGCTGGTCGGGCAGACGCAGCTCGGCGGGGATCTCCGCGAAGCCCTGTGCGATGTGCCACTCGGTGTCGCTGCCGTACAGACCGAGCAGC
>JBEGTL010000582.1:0-5343 GCA_041179425.1 Pseudomonadota bacterium | reverse complement strand
GCGGCCATCAGCGCGGTGAAGGCTTCGGTGACGCCGGAGATCAGCTCGTCGCGCTGCGCATTGGGCATCTTCCTCGCGAGCGGCCCATCGAGCAGCAGGCAGGCCAGCCCGTGTGCACTCGACCAGACCAGCGCTGTCACTGCGTCGACGGAAGGCTCGGCCGCGAGCCCTGCCGAGAGCAGCTCGCGCACGCCGTCGGTGAGGTAGGTGAAGGCCCGGTCGCCCTCGGCGAGCGCACCGGGGCAGTTCTCGAGGTCGACCAGCTCGGGCCGAAACATCAGCCGAAAGTGCGCCGGGTTACTACAGGCGAACTCGACGTAGGCGTGAAAACAGGCGCGCAGCCGGCCCAACGTGTCGCCGCTCGCGGCCCTGGAACGCTCGCTCTCGATGCGCGCGGCCAGCACACCAAAGCCCTCCTCCGCCAGTGCACCGAGGATGGCCTCACGATCGACGAAGTGGTTGTAGGGCGCCTGATGGCTGACCCCTGCACGACGGGCGACCTCGCGCATGCTGAGCGCCGACAGGCCCTCGGTCTCGAGCAGACTCAGGCTCGCCTGCAGGATGCGTTGGCGCACGTCGAGGGGCGCGGTCGTCGCACGCGCGAGCGGAGTGTTTTTGCGAGGCTCGGGGAGGCTCGGCACCAAGGCAGGTTTTTTCGCGCGGGCTTTGGTCACGGGCAAGTCGTACCACGCGCCGGGGCAGGGCTCACAGCAGGCGCAGGAGCAAGCACACCACCGCGATCACGCCGACCCAGATCGCGGCGCCGCGCATGACGGCGTCGCGATCGTAGATGGTGAGCGCACGATCGTAGTGCGCGAGGCGATCGACCACGGCGTCGAGGGCGATCTCGCTGGCGCGTAAGCCCGCGACTTGTTCGGCGGCGGAGTGGGCGAGCCCAAAGCCGTCGGCCGCCTCCGCGAGCGCACACAGGGCGGCGCTCAATGCGTGCTCCGCGCGCGCGACTTGTTCTTCGTGGCCACGCCCGCGCGCCCGCGACTCGCTCTGTCGCGCCGCCTCCTCGCGCTCCACGCTGTCGAGGCCACCACGGCGCGACGAGAGCTCGCGCCGCGCGCGCTCGAGGGCGGCGCTCGTCTCGACCAGGGCTGCCTGCAGGTCGGCCAGCTCGGACTGCTGCACCTGACGCTCGGCCTCGATGGTGTCCACGCGCTCGGGTGGCGGCGGCATCGAGGCGCGCGTGAGTGCGCGCAGCTCGATCTCGGCGCGCTGCAGCTTGGCCTTCTTGCGCTTGAGCTCGGCCTCGACCTTCTGGTGCGCGGCCTCGGCACGCTGCTCGGCGTGGAGAAACGGCTCGAGCTCGGTCTCCACGGAGGCACGCTTTTTCTTGATCTCGGCGAGCACCTGGTCTTCGTGTGCGCGCGCTTGCTGCGACGCCTGCTCGGTGGCCTTGAGCTCGCCCTGCTTGGTCAGCACCAAGAGCACCCGATCGCGCAGACCTTCGTGTGCGCGCACGGCCTGATCGTCGAGCAGCGCGCGGCCGAGGTCGAGCAGCGCCTTGTCGTAGCGAGCAGCCAGCTCGCTCGCCTCGGTCTCGACGTCACGTCGGTCGCGGTACAGCGCGACCATGCGCAGCCCGACGTGCAGCATGTAGCGCGCAGCATCGAGACCGCTTTTTGCCTCGCCGTAGCCGGCCAGCTTCCGAGCCGCCCGCTCGTCGTCCTCGGGGTTGCCGGACAGCGGCGAGCGGCTGCTGCGCGGTGGACCGCTGCTCGCGCTCTCGGTCGGCTGGCTCGGGGTCAGGCTCCCGCGTGGAAAGCTCGCGCGCGCCACGCCGGTCTGTGCGGGCGCGCCGCTGCCGGGTGCGCGCCGCGTGCTGTCGTGAGGCAGGTCTAGCTCGAGCGACGGACCGTCGAACACGGGGTCGCCGTAGCCGTCGTCGCGGCTGCTGTCGCGCAGCTCGTTGCCGTGCTTGCCGAGCGCGAACTCCAGGCCCATGTCGTTGGAGGGCAGGGCGGTGCGGATCTCCGGCACCACCGTGGTCAGCTCTTCGTCGAGCTCGTCGTCGGGCGTGGCGACCGGGCGCGCGGGCAGGGGCGCGAGCTCGAGGTCGCCGAGCTCGTAGCTTTCGTCGTCGGGTCCGGGTGCGCTTCTGCGTGAGCTCATGGGCTTTCGGCGATGGTCCCAACATCGTAGTCGCGGCGACCGTGCGCCGTCGCGGTCGGTTTTCGCCTCGGATCTGCGACAAGGGCGGCATTCGTGGGCGGATTGAGCGCCTGTGGGGCGCACGGGCTTGCTCCGACCAGCGGGCCGTGTCTACGCTGGCCCCGAGATGAAGGTGGCCAAGACAGCAGCCAAGACAGCGGCCAAGGCGGCGCCCCCAGCACCGCCCCAGGACGAGCGCCCCGAGCGCAACCCGGAGCAGGTGTTTCGGCTCGAGGTCGCCACGTTCGAGGGCCCGCTCGACCTCTTGCTGCACCTCATCCAGGGCCACGAGCTCAACATCCTCGACCTGCCCATCGCGTTCATCACCGAGAAGTACCTCGAGTATCTGTCGCTGATGAAGACGCTCGCGCTCGACGTGGTCAGCGAGTACTTGGTGATGGCGGCCACGCTGGCGCACATCAAGTCCAAGATGTTGTTGCCGGCCCCGCCCGTCGACCAAGACGACGATGGGCTCGAGTTCGAGGGCGATCCCCGCGAAGCGCTGGTGCGCCGGCTGCTCGAGTACCAGAAGTACAAGGCCGCCGCGGAGAACCTGGCCGGGCGCGGCATGGCAGGCCGCGACGTGTTCACGCGCGGTGCACCCGCCGCAGAGGCCGAGGGCCAGGCGCCGCTCGGTGGCATGACGCTGTTTCACCTGCTCGATGCGTTCAACAAGGTGCTCAAGCGCGCCACGGCCGAGTTCTCGCGCGAGATCACCGCCGAGCGCATCACCATCCAAGACCGCATCCAAGAGATCTTCGACCTGCTGACCGAGCGGCGCCGCATCACCTTCGACGACCTGTTCGAGGGCTACCTGACCAACTACGACATCGTGGTCACGTTTCTTGCCATGCTCGAGATGGGCAAGCAGAAGCTAGTCCGCGTGTATCAAAACGAGCCGTATTCGCCCATCTACCTCGAGAGCGCCGTGACGCCCGTGCCGCTGCACAGCGACGTGGTGCCGGCGGGTACCCACCTCGACTACGAGGCGCTGCTCGGAGACGCGGCCCTTCAACTCGGAGACGAGCCGCATGAGTGACGACCGCGGCGACGACGAGGTCGAGGCCGACGAAGAGCCAGAAGCGAGCTACGAACCACCGACCCCCAAGCAGGCGCGCAAAAAAAAGCGCGACGACGACGCGCACGAAGAGACGCTCCAGGGCGAACCCAGCGATCTCGACGAGCCCCTGGTGGCCGGCGCGCTCGACCTCTCGGAGGAGGGCGAGTTCGAGCGCGAGGGGCCGGGCTTGGTGGGCACCGCGGACCTCGCTCCCGAGCACCTCAAGGGCGCGCTCGAGGCGTTGATCCTGGTGTCGGACAAGCCCGTGCAGGCCGTGCGCCTGGCGCGCCTGACCAGCCAAGACCTCGGCGCCGTGCGGCGCGCCCTCGCCGAGATCGCCGAAGACTACCGTGGGCGCGGCATCTCGCTCGACGAGATCGCGGGCGGGTTTCAGTTCCGTACGTCGCCCAAGTTCGCGCCGTTCGTGCGCATGTTGGTGCAACAAAAGCCGACGCGGTTGTCGCGCGCGCAGCTCGAGGCGCTGTCCATCATCGCCTACCGCCAGCCGGTCACGCGGCCCGAGATCGACGACGTGCGCGGCGTCGACTCGGGCTCGGCGCTCAAGCTCTTGCTCGAGCGCAACCTGATCAAGATCATCGGCAAAAAAGAGGAGGCCGGGCGGCCGCTGCTGTACGGCACCAGCACCGACTTCCTCGAGCTGTTCGGGCTGAAGAACCTGCGCGACTTGCCCACGCTGCGCGAGTTTTCCGAGCTCACCCAGGAGAGTCGCGACATCTTCGAGCGCCGCATCGGCGAGCCGCTGCCCGGCCAGGGGCAGGGCATGGACATGCAGACACACTACGAAGCCGAGCCGCTCAGCGCCGAGCACGCCGAGCGCGAAGCGGCCCAAGAGGCGGCCGAAGACGCAGCCGCCGCGCAGCTCGCAGAAGACGAACGTGCGGCGGCGGCCAGCGTCGTGCACGACGACGACTTGCTCGACGAGGAGCGCGACGAGCGCGAGCCTGCGGCGAGCGACGATCGCGGCGGCGAGACGAGCGACGACGGCGGCGCGAGTGACGAAGGCTGAGCCGAGCGTGGGCGCGCTGGTGGGCGCCCTCGAGCTGGGTGGCAGCAAGGCGCTGTGCGCGGTGGGGACGAGCCGGCACACGCTCGCCGAGACGCGCATTCCCACCACCACGCCAGACGAGACGCTGACGGCCATCGAGGCCTTCTTTCTGCCGTACCGGGGCCAGCTGGGCGCGCTCGGCATCGCGTCGTTCGGCCCGCTCGAGCTGTCGCCCAGTGCCCCCCACTTGGGTGCGCTGCTCGTCACGCCCAAGCCGGGCTGGGCGTTTGCGCCGCTGCGCGAGCGCCTCGCGCGCACGCTTGCGGTGCCCGTTCGCATCGACACCGACGTCAACGCGGCAGCGCTGGCCGAGCGTGGGCTGGGCAGTGCCGAGAGCGACGACCCCTGTGTGTACATCACCGTGGGGACCGGCATCGGCGTGGGCGTGGTGTTGGGCGGGGCACCGCTGCACGGTCTGCTCCACCCCGAGTTCGGTCACCTGGCGGCGCCTCAGTGGTGCGACTTCGCGGGTGTGTGTCCGTTCCATGGTCGCTGCATCGAGGGCGTCGCTTCGGCCCGCGCGCTCCGCGTACGCACGGGTCACGATCCCGCGTCGCTCGCCGATGACGACCCCGTCTGGGCGCTCGAGGCGCGCTACCTCGGCGCGCTCCTCGCGGCCTCGGTGCTCGCGTACGCGCCACGTCGCATCGTGCTCGGCGGCGGCGTGTGCGAGCGTGTCGGCTTGATCGAGCGCGTGCGCCGCGAGCTCGTGCTGCAGCTCGCCGGCTACGTGCCGCGCCACGCGCTCACGGTCGAGGGCGTCGACGACTACGTCGTGCGTCCTCGGCACGGCACGCGTGCCGGGCTTGTCGGCGCCTTCTTGCTCGGGGAAGCTGCGCTCCATGACACACGCTGAGATCGACGTGGTCGAGGCGGTGGCACGTGCACTCGCGGCCATCGAAGACGACCTGCCACACTATCGAGAGCGCCTGACGAGGCTTGCCACGAGCCCGCACGCGCTGGCCGAGCTCGACCAGCACCCCGAGCTCGGCCGTGCGCTGTTCGTCGAGCTGCGCAAGCTGCGGCCCCTGTCGCTCTGGGTGCGCGATCACGCGAC
>JBEGTL010000581.1:0-5357 GCA_041179425.1 Pseudomonadota bacterium | reverse complement strand
CTCGCCGCAGGTGCTCGGCTTCGCAGACATGGTCGCCGCGAGCGGCTGCACGGCCGTGTTGCCCGACCTGTTCGGCGTCGCCGGCAAAGACTACCTCGCCCTGAGCAAGCCCGCTCGTCTGGCCTACGCGCTCAGCTCGGTCGCCAAGGTGTGCATCAGCCGCGAGTTCACGCTGTTCGCCAGCGGCCGCTCGTCTCCCATCGTCAAGCGCCTACGCAGGCTCGCCGAGAAAGAACACGCGCGCTGCGGAGGGCCCGGCGTCGGTGTCGTCGGCATGTGTTTCACCGGCGGCTTTGCGCTGGCGATGGCGGTCGACTCACGCGTGCTCGTGCCGGTGTTGTCGCAACCGTCTCTGCCCGGCAAGTTCTCGCACGCGCACCGCTTCGGCATCGACAGCGACCCGGAGTCGGTGCGCATCGTCGCCGACCGCTGTGCCAGGGAGGGCCTCGAAGTGCTTGGCCTCCGCTTCAAGGGCGACCCCTACGTGCCCGAAGATCGTTTTCGCTTCTTGAAGGAGCAGCTCGGCGATGGCTTCGTCGCGATCGAGCTCGAGCAATCCCAGGGCAACCCCCAGGGCGCCCTCCCACTGCGACACTCCGTGCTCACCAACGACCTCATCGAGCGCCCGGGCGAGCCCACCTACGAGGCCCGGGAACGAGTCCTGCGCCTGTTCCAAGAAAAGCTGCAGGTAGCAGTCACCCACTAGCGCGCGCAGCTCTGGAGTGGGCGTCGCCGGGCTTCGAGCGCGAGCCATCCCGTTTGGCGAAGGCTTTGCGCCCGGCCGCGGTCAGCCCGCCCTTGGGATCCTTGATGACGGGGGCGGACTTCGGCGTCGCAGCCTTGCGCTTCGTGGCTTTCTTGCTCGTCCCGGCGCTGGCCTCGTGCATGTTGTCGACGAGGTTGGGGTAGGGGCGGCCTGCGCTCTTGGCGCGTGCCGCGGCGTGCTTCTTTTGCGCGGGCGACAGGTGTTTTGCCGGCCGCTTCTTTTTCGCGACGGGCGACGGGCGGTCCCAGGGCGCTTTCTTGGAGCGGACGCGTTGGCTGGCCATGCCGCCACCCCAGCACGTGCCGTGCCCTGGGCGACGGCCGGGCCCGCCCGTCACCAGCCGAGACGAGACCGCCCTCGTTGTCCATTTTGGGAGACGTGGGACTTGCATCGAGCCGGGTAGATCCTAAAACCCAGGCCTGGTGACGGGAGTCCGCTCCCGCCACCCACGTTCTCAGGGCGGGGTGCAAGTCCCTACCGGCGGTGTGTGCGAGCAATCGTACGAGCCCGCGAGCGCCCGGCGACACGTTTACGCGTTTCGCCGGGGTCAGCAGATTCGGTGCAACTCCGAAGCCGACGGTCACAGTCCGGATGAGAGAGAACGGGTCTCCTCGACACGGTACCTCCTGTTTTCGTTCGCGCGCCCGAGGGCGTGCTTCGACGTGTGCCCGGCGTACGCCGGCTCACGATCAGGGGGCATCGCGCGAAGCCCGTGCGCCCGACGTTTGGTCCGCCGCCGTTTCGGCTTTGAGGAGCACCCCCATGACAACGAATCGCCCAGAACCTGGCTCGTCTACTTCGTCCCGCAGCAGCACGTCGTCGCGCGTGGCCTTCATTCAGTCCTGCTGGCATCGGGACATCGTCGACCAGTGCACCAAGTCGTTCCTGGCTGAGATGGAGAAGCTGGGGCACGCACGCGACACCATCGAGCTGTTCGAGGTGCCCGGCGCGTTCGAGATCCCGCTGCAGGCCAAGCTGCTTGCCAAGACGGGGCGCTTCGGCGCCATCGTGGCTGCCGGTCTCGTGGTCGACGGCGGCATCTACCGTCACGAGTTCGTGGCGGAGGCCGTGATCAGCGGCTTGATGCGGGTGCAGCTGGACACTGAGGTGCCGGTGCTGTCGGCGGTTCTGACGCCGCACCATTTTCACGATTCTGAGGAGCACCGGCGGTTTTTCTTCGAGCACTTCCTCGTGAAGGGTCGTGAGGCTGCCAATGCTGCTTCTCGTACTCTCTCCAACGTTCCGCGCTTCGCCACGGTGGCTATCGGTGGTTGATGCACACGGTGATCAGCGGACGCTCACTGGCGGGGGTGGAGGGGCGAGCCGCTGTTTTTTTTGATGGCGAGAAGTGCCGGAGCGCGCTGGGCACGGAGAGGATGCTCGAGCCTTCGCGTGCGCTCGGCACGAGCATCCTCTCCGCACCCAGCGCGACAGATCGCCGAGGCGAGGACGCCGCGGATGGGTGGTGGCTGACGGCTGATGGGTGGTGGCTGACGGGTGATGGCTGATGGCTGATGGCTGATGCGGATGGGTGATGGCTGAACGTGGTCGGCTTCTGGGATTGACTACGGGGCTAGGTTGCGGTGCATGAAATTGATGGCTGCTGCCAGGATGTCTCGGGTGCGTTGGTCGTCTGTCAGGCACTCGAAGGCGTGGAGTCCGGCTGGGTGGTTCATGAAGTCGAGATCTGCGTTGGTGGCGACTGCTTCTTGGAGGAACGCGTCTAGTCCGATGTTCACCATCTGACTGTCTTGGCCCGCTCGCGCGATGAACATGGGGAGCTTGGAGGTCGACGAGCGCAGGTAGGTCGTCGGCGAGAGGGCCTTTGTGGCCGCGACGATGCCTTCGTCCGCATGGGGCGGGAGCATGTGGCAGACGTCCAACATCGCGTAGAAGGCCGCTGCGCAGCGGATGTAGCTCGGGCGTTCGCGGAGGACCCAGCTCAGCTGGGGGCCTGCGCCGGAGAAGAACCAACTTGCGACACGGTCTGGTGCCGCTTGGAAGTGATCGGCCTTTGTCCGCACGAAGTCGATGGCATGAGCGATGTCTCGTTGGGACGCTGCGTAGTCTGTAACGTCGTGGAGGCCGTGGTTGAAGGTGACTGCGAGCAGGCCATGTGCGGCGAGCAGCTCACCGTACGATTGGAAGATGCCCCAGGTGGTGGGCGCCGGCATGTCGCGCGGGATGGGGCCGCCGTGCACGAGAAAAACGACGGGGAGCCGGGCGTTTGGCGTCACGTCGGGCGGCGTATAGACGTCCATCAGGAGGGGCGCGTCGTGCTGGTCCTGCTTGTAGACGACGTCGCGTTGGACTCGCACGCGAGCCATGTCGTCGTGCCGGTAGACGATGCGTCGACTGAGGTCGGGCATGGTGGTCTCCTTTCGTTAGCGTTCGCGTTGGGCGTGGGCGATGAAGTCGATCAGGGCTGGGTCCAATAACCAGCACCGCTGGAGGTCGCGATCGGTCGCGAGCGCCTTTTTTGCCTCTCGGTGCAGACGCGGATCGGACGCGGCGAAGTGGTCGAGGAGTGCCGTCCACGCGCGCATCGCATCCATCAGCGCCGCACTGGGCGCTTGGCCATGCAGACCGTGCGCCTCTCGTAAAGCGGCCACTGTTCTGAGGAGCTTGTGGTTCCAGTCGAGGTCGGCACGTAGCCTCGCCACGTCGTCAGCAGATAGGTGCCTGCGCCAGAGGCTGAGCTGTTTGTGCCGTGCGGCCTCTGCGAGGTAGAGCATCACTTGCTCGTCGAGGCCGCTCTGTGCGGCCATGCGCGCCTGCATGCTGGGGTCGTCCGCGTAGGCGAGCTTCATCTTGATGCCCAGCTGCACGTCTCCGCCCACGCTGCGCAGCATCAGCTCGGACCAGCGGTCGATCAGCGCGCCGGCTCGCGCCGTCTTGGCAGGGATGCCATCGCTGAGCGCCGCGCGGACGTCGTCGACCAGACTCGTCCAGCTGGCCGCGTCGCTCTTGTTGTCGAGCAGCCTTGCCAGCTCTTCGGGGGAGCAACGGCGGTCGTGCAGAGTGATCAGCTCGACCGCGTCGAGCCAGTCGTCGGCCTCCGGCTCGACCCCGCGTGCGAGCAGCTGCGAGAGATGTGTGAGGCGCTGGCGCAAGGTGGTCGCGTGCTCGATCTGACTGTCGAGCACCGAGATCTGACGCGTGACGAGCTCAGGCAGCGCGGTACTCGCACGATCGAGCAGACCTTCAATCTCACTGAGCGAGAGTCCGAGGTCTTGCAGTGCCTGGATGCGGAAGAGCTTGACGATGTCGCTCTGTGCGTAGAGTCGGTACCCGGCGTCGGTGCGTTGGGACGGCACCAGGAGGCCGATCGCATCGTAGTGGTGAAGCGCGCGCACCGTGAGCCCGGTGAGCTTGGCCAGCTGGCCGACTGTGAAAGCCATCGTTCCCTCTCGTCTCTCGGGAACGTAGGCCCTCACGCGACGTGAGGGTCAAGCTAGATTCGGCTTTTACTTGGCCACTGGCGCCGCAGGCCAGTGCGCTTTTACTTGGCCACTGGCGCCGCAGACCGGTTCGCTCGCTTGTCAGGTTACTTAGCAACTGGCGCCGCGGGAGGGGAGTGCGCGGCGGAAGGTGCCGCGTGGCCCCCATCCCCATTCGCTGTCGACGCGCTGCGCGCGAGTTGTTTTTGCCCCTTTGGGGTTTCCCCCACGACACCTTCCGCCGCGCACTCCCCCTCCCACGGCGTCAGTTGCTAAGTAAGGTCCGAGCCGAGCGAACCGTCCTGCGACGCCAGTAAAAAGTAAGGTCCGAACCGAAGCGAACCGTCCTGCGACGCCAGTAAAAAGTAAGGTCCGAACCGAGCGAACCGTCCTGCGACGCCAGTAAAAAGTAAGGTCCGAACCGAAGCGAACCGTCCTGCGACGCCAGTAAAAAGTAAGGTCCGAACCAAGCGAACCGTCCTGCGACGCCAGTGAAAAAGGCCTAAGGAGCCAATGCACACCGCAAACCAACACCACCAGAAGAGAGAGGCCCACGCAAACAAACATCGAGATGAGAGTCAGAGTCCATCCGCAAGATAGACAAGCTAGCCCCGTAGGCCTCCGACCCGTATCCCAGTGCGTCCGTAAAAGGATCCACAGGCAACACCAGACGAGCTGTCTCGAACGCCTCCCCCATAGACAGCCCACACACGAGCCCGGCAGCATTCCGCCCACACACGTCGGCCCGCCCGTCGCCGTTGATGTCCCCGAGATCGATCGACCCGTAGTGCGCGGCCACATCCCCCCAGCCCTCGTCGTCGCTGAAGTCGCCCGTGTCGCTCCAGTGGTGCGCCTCCTCGAATCCCTCGAAGCCCACGCCCGCCGTGTTGAGCATGCAGATCATCCCGCTCGCACCGCGCCCACACACGTCGTTGAATCCGTCGCCGTTCAGGTCTGCAAACTGCAGCGTCGAGCCCGACGCGTCGTTGAACCACAGCGCGGCGTCCGAAAACTCCTGGATCGTCCACAGCGTGGCAGAGCCGAAGTTGCCCATCCCATCGTTCAGTCCGCACTCGATGCCCACCCCATTGCGCCCGCACACGTCGGCCCTGCCGTCGTTGTTCACATCGACCAAGCGCACGCTCGCGTAA
>JBEGTL010000580.1:0-5357 GCA_041179425.1 Pseudomonadota bacterium | reverse complement strand
CCCTCCCCTGTTCACGCACGCGCGGAGGAGTCGCGCGCTTCGACTCCGCCCGCCTATCACCTCGTGATCGATCTCGAAGCGACCTGCGACGAGCGCACGCGCATCCCGCGAGAGGAGACGGAGATCATCGAGATCGGCGCCGTGCTGGTCGAGGGCGATACGCTGCGTCCCGTCGAGGAGTTTCAGACCTTCGTTCGGCCCGTCATCCACACGCGCCTCACGCCCTTCTGCGTCAAGCTCACCTCCATCGTGCAGGCCGACGTAGACAGCGCTCCCGAGATCGCAGCGGCGATCTCCGCGCTGCGCACCTTCATCGCGGGCCGCGATGTGCTGTTCGGGTCGTGGGGCGACTACGATCGCGCACAGCTGGCGCGCGAAGCCATCCGACACGGCCTTGCGCTTCCGCTCGGCGAGCACCATTTCAACATGAAACAGGCCTTCAACGAACGGGTGGGCGGACACAAACGACGGGGCGTCGGTCAGGCGCTGTCGTACGTGGGGCTCTGCTTCGACGGCACGGCGCATCGCGGCATCGACGACGCGCGCAACATCGCGCGTCTCTTGCCCTACGCGCTCGGGCGCGCCGAGCTACCCGCGCGCCCTCAACGACACAAAGCTCCGTAGCTCGGGTCGTCGACGCGGCCGGCAAACCAGGGCCGCGGGGCGGGGCGCCCCATCATCCCGCCTCCGTGTGAAGCGTGTGGCCGCGCAGCGTCTTGGCACTACTCTGAGTGGTAGGTTCTGCGTCGGCGCTCTGACGGTGTCTGCAACCTCACGCCAATGCTGATCGCGGCGTCTTGGGATGACCGGTAATGGGAAGATCTGGCCTCACCACGTGCATTCATGTATCGGAGACCGGTGAAGCTTGTGCCGTCATGTGTGAGGGATGCCCCTGACGGTACCGCGTGCGCCGCATAAGCGGCATCTGCTCTGGCGTTGCCTGCGTCGGTTGTGTGGAGAAGCGATGAAGATTGTTGGATGGGGGTCCTTGTTGGCGCTTGGTCTCGGGTTGTCGGGTTGTCCGGCCGAGCCAGCAGGCCGTGGCGACGCGTCGTTAGATGGCAGCATCTTCGACGCGACGTCGCTCGTAGACGGTGGGCCGCGCGGGCCGAGCAACCCGGGAGACTCCGCGACGCCCTCTCCAGACGCACAGCGTCCGTCCGACGCAGGTCCGTCACCCATCGGCGATGCGGCGCGCGACGCGGCCGAGCATCCGTCGACCGATGCCGCGCTCGCTCCTGACGCGACCTTGCTTACGGATGCCGCGGTCGAGCCCGCAGACGCAGCCAGCGAACCACCCGACGCCGGGCCCGCACCTGTCGACGCCACGATCGAAGAACCCTTCGACGCCGGGCCGCAACCCGTCGACGCGGGGCCACCGCCCGAAGACACCGCGGTGGTGGTGCCCGTCGATGCGGGACCGCCCGTCCCCACGTTCACTGACGTCTACGCCATCATCACGGCCAAGTGCGCGTTCTGCCATTCGTCCGGCAACATCGGCATCACCATCGGGCGGCTCGACCTCTCCACGGGTCCCCACGCGTACAACAACATGGTGGGTCAGCTGAGCACGGGCAACGACTGCTCGCCCAAGGGTGGCACCCGCGTCATCCCTGGTGACGCGGCCAACAGCCTGCTCCTCCACAAGCTCGAGGGCACCCCCGAGTGCGGCGTGCGCATGCCCGACACGTTCCCTGCGCTCGACCCGGCAGAGGTCGACGTCTTTCGGGGCTGGGTCGCAGCAGGCGCCCTGCCCGACGCCACCAGCAACGGCGTCGTCGACTACCCAGCGCTGCTCTCCGGCACGGGCTTGTTCGCCAACGTCGCGAGCGGGACGCTGGCGGCTGGCGTGCGCGCGTACGAGCCCCTGTACAAGCTCTGGTCCGACGGCGCAGACAAACGTCGCTGGCTGCTCTTGCCCGCAGGCAGCACCATCGACACGAGCGACATGGACTTCTGGGTCTACCCGGTCGGCACCAAGGCCTTCAAGGAGTTCAGCATCGGCGGCACGCGCGTCGAGACACGGATGCTGCACAAGGTCGCCAATAACCACTGGGCCTTCGTCTCGTACAAGTGGCGCGCCGATCTCAGCGATGCAGACGCCGTCCCGGAGGGCGAGGCCAACGCGCTCGGCACGACGCACGACATCCCGGATCAGGGCACTTGTTTTGCGTGCCACGCCAACATGGTCGATCGGCTGCTCGGCGTGAGCGCCCTGCAGCTCAACAACCCCGCGTCTCCCCTGACGCTGCTCGAGCTGCAAAACAGCGGGCGGCTCAGCGCGCCCGCCGCAGCGTTGCCCGTGCTCCCCGGCGATGGTGTTGCGCAGGCCGCGCTCGGGTACCTGCACGCCAACTGCGGCACGTGCCACAACCAGCGCTCGCTCGTGTACCAGCAGCTGCTCAACCGCAACCCCAACACCGGGGGCCCGGTGCTGTGGCAGCGGACCAACCAGCTCGCCTCGGTCGAGACGACGCTGGGCTACACCACCACGGTCGGTCGGCCCAACGGTGTGCTGCCCAACCTACGCATCATTCAGCCGGGCCAGCCCGAGCAGAGCGAGCTGTACGTGCGCATGAGCCAGCGCGGCCCGGGCTCGCTGCAGATGCCGCCTACGGGCACCGAGGTCGTCGACAGCGCGGGTGGCCTCTCGGCAGTGGGCGCGTTCATTCAGGGCCTGCCCTGAGCGGCTAGCGAACCGGCCGCGTGCCTCGACTGCCTTCGTCGCGTTGGGTGGTCGACAAACCACGCGCGCACACGAGCGCGAGGGCGGTGATGGCGAGCATCAGCCCGTCGACGATGGCGATGCCGAGCACCGGGGGGTCTCCTGCGAACGGAGCGGCGACCAGCGCCCCACCCGCCCCGGTGGCGAGCGCCGCGCCGAGCACCTGCGCCAGCTGCAGCGACGCGGAGGTGGCGCCTTCTCGTCCCGCAGGCGCGGCCTCCAAGATCGCAGCCGACGTGGTGCGAGCACGCGCTGGTCTGGCATCGAAACGCACCGTCGTCGACACGTGCACGACGCGTGACGGGCACAACGCGCAAGCGAAGTTCGAACGCCACGGTTCCGCTCGACAGCGCGTCGGCGTTCAGATAGTGCCACCCATCATGGCAGACCTCGTTCCTCTCTCGATGCTCTCGGCGGTGACCGTCCTCGACAGCAACCTCGACGGTTGGACACTGCTCGACGTGCCCGCCGATGAGCCGCGCGCGTTTCAGCTCGACGTCACATTCGAGCAACCGTTCGCGGCGGCTCCTCTCGTCAACGTCGCCATCTCCGGCCTCGACGTCGGCAACCAAGACGCGGCGCGGCTTCGTCTGCGCGCGGTCGACATTCACCCGGGTGGTTTCTCCATTCGCGCCGAGACCTGGCTCAACACACGCGTGTGGAGTGTCGACGTCTCGTGGCTCGCCATCGGCGCCGCCTCGACCTGAGCGTCCTCGCAGACACGCACACATCGTTCGTCGCGCGCGTTCGTCACGCACATCGGTCGCCCCGTCGCGCAGCCAAGCGTGCCACCACGAAGTGTGCGCACGCGAGAGGGTTGACCCTCCTCGGCGCGCACGCAGAAGCGCTGCGCGCTTGGAGCGTGGACGCGCGTCGAACGATACGTTTACAATATTGGTCTAGCGGCCACCTAGTATCGCACCCCGCCAAGTAGTCCGCGGGGTGGAAGGCTGCGCGCGATGAGGACGCGGACCACTCCCTCATAAGAAGTTGGAACAATTGAAAGACGCCGCACGTGTGCTCATCGTCGCCGACAACGCCTCGGCGAAGTTTGGTGGCGAAGCCTTTCTTCCGCTGCACTACTTCCGGCTCCTGCGCGAGCGCGGAATCGAGGCTTGGCTGGTGACGCATCAGCGCGTGCAGGCGGAGCTCGATGTGGTGTTCGACAAAGATCGCGACCGCATTCACTACGTCCCCGACACGCGCGCACACATCGCGCTGGCCAAGCTGGGCGAGCGGCTACCCACACGCGTCAACGACGTAACTCTCTCTTGCGCAAGCCAGCTGATGACCCAGCTCATGCAGCGTCGGATGGTGCGTGCACTCGTTCGCGAGCACCGCATCACGGTGGTCCACTCGCCTACGCCCGTGTCGCCCAAGCAGCCGTCGGCGCTGTTCGACGTCGGCGCGCCGGTCGTCATCGGTCCGATGAACGGAGGCATGACGTTCCCCGTCGCGTTCCAGCACCTGCAGGGCAAAACAGGACGCGGCATGCTGACGCTCGCGCGCGCAGCTGCCAACCTCGCCAACACCATGTTGCCCGGCAAAGCTCGCGCAGCGGCGCTGGTGGTCGCCAATGTGCGCACCGAGGCCGCCTTGCCCTCCGTGTTGCGCGGCGCCCCCGTGCACCAGCTGGTAGAAAATGGGGTCGACCTGCGACGCTTCTCCAGCCTCGCTGCACGTCGTGGCGGCGGCAACAAAGTCCGCTTCGCGTTCGTCGGACGCTTGGTCGACTGGAAGGGCGTCGACTTGTTGCTCGAGGCGCTCTCTACCGTGCACGCCTCGCCGAGCATCGAGCTCGAGGTGTTTGGGGATGGACCCGAGCGTCCGGGTCTGACGGCACTCGCCGCACACTTGGGTCTGGCCGAGCGTGTGCACTTTCACGGCTTCGTGCCGCAAGAAGAGACGGCCGAGCAGCTGCGCGAGCTGGACGGTCTGATCCTGCCCAGCCTCTACGAGTGTGGGGGCGCGGTGGTGCTCGAGGCGATGGCGTCGGGCATCCCGGTGATCGCCACGCGCTGGGGCGGCCCGGCCGACTACCTCGACCACGACTGCGGCATCTTGATCGAGCCCACCGGTCGCACCCAGATGGTGGCCGAGCTGGCGAGCGCCATGGCGTTGCTCGCCTGCGACGGTGCACTGCGCGAGCGCCTCGGCGCCAACGGTCGCAAGAAGGTCGAGCGCGAGTACGACTGGGAACGCAAGCTCGACCGCATGCTCGACATCTATCGGTCCGTCTCCGTCCAACAGGCGGAGTCCACCGACGCGCGTGTGGTCAGCATCGAGCACCTGCTGCGCGCGTCGCAGGCGCCCCTCCCCGCCAACGACGTCGTCGCGCACCAAGCACCCGAGCACGAGCTCGCAGACGAGGCCGCGGTCCCACGGCGCGCTGCCGGCTGAGCGAACGCGTCAGCGCCGGAGGTACGGGTTGCGCTCGAGCGCGCGCGCGTTGAAAGGCTCACGGCGAACCTGCACGGTGCGCGGCTCGAGCCTGTCTTCTTTTGCGCTCGGCTGCGCGATGGCGGCAGGCTCACTGCCTGCACTGACGGGCAGCGTTGCCTGCGCGGCAGGTGGCACCGTCGAGAGCGCAGCTTCGGCACTCTCGGAGACGAGCGCGGTGCTGCCCTCGCCG
>JBEGTL010000579.1:0-5372 GCA_041179425.1 Pseudomonadota bacterium | reverse complement strand
TGCGCCAAGAGGTGGCGGACGGCGGGCAGCGCGATCAACGCGGCCGAGGCCCCTCACATCCTGCGTTTCCTGTACTGGTACACAGACCACAAGCTGGGCCGAGACAAGAACGTCAAAGCCAAGCGCAGTGAGCCACAACCCGCGCCCGCTCCTGCCGCAGCGCCGGTGAGCAAGGAAGTCGTCCCGTCGTTGGCGCCGCCGCCCGCGGTCGCCCCGCTTGCACCGAGTGTCAGCAGCGAGACCCAAGGGGAGGGCGCACCATGAAGAGCTTGATCCTGTCGCTGCTGGCGATGAACAAGACTGCCTCGACGCGCTGGCTGTGCCTCGGCGCCACGCTGATCGTCGCGCTGTGCGTGGCGCTGCTGCCTCATGCAGAGAGCCAAGATCGCAACTTCGCCGGCTCGGTGCAGGCCAGCTACCTGTACGTGCACGACAACAACATCAAGGCCCGCGACCGCTCGCTCGACGGCTTCATCACCGAGATGAGCCTCAAGCTCGCGGTCGACTTCAACGACCACATCTCCACCAACGTGAAGATCTGCTTCGGCTGCCACGGCTTCGAGCTGGGCATGGCCTACATCGACCTCACCATCGTCGACGAGGCGCGCTTCCGCATCGGCCGCTTCAGCCCGTCGTTTGGAGACTTCCAGCTGCGTCACGATCCCGCCAACCACCGCACGGTGGACAAGCCGCTGCCGTACGACATGGGTCGCATGAGCCGCTACCGCGAGTGGAACCTCGGCATCTTGCCCGCACCGTACGTCGACAATGGCGTCGAGTTTGGCGGCACCCACTGGTTTGGTACCGCGGTGCAGCTCGACTACGCCGCCTACGCAATGGGCGGCCTACGCGGCAACAACGACGGGCTCGACGTCGACTGGATCCAGCAGCGCTCGGGCTCCGCGTACTACGTCGACAACAACTCGCGACCCAGCATGGGAGGGCGCGTGGCACTCACGCTCGACCTGAGCGACAACGACCTGACCTTCACGGCCGGTGCCTCGGGCATGGGCGGCTGGTACGACCCCAAGGCCGACCTCAGCTACATGATTGGCGGCGTCGACTTCTACGCGCGCTTCAGGCGCCTCGAGCTCCGCGCAGAGTACCTGCTGCGGCGCACGCAGATGTACATCGGGGACGATCCCGGCGCGCGCTTCAAGTACGGCCCCAAGACCAACGGCAAGTACGACGACTACAACACCAAGGACGGCTTCTACGTCGAGGCCATCGTGCCCGTTGCAGCGCGCGTCGAGCTGGTCGGGCGCTTCGATGGGCTGCGCCGGTTCGGCAACGTCCCGGTCACCAGCGCCATGCGTAAGGAGAGCGCGGTGCTGCGCTATACCTTCGGCGGTGACGTGAGCCTCGGCTACGGCGTTCGTATCAAGGCGTTCGCCGAGTTCTACGACTTCAGTGACTTCAAAGACGACATCGCCGCCACGCTGGCGGTCGTCTCGGTGTTGTGAACCAAAACAGGTCGGTTTCTGGGAGGACAAGGAAGTAAGGTATGTCTGACAATCATTCGGCGAAGCCCAAAGACAGCGACGCCGAGCCTGAGGGCCTCGAAGACGATGTCGACGAGAGTGCCGTCGCCGACCGACAGCCGCGCGCGCCGAGCATCACCCGGCTCGGTCGCTATCGGCTCGTGCGCGAGATTGCCTCAGGCGGCATGGCGACCGTCAACTTGGCTGTGACCGAGGGGCTCGACAAGCTCGTCGCGCTCAAGATCATCCATCCGCACCTGGCTCAAGAAGAGAGCTTCGTCCGCATGTTTTTGGACGAGGCGCGCCTGGCCTCCGCCATCACGCACCGCAACGTGTGCAACGTCTTCGACTTCGGCGAGACCGACGGTCGCTACTACATCGCGATGGACTACCTGTCCGGCCAGAGCCTGCGCGACGTGCTGCGTCGGTTGCGCAAGGCCGACGTGCAGATGGAGCCCCGCCGCGTCGCCGTCTACGTCGCCTACATGCTGGCCGAAGCTTGCGAGGGTCTGCACGCCGCCCACGAGCTGCACAACTCGGAGGGCAAGCCGCTCAACGTGGTGCACCGCGACGTGTCGCCGCACAACCTGTTCGTCACCTACGATGGCAACGTCAGCGTCGTCGACTTCGGCATCGCGCGCGCGTCCGACCGTATTCAGAGCACGGCCACCGGCGTGCTCAAGGGCAAGTTCTCGTATATGGCGCCCGAGCAGATGCGCCAGCTCGAGATCGACCGCCGCGCCGACATCTGGGCGCTCGGCGTCGTGCTCTGGGAGAGCCTGACACTGCAGCGTCTGTTCGTGCGCTCGAGCCAGGCCGACACCGTGATGAGCGTGATGATGGATCGTGTGCGCCCTCCCTCGGAGGTGCGGCCCGACCTGCCCAAGGAGCTCGACGCGATCGTACTCAAGGCCATCTCGCGCTCGCCCGCGCAGCGCTACGCGACGGCTCGCGAGATGGGGCGCGAGCTGATGAAGTTCTGTCGCGAGAGTGGCGTCATGGTGAGCCCGATCGAGATCGAGCACTTCATGGAGCGCCTGTTCGAGAAAGAGATCGCAGACAGCAAGCAGCTGGTGCGCAAAGCCAAGCACGGCGGCGCAGAGAGCGGCGTGTGGATGGAGGTTACTCCGTCCGGGTTCTCTCGCCAGCCGATGCGCTCGTCGGGTGCGGTCGAGAAGGGTGCCTGGACCAGCGGACAA
Organism: Pseudomonadota bacterium; assembly: GCA_041179425.1. Lineage (GTDB taxonomy): Bacteria > Myxococcota_A > Polyangia > Polyangiales > DASUME01 > DASUME01. The sequence goes on along the minus strand of JBEGTL010000579.1, from coordinate 2,692 downwards.
GTCGACGTGGTGGGAGACGGAACGGGCTCGACGTCGCGTCGCGTGCCTCCCAACAGCCTCAACGCTCCGACCGCCGAAGCGCGGGCCACGGCGGCTCCGGACGTATCCAGTTCGCCCAGCACGAGCACCAGCAAAAAGCCGATCATCGTGCTGGCACTCTTGGCCGCCTGCGCGTTGGTCGCGGGCACGTGGATGCTCACGCGTCAGTTCTCGCCGAGCAGCGAGCCCATTGCGGCCACGCCGACCTCTCAGGGTGAAGGACAACCGGCGGTCGGCGCACTGGTCGCGCCCACCACGAATGCAGCCCCCGCACAGCGCAATAGCGCGCCCAGCAGTGCGCAGCTTGCAGTCGCCGAACCCAAGGTCACCGTCGAGCAGATCTCGCCGCCGGCCGTGCAGCCCGCGCAGCAGCGTCCGGCGCCCCAGCGCAGCGAGCCGCAGCGCAGCGAGCCGCAGCGCCGCGATGTGCGCGGTCGTCCCGCCGCGCGGCCCTCTGGCAATGCGCAGGCTGCGCAGCGCGACGCACGGGATCAGCCCGACGCCGAGAGTGCGGCTGCGCGGGTGGCGCCGATCGAAGAGCCCGCGCCACGCGAAGCGCCCGCTCCGGCCGTGGTGCCGGAGCGCGAGGAGCCTGCGGTGGTGGCGGCCGCGCCACAGCCTGCCGCAGCGCCCGCGGCGCAACCCTTGCCGCCTGCGGCCAGGCCCGCTCCGGCGGCGGTGATCCCAGCGGCCCCGCAGCGTCTCGAGGCGACGCCCTCGATTGCCGAGCTCGACGTAGAAGGGTCGCTCGGTACGGGCGTCGTCGCGCGCATGCTCGGTCGCGTCACGTCCACGATCAAGAGCTGCTACGGCGACGCCGCAAAGCGCGCGAGCCGCAACGACTTCACCGCGCTGCCCGTGGAGCTGACCATCGACGAGGGCGGAGCCGTCCGTAACCTCAGCGTGGGGCGCAGTGGTCTCGGCGATCTCTCGTCCTGCGTGAATGGTGCGCTCAAGCGTGTGAGGTCGGAGCGTGTGCCCGATGTTGGAACAGTTCAGGTGAAGTTCAAGGTCGCGTTTAGCCCGTAAAAACCGCAGTTTTTCCGTTTCGGGTGCCCGCGGCGAGCGAGGCTGTCCGTTTGCTTGCGGGCGCGTTGACTTCTTGCGCACGTGAGGATGCGCCGTGTTTGGTAGACCAGAAGACTACTCGAATGGGTAGGAGGCCAAGTATGCTGGGCTCGCCATGTACTCCTTCGGCGCGTTCACGCTCGATCTGCAGCTCTATCAGTTGAGGCACGGCGACGAGGTGATTCCGCTCGAGCCCAAGGTGTTCGACGTGCTCCGCTACCTCGTCGAGCACCACGACCGCGTGGCGACCAAGCGCGAGCTACTCGAGTCGTTGTGGCCGCACGAGGTCGTCACCGAGGCCGTGCTGCCCACCAACATCAACGCGCTGCGCCGCGCACTCGGTCAAAAGCGCGGCGACAAGACGCCCATCGAGACGGTCCACGGACGCGGCTACCGCTTCTCCATGCCCGTGCGGCGCTCTCTGCTCCCCGAGTCGCCCCTCTCCAGTGCGCCGATGTCGCCCATGGCGCCGCCCGAGCACGCAGATCCGGTTGGCTCCATCGTGGGACAGCAGCCCATCCTCGACAAGCTGCGCAAGCTGCTGTCGCTGGCGCTGGCCGAGCAGGGTCAGATCTGCGTCCTGAGCGGCGAAGCGGGCATTGGCAAGACCCGTGTGGCCTGCCAGCTGGCCGACCTCGCGCGCACGCTGGGCGCCGACGTGTGGATGGGCACCTGTGAAGAGGGTCGCGACTCGCCGCCGCTGTGGGTGTTCCAGCAAGTGCTGCGCAGCGCGCTGCAGAGCGAGGGACCCGAGACGCTGCGTCGCTGGCTCGGCCCGCTGGCGCACGAGCTCGGCACGCTGCTCCCGCTGCTGGCCGACTCGCGCGAGGTGCGCCTGCTAGGCGCGCCACAAGACCAGGAGAGCTTTCGTGTGTACGACGCGGTGACGCGCGTGGTCTCGCAGGCCAGCCGGGTACGCCCGCGCGTCCTGTGGCTCGAAGACATGCATCGCGCCGACGAAGCGTCGTGGCAGCTTTTGCGCCTGCTCGCACCCCACCTCGAGCGCGCCGCCGTGCTGGTGTTGGTCACGGTGCGCAGCCGCGACGACCTGACGGTGGTGTTGCCCGTGCAGCGCAACCTCGACCTCTTGCAGCGTACGCCGCACTGCCATCGTTTTTTGGTGCGTGGGCTCGAGGTCGCGCAGGTCGGTGAGCTAGCGAGTGCACAGCTGGGCGTGCCGGTCGGCGACGAGCTCGCGCGGGCCATGCACGACAAGACAGGCGGCAACCCACAGTTAGTCCGCGAGCTCGTCGACTGGCTCGAGGTGCGTGGTCGCACCGACGCTGCGGCGCTGCGCGAGGGTCCCAACCTGGCTCCCTCCGAGCTCGTCCGCCACGTGCTGCGTAGGCGCGTCGTGCGGCTGGGCGCTGCCGCGCAGCAGCTGCTCGAAGCGAGCGCCGTGGTGGGCCCCACCTGGGATGCAGCGCTGGTCGAGCGTGCCACCGCGCTCTCCCACGAGGTCTGTACCGATGCCATCGATGCCGCGCTCACCCATCGTGTGATCGTGCCCGTGTCGGGTCGTGTCGACGCGTACCGTTTCTCCCACGACCTGGTGCGCGACACGTTGTACAGCGATCTACAGACG
>JBEGTL010000578.1:0-5375 GCA_041179425.1 Pseudomonadota bacterium | reverse complement strand
CGCCCTGGTCGACATGCCACCCAAGGTCCGCCCGAGCGACCTCGTGAACAATCTCAAGACGGTGCTGTCGCGACAGCTGCGCAAGGAGTTCCCCACGTTGCGCACGGTCTACCGAGGCAAGCCCGTGCTCTGGTCTCCGAGCTACTGCCTGATCTCAGCTGGCGGCGCACCCATCGAGATTCTTCGCCAGTACGTCGAGAACCAGAAGAGGCCCGACTAGTCCCTCTCACGCTTCACCGTGGTGGACCCCCGCCTGCAGAGCCGTGCAGAGCCGAGGCGGGGGCTTGCTGGTTTTCGGTCAGCGTCCTGGCACAACAGCGAGGTCTGATGGACGAGGGCGTAGACGGCGATCAGGAGATCGAGAAAAGAACTCGATCCATGCCGAGGTGTCGACAAGCGTGTCGACGAGCGTCACTAGCGCGTGGCCCCTAGATCGAGAACGAAGTCGACCTTGCCCGCCATGTTGCGAAGCGCGCGCCGGCGCTCGAGCCGGTCGTACTCCTCCAGCGTGGCGACCAACGTCTCGGTGACGCCGCGCCCAGTCGCAGTCTGAACACGCGCCAGCAGCTTTGCGGGGAGGTTTACGGTGACCTTTTTCAGCACGTCCTTGGCCATGTACAAAGTATGGTCAAAAGGACTGGTCCCGACCAGCTCGTTTGCTGGCCATCCAGCACCCGCATTTTCGAAATTATTTCGACAATTTAGGCAGCATCGCAAACGGGGTCAGTGGCGCGGGGGCTGCGAAGGACGCGAGAAGCGTCCCGTTTCACTTCCCCTTGGCGTAGCTCAGCGTGTACGCGATCGGCGTCTTGAACTTGACCGAGGTGAGCTCGACCGAGAGCTTGACCGAGCCGTCGGACTGCAGCTTGAACGTGTTGACGCGCTTGCCCTCTTCGGTGGTGATGGTCTGCACCAGCGTGTCGCCGCTCAGACGCGCCTCGAAGCTTGCGTCGTTGCCGTCCGGGTCCTTGCCCTTCGAGCTGCCGGCGAGGGGGCACTCTTCGGGCTTGCGGCCGTCGAAGTGGAAGGTGACCTTGCCGCCCGCCTGCTTGATGTCGACCCAAGCCGGGATCTTGGTCTTGATCTCGAGCTTGTCCTTGGCGATGGGCTTCACGTTGTCAGGGAACTCGTTGACGGTCGTGTCGACCGACTTCTGACGCGCCTTCTTCTCGGCGTCGGTGGCGGCGGCCGTGAACTTGCCGCTGAAGCCGGTGGCCTGCGCGGCGCCGGGCTTGGCGGCGGCACCCGTATCGGCAACGACCACGGAAGAGGAGAGCAGCGCGAAGCTGAGCGCGGAGACGCGGAGGAGGGACAGTGTTGGGTTCATGGCCGCGACTTATCACGCGTCATTTGCCGTCAACAAGCGGCTTTCTGGTCACTCTTCACAATTCCAACAATCGCTATCCGCGCCTCTTCAAGTCTTACTCACGCGCTTCAACGCCTTCTATCCGCCGACGCTCTCCGTACACCTTCAGAGCTCATGTACTCAAAGGTTACGGAGGCGTCGTGCGTTACCCGTGTTCCATCACCCACGGGCGCTTGCCGGAGTAGTTCTGCAAAGCGGGGCGTTGGCCCTGTGCGAGGGCTTTCTTTGCGGCCGACGCGACCGACGTGTGCGCGTCGTGATGGGCGTGATCGCCGTGCTTGTGTTGGGACACACGCGGCTCGTGGCGACTCTGCTCGTTGCGGTCGTGCGCGATCATCGTCGCGCGCGGCACACCCACCAGGTGAGGCACACTCAGCACACGCAGCGAGGCGTTGTCACAGGTTGGACACGGCGATGGTTGGTCGTACTCCGACAGCGGTCTGAGCGTCTCGAACAGACCGTGCTCGTTGCACTCGTACTCGTAGACGGGCACAGCTACTCCGCCTTCGCGAGGTCGATGGCTTGGTCGATCATCACCGACGGCCCCTTGGAGTTGGGTTTGACGTCGAAGTTGAAGATCTCGGTGGGCACCGCGAGCGTGGCGCACGCGTTGGGGATGTCGACGATGCCGCTGATGCGTCCCTCGACCGGCGCCGTGCCGAGGATGGCGTACACCTGCTCGCCCGTATATCCGAACTTGGTCAGGTAGTTGATGGCGTTGAGACAGGCCATTCGGTACGCGACGTGGACGTCGAGGTAGTGTTGTTTGCCGACCTCGTCGACCGAGATGCCCTCGAAGATGAGATACGAGGTGTAGTTGGGCTCGAGCGGGCTCGGCCGAAAGACGGGGTTCTTGATCCCGTACATGGCCATGCCGCTCTTGATGACGTTGACGCGGATGTCGAGGTAGCCCGCCATCTCGATCGCCCCACAGAACGTGATCTCTCCGTCGCCCTGCGAGAAGTGGATGTCGCCCATCGACAGCCCGCCTCCGGACACGTAGACGGGGAAGTAGACCGTGGAGCCGCGCGACAGGTTTTTGATGTCGCAGTTGCCCCCGTGCTCGCGCGGGGGCACGGTGCGCGCACCGATGGCGCCTGCATCTTTGGCCGCGCTCCCCGTCATCCGCCCCATGTGCGCGGTCTCGGCAAAGGGTAAGGTCGCGAGCGCGGGCACACGGTCCGGGTTGGTGTTGAACAGCTCGAGCTCACGCTTGTTCCAGGTCTTGAGCATGTCCATCGAAGGCAGACAGCCGATCAAGCCAGGGTGCATGATGCCCGCGAACTCCACGCCCGGGATGTGCCGCGAGTTGGCGTAGATACCGCTGAAATTCCAGCACGCCTTGCGCGCCTCGGGGTAGTGCTCGGTGAGGAAGCCGCCCCCATTTTCTTTGGCGAAGATGCCGGTAAAGCCCCACTGCGAGTCCTGCTTGACCCCGACGTCGAGGATGTCGACCACCAACAAGTCGCCCGGCTCGGCGCCTTTGACGCCGATGGGACCACTCAGGTAGTGCACCTTCGTCAGGTCGACGACCTTGATGTCGGTCGCGGAGTCGTCGTTCTTGATCTGGCCACCCGTCCAGTCGACACACTCGATGCGGAACTCGTCTCCCGGCTTGACCCAGGCGACGATCGGGATGTCAGGGTGCCAGCGGTTGTGGATGACATCCTGCTCGACCGCCGGCGTCGCGAGATCGACCTTAATCAAAGTCTCCATGCACCGTCTCCTGTCTCAGATGGAAAGAAGCTGCTTCATCACCGTCTCATCCGTGTCTGCCTTGCTGCTCTCGTGAATGATCTTCCCCTTGTTGATCACCATCACCCTGTCGGCGACCGAGAGCGCAAAGCTCAGCACCTGCTCCGAGACCAGAATCGTCAGACGTTTCTGATCACGAATCTCCTTCAGCACCACCGCCAGCTCTTTGATGATGGAGGGCTGGATGCCTTCGGTCGGCTCGTCCAAGAGCAGCACCTTGGGCCTGCTGGCCAGCGCGCGCGCGATCACGAGCTGCTGCTGCTGGCCTCCAGACAAGTTGCCCGCGCGCCGGTTACGCATCTCTTTGAGCACCGGGAACAGGTCGAACAGCTCGGGCGGCACACTCTCGCGATCGGAGCGTAAGCCCGTGATGATGTTTTCTTCCACGGTCAACGTGGGGAACACCATGCGACCCTGCGGCACGTAGGCGAGCCCCGCCGCGACACGCTCGTACGGCGCCTTGCCCGTCAGGTCTGCGTCGCCGAGCCTGACGGTGCCCGTGCTGGTGGGCAGGATGCCCATCATCGCGCGCATCAGCGTGGACTTGCCCATGCCATTGAGGCCCATCACCGCGAGGATCTCGCTCTCTTGTGCCGCCAGCGAGAGGTTGTGGATGATCTCGCTCTGGCCGTAGCTGACGCGCACGCCGTCTACCTGGAACAGACTGGTCTGCATCAAATCTCTCCTGATCGAGCTCGCGCGCGGAAGGACTGCGCGCTTCGACTTGCGGCCTCACGCGGCGACAGACCGTACTCAGTGGCCGAGGTACACCTCGACCACCTTGGGGTTGTTCTGCACGGCCTCCATGCTGCCTTCGGCGAGCCACTTGCCCTGGTGCAGCACCGTCACCTTGTGCGCGATACGTTTGACGAAGTCCATGTCGTGCTCGACCACGATCACGGCGCGGTTGACGCACAGCTTGTTGAGCAAGTCGGCGGTCTGCTCGCGCTCGCCCACACTCATGCCGGCGACCGGCTCGTCGAGCATCATCAGCTCGGGGTCTTGCATGAGTAGGGAGCCAATCTCGAGCCACTGCTTTTGGCCGTGTGAAAGCTCGCCGGCCAGGTCGTTGAGCCTGTCTTTGAGGTAGATGAGCTCGGCCACCTCTTCGATGCGGGAGAGCACCTCCGGGGTGCGCCGGAACGTCCACGAACGAAACCAGCCACGGCCCGATGGGTACGACATCTCGAGGTTCTCGAGTACCGTCAGCGCCTCGTGCACCGACGGCGTCTGGAACTTGCGCCCCACGCCCTTGCGCACGATCTGGTGCTCGGGAAGGTTGGTGAGCACGTCGTCCTTGAACTTGACGAAGCCCGAGGTGGGCTTGGTTTTGCCGGAGATCAGGTCGAGCAACGTGGTCTTGCCCGCACCGTTGGGGCCGATCACCGCGCGGATCTCGTTCTTGTCGACGTACATGGAGATATTGTCGATGGCCTTGAAGCCATCGAACGACACCGTCAGTCCCTCGACATTGAGCAGGTACGTCGCCTCACCGACCGCAACCATCAGACACCTCCACTGGCGCCACCAGGCGCAGGTCCTGAGCCTGTGGCCGGCGGCACCTGTGCACGGGACAAACGAGGGACGAGCCGCTTGAACAGGCGCTGGGGCAGCTTGGGGTCGAGCCCCGCGATGCCGTTGGGGAACACCATGACCACGGCGATGAACAGCGCGCCGATGAAAAACAGCCACAGCTCGGGGAAGCTCTCCGAGAAGTACGTCTTGCCAAAGTTGACCAGCAACGTGCCGACGACGGCGCCGATGAGCGATGCACGACCACCCACGGCCGCCGCGATCACCATCTCGATGGAGGGCACGATGCCGACGAACGAGGGCGACATGAAGCCCACCTGCAGCGTAAACATGGCGCCGCCGATGGCCGAGAACATGGCCGCCAGCACGAACACCACGGTCTTGATTCCGTCGACGTCGTAGCCGGTTACACGCACCCGCTCTTCGCGATCGCGCATGGCCACCAGCACACGTCCGAGCTTGCTGCGCAGCAGCGTGCGGCTGAGCAGGATGCAGCCGAACAAGAGCGCCGCGTTGACGTAGTAGAGGATGACCTTGGCTTCGTCGGTGCGGATGTCCCAGCCCAGCATCGTCTTGAGGTCGGTGATGCCGTTGCCGCCGCCCGTGTAGCCCTGCTGGCCGATGATGAGGATGGACAAGATGGCCGCGACCGCCTGCGTGATGATGGCGAAGTACACACCGCCGACGCGTCGTTTGAACATGGCCAGGCCGATGATGCCCG
>JBEGTL010000577.1:0-5392 GCA_041179425.1 Pseudomonadota bacterium | reverse complement strand
TCGCGCTCGTCGAACTTGGCGTATAGGCCCGTGCAGCGCAGGTCTTTGGGCAGCGGGCCATCCGGCGGCGGAGCACAGTCGACGCCCGTCGGCATGACGAATGGCGAACACGCCACGCCGGCATCGGCTGATGGGGTGTCGCCCGCGTCTTCAGGTTCGGCCTCGCCCGCGTCATCGTTCGTAGGCGGGGCGGCATCGACGCGCGCATCTTTGCCGGCGTCTTTGCCGGCGTCTTTGCCGGCGTCCTTGCCGGCGTCTTTGCCGGCGTCCTTGCCCGCATCTCTGCCGGCGTCTTCGCGGGACTCCGAGTCGTCGGAATCGCTCGTCTCTTCACAGCCTGCGACGACGAGCCACAGACCAAGCACCAAGCTTCGCTTCAAGTCATGGAGGGGCACGCGGGGATGCTGCCACGAATCGCGAGGTCGCGGCACCCGCGGACACGCACAGCCGCGCGCTTCGTGATCCAGCTTGCAGGCAATTTTCCCGCGCTGCGCGCGAGACCACGCGGCGCGTGCGGCGTCACTTGGCGTCGAGCTGAATCATCGGGGTCGCGCCGCCGGTGACTTGGGGAAGCTTTCCGTCCCACTTTTCCAGGCGCTTGTACTCCATGAGCTGTGGCGACAGGCTCTGCGTCAAGAGGCGGTTGGCCTCTGACTCGGCCTTGGCGCGCATGAGCACGGCCTCGGCCTCACCGGTGGCTTGTGCGACTTTTTGTTTCGCCTCGGCCTCCACCTGCGCCACCCGGTTCTGCGCCGAGATGGCCGCCTGGTTTTGCTCGATGGTGCGGTTGATGGCCTGCTCCACGGTCTCTGGCATGCGCAGGCTGGCGGCAAATGTGAGTTGGTCGACGCCGATGCCGTCTTTGACGAACGTCTCGGCGATGCGTGCGCGCGAGTTGGTCAACAGCACGCCCTTCTTGGCGCCGTAGATGTCTTGCACGGGCATGGTCGACGCCACCTCGTTGAGTGCATCGCGCACGAGGTTGCGGATGTAGCCGTGGGCCAGCACGTTGATGTCGGCCTGCCGAAACCGTGTGTACAGGCGCGGCGCCATGGCTGGCTCGATGTGAAACGCAAAACCAACGTCGGCGTTGATGGTGAGACCCTCGGCCGATGCAAAGGTGATCGACTCGTCGAACTCGCGCCCTTCGTTGCGGTCGCGTGTCCAGGTGACCGATAGAACGCGGGTGGGAAACTCGATGATTTGTTCGGAGAACGGGTTGTACCAGACCCAGCCCGTCACGATGGGCACGCTCTCCACGCCGCGGCTCGGCCCGGCCAGGTTGACGCGCAGGCCGACGTTGCCGACTTCCACACGCGTCACGAGGTTGGACACCAGGATGATGAGACCGATGATGAGGCCCACCCCTATCGCCGCGACCTTGAAGATGTTCATACCGTCCCCGCCCTTGTTGCTGCCCCGCTCGCCGTCTCCACCACCACCACGAATGGCGCGCGGTCTGGATCTGATGCTCACGTTTCCCCCTGATCGAGCTGCCACCCCTTCGCTTCTTCGAACGACTGGCGAAGCGCGGCGCGGTCGCGCTCGAATTGCGCCTCGAGCTCCTCTCGACCCGCCTTGGCCATCGAGAGTCGTTTGGCCTCGTCATGATAGTGGAGCGAGAGCTGCTCGAGCATCTTGATGTTGTGGCGCTTAAAACGATCGGACATCTCGCGCGCCTCGAACGGGCGCTTGCCTAGCTGCTCGAGTGCCTTGCGTCCGATGGCGAGCGCCGCCTCGAACGTCTCGCGCTCGATGACCTCGACGCCGCGCTCGTGGAGCTCGAAAAAATGCGTGACGTTGCGGGCGCGAGCCAAGATCGTCAGGTTGGGAAACTTCTCGCGCACCACGTCGACCAGCTCGAGGCTCTCTTCTTGGTCGTCGATAGCGTTGACCAGCAGCTTGGCCTGGCCGGCCCCGGCCGCCTCGAGCAGGTCGAGCCGCGTGGCGTCCCCATAAAAGATGCGAAAGCCGAAGCGTCGCAGCAGCTCGATTTGATCGGGGTCGTGATCGAGCACGGTGGCCTGGATGCCGCTTGCCCAGAGCAGGCGACCGACGATCTGCCCGAAGCGACCAAAGCCGCAGATGATGACCTGAGCGCCCTCGTTCTCGACCTCGTCGTCCGCGCGCTGCGAGTCGGCAGAGCGCGAGTCGACGCGATCGCACCACAACAACAAGAACGGAGTCAGCGCCATGGACAGCGCGACCACGAGCGTGAGGATGCCTTCGTAGTCGCTTGGAAGTGCGTGGGTGGCGCGCGCTACGCCGACCACGACGAACGCGAACTCACCACCCTGCGCCAGCAGCGCAGCAAACAGCATGCGCTGCGGCTTGGCGACCTCGAGCTTGGGGCCGATGGCGTAGAGCGCGCCGATCTTGAGCGCCTGGAAGCCGAGCAACAGGCCCAGCACCAGGAGAGGCCGGTTGGCCAACAAGCCGAAGTCGATGGACATGCCGACGGAGATAAAAAACAGGCCCATCAGCAGGCCCTTGAACGGCTCGATGTCGGTCTCGAGCGCGCGCCGATACTCCGAGCCCGCCAGCAGTACGCCTGCCAAGAAGGTGCCCAGCGCCATCGACAGGCCCGCGAGCGCCATCACTTGCGCGATGCCCAACACGAGCAGTAGCGACAGCGCCGTGAACACTTCGCGCAGCCCCGTGCGAGCCGCGATCTGCAGCATGGGGCGCGTTGCGTAGCGACCGACGCCGACCACCAACGCGATGGCGGCGAGGCCCTTCACTACGTTCATCGGGTCGAACGGCTCGCTGCTCGCCTCTGGTGCCAGCAGCGGCACCACGCTCATGATCGGCACGGCCGCCAAGTCTTGAAACAGCAGCACACCGAACACGGCCTGCCCGAGCGGCACCTTGGCGAGGTTGCGCTCGTTCATGGTCTGCATCGCAATGGCGGTGGACGACAGCGAGAGTGCGAGTGCCGCGATCAGCGAGGCCTGCCAGGGCACGCCGATGGCGAGCGCGCCGAGCAGCAAGCACACGCTACAAGCGACCAGCTGCAGCGCGCCTCCGACGAAGACGACACGCCGGAGCTCCCACAGGCGCTTGGGGTCGAGCTCGAGCCCGATCACGAACAGCATGAGCACCACGCCCAGCTCGGCGAAGCTCATGATGGCGTGCACGTCGCTGACGAGCCCCAGCACGTGGGGCCCGATGGCGCAGCCGGCCAACAAGTAGCCGAGCACGGAGCCGAGCTTGAGCCGACTCGCGAGAGGCACGCACACCACGGCCGCGCCGAGGTAGATCAGCGCGTCGGTCATGTTGTTGTGGCTGTCCACGCTCACTCCTGTTTGGCTGCCGTGGGCAGCGCGTCGTCGCCCTGGGCGGCAAACGCAAGCAGTCGATCGCGGTAGTGGCGGCCACGCTCGACGAGCGCTTCGTGACCGATGCGCTGGGCGCCGAACACGACCATCGGCTCGGCCCAGTGCATGCCGCAAAAACGCGCTGTCTGTTCGATGGTGGGCACGAAGTCGCTGAACGGCCGGCGGTGCATGCCGTCGTCTGCGTAGCCGTGTTCGGGCGCGCCCGTGGTGGTGACCCACAGGCAGGTCTTGCCGTGCAGCGCCACGCCGCCGTCTCCGTACGCCCAGTGCAGCGCGAGCACCTTGTCGAACCAGTGTTTGAGCAGACCAGGCACGCTGTACCAGTAGAGCGGGTGCTGCAGCACGATGAGATCGGCACGCGACAGTGCGGCCTGCTCTGCTTCGACGTCGATGGCGAAGTCCGGGTACAGGTCGTAGAGCGACCTGAGGTCGAGCCCCGGCACGTCTTGCACGGCGTCGAGGAGGACCTTGTTGGCGTGCGAGCGATCTGGATACGGGTGGGCGTACAGCAGACAGATCATGGCTTGGGAGCTTGTGACACGGTGGGCGGGAGCGCCGAGAGCGCAGCAGTGCGCAGCTGCGCAAACGCCATCAGACCATAAGCCACCTGCGTGCCGTAGTAACGAGACAGGTCGTTTTCCATCGGGTTGATCGACGCGCGCAGGCCGAGGCCCGGCGTCAGCGTGATGTACGGACCAAAATAGTAGATGTAGCCACCTGCGATCGAGCCTACCGCAAACAGCTCATCGGTGGCCTCTGGCAAGACCAGCTCGCGTCCCGATTTTTGCAGCAGCTCGCCGCGCCCGAAGACGGAGTGGTTGCCGTCGATGTTCCAGTACGCCTCGACCATGAAGGCGGTGCTGATGTCGCCGTTGGTGCTGATGCGCTCCGCGAAGCTCGCGGTGCTCGCGAGCCCCGAGCCGTCGGCCTGCCACTTGGTGTACGTGGTGGAGAAGCTCAGACGGTGCTGCGACGTGTTGGGCGCCCTGGCCACCGGGTGCTCCAAAAAGCCGTACGAGCCCTGAAAGCTCCAAAATAGATGCGGATTCCAGGCGACACGCAACGAGTAGGAGTCGGGCGTGCGGATGTAGATGCCGAAGCGTCGACTGCCCGGCACCTCGCCGTTGAACCACGACGCCTCGATCTTGAGCTCACGCGTGAACGCGCCCACCGTCAGCACGCCGAAGCTTGCGTGCGATGGCTCCTGCGCTTGAAAACCGAGGGGTGCCAGGGGATCGGCGCTTGCCGAGACGCGTTGTGTGAACGTCACCGGCCCGAGTGCCGGCTCCCCTGCGAGTGCGCCGTAGATGAGGCCTGCCCACTTGGGTGTGACCTCCCAGCTGTACGTGAGCGCGAGCTCTCGAAAGAAGTCGAGCGCGTACATGGTGTCGGTGATGCGCTTGCCGTCGGTGGTCTGGCCCGTCTGCAAGATCTGCGGGTAGCCGCGCTTGCCGATGGTGAGCGGCTCGAAGCTGAGTGCCAGCCGGAACAACAGCTCGCTGCGGCGAAACGTGCGGAACACACCGCCCATGAGTGTGTTGCGGCCCATGAAGCGCTGTCCGCCGCGATCACTCGAGTACCAGTTGTAGCCGGCGTACACGTTGCCGTGCACGAGCAGGCCCCACTTGCCGATGTGCGGCACGGCTGCGTAGAGCGGCGAAGCGTCAGGGAGCCAGGTGGTGCCCGAGCCGAAGCGCCCGCGCGGCAGACCAAAGATGCCGAACAGAAAACGGTTGGGTGGGTCGCGCGAGACGACCATGTTGGCCACGGTGTTGGTGACGACGTCTTGCACGCTTTGCGGCAGCTTCTCGACGAAGTCCGGCAGGTGCTCGGGCGCCTCGGCCTGGGCGGCCTGCACTGCTTTCTCGTCCGACTTCTCGTTCTCGATCGACTGCGAGGCTTCTTCGCGGTCGAGGCGAGCGTCCTCGGCGCGCCTGAGCTCTTCTTCGGCTTCTTCTTGGCTGATGCGCGCTTCGTCCAGGCGCCTTGCTGCGGCCTCTTCTTCGGTCTCTTGGCCCTCGGGCTCGACATGCTCGACATGCTCGACATGCTCG
>JBEGTL010000576.1:0-5414 GCA_041179425.1 Pseudomonadota bacterium | reverse complement strand
GCTCTTGATTGGTGTGGTAACCGCAAGATCTCTCAGATCCCCCGCTCTTTCATCCACTTTGTTCATCAAAAACGTGGATCTGGGCTGAGCTGCACCCAAATCGATGTGGGCAGGTAGTACTCGACTTTCAGTTCCGAAACATTCCGCGAAACCGTGGTGACAGTCCTCGCGGTACGAGAGCTCGGATCCTAACGTTGGTGCCGCCGAAGTTGGTCCAGTCCACAATTGGGGCTCCTTCGCCCGCCTCCGCGATATCGGCGTCGCGCAGCGAGCGCCCGTTAGCGCGCCGTCAGGCGCTGCCAGAACCTCCCCGGAGACGCGCAAACCCGTGCCTGATCCGCCAGCTTGAGGAGCTCGCCGCGCAAGCACAGCGCGCTGGCCGCCGGCCTCACCGACCATCATCTGCGCGAGCTCGCCGACCGCTGCGGCATCCGCCGCGACCTCGACGGCTGAGCCGTCACGCGGCCCAACGCAACCGAGCACCGCCAACCCGCGGTTTCACCGCGCGTCAAGCGCCGCAGAGCGCGTGGTTTTCGCGGGTTTTTCCCTGGCATCGCGCTTGCTGCAGGCCGCTCCGTTGCGCTCGTGCGCGCCGATGGAGGGGATACATGACGACGATGATCACGAAGCAGAAGCTCTTTACCTACGCGCTCGCGGCGCTGGTCTTCTGCGGTCAGGCGGCCTGCGCCGAGGATCCGTTGCTCGACGAGAAGAAGACGAGAACCTCGTCTCCGCGGCGTTGGAGCTAGACGATCCCAATCTCGAAGACGACGAGACCGACCATGAGCCTTACGAGCCGGTGACCGAGGCCGACATCGCGGCGGCCGAAGCTTCGGCCGGCTTCTCGACGGAGGACCAGGCTGCCTTCGACGAGAATCTCGACGGACTGCCCGGTTCGGCGCCCGCCGTGACGGTCCACACCGCACAGGCGGCGGGCGCGCAGAACGTCCGCGTCATGACATGGAACGGACAGACCCAGTACCACGGACCGGGCGAATGGGTGCGCGTGGTTGGGAACCAGAAGCCGGACGTGCTCGCGATGCAGGAGGTATGCGTGCGTGAGGTGAAGGAGCTCGTGAAGCAGCTGAAGGATAAGTACAATCTCAGCTACTACGTGGCGTATGGCTCGGTGCGAAAGAGCCGGGATATCGGCTGCGGCAACTTGCCCGGAAACTCCGGGGCATGGGGCAACGCCATGCTCTCAAGGTTGGCACCGCGCAGCCTCAAGAACGCGCTCTACACGAACCAAGCGAAAGACGGGCAGAAGCGCGGTTACCACGCGATGACCGTCACCTTCCCTGGCGGCACCGGCGTGCGCTTCTTCAACATGCACGTCGCGCTCGAGAAGGACGCGCAAGGCGCACAGATCCTGCAACTGGCCCAGGAAGCCAACCTCTACGCGAAGTCCATCGTGCTGGGCGACCTCAACCTGAAGCCCGACCGGACCGAGCTCCGTCCGCTGAACAACGCGTTCACCGAGGTGGATCCAGGCAACAATGCACCCACCTTCAAGAACGACCCCAAGGACAAGACCAAGAAGCCAACCACAAGATCGACTACGTCTACCTGAAGGGCGTGGGCAAGCGCACGGCCGTCGAGACGTACTGGACCGCCAGCTCCGACCACCGCCCGAAGATAGTCGGAGTGCGCTGAGCCGTCAGGTCAGCGCAAGCCGCTGGGCCACGAGTGCGCAGCCCTGCACCCGCTGCGCGGGGTTCTTCGCCAGCATGTCGAGCACGAGCCACTCGGATGCGAGGACGCTCGCAGAGCGTGTCCACGTTCGACGGCAGCGAGGGGAGCTCATGTCCTTCGCACCATCGCACGAACGCGTCCCAGTCGCTCTGGTAGGCGCGGCGCGTGTTTGCCGCGTATGCGCCCTCAGCGAGTCTGTCGGCCTCCGCGTTAAGCTGCGCAAGGGCCGGCCCCGCCGCCATGTCGCAGCGGCTCCCAGGGGCGGCAGCGACCCTTCTCCGCTTCTCCACCCGACTTCACCGAGAACACGGGTCGTCCTGCTGCCAAAGGGCGAGTTGCATGGGTGGAAGATCCCACTGAACAGAGATCGAGTTATGGGTGCGTAGAGCGCTTTAGCCTGCGATCACAAATAGTTGCGGAGGAGTGATCAATAAAAAATCAGAGTCGGTCAGCCGTCTCGACGATTGCCTGCGCACCTTGTCCGCTTTCCCAGCGGTCCCCCTGCGACCCAAAGGCTGGCGTCGTAGCGCGTTCGACTGTATCTTATTAGCGGAGAAACAAGACAGTGACGTTGCCCGTTCATCCCCCGCTCGAAGCAGGCCGCGTGTACCGCACGCGCGACCTCGCGCGCTGGACGGCGCACGCGCCGCGGTTGGCCAAGCGCCTGATGGCGGAGGGACACCTGGTGCCGCTCGCGCATGGTCTGTTCGCCGCGCCCGAGCAGAGTCGTTTCGGCGCCGTGCCTCCTACGGAAGAGGCGCTGATGCGCGCGTTTCTCGACGACGCCCCCTTCGTGTTCACGGGGCCGCCGCGCTGGAATGCACTTGGGCTCGGGACAACGGCCGTGTTTGCCGACACGCTCGTCTACAACACCAAGCGCACAGGTCGGTTCGTGCTCGACGGCCGCCCGTTCTTGTTGCGTCGCGTGGGCTTCCCCTACCCGCCTCCGCGCGAGTGGTTCGCGGTTGATCTGCTGGAGCACGCAGACCAGGCGGCGTCGTCGCGCGCAGAGCTGGCTCCTCGCCTGGCGGACGCCGTGGCGCGTGGTCGCTTCGATCGCGACAAGCTCACGGAGATGGCATTGCGCTACGGTTCGCGCGAGACGGCTACGCTCGTGAAGCGAGCCCTCGCGAAGCAGGCGGCGTGATGTTCATTCACGAAGACGCTCAGTTTGGACAGCTGCTTGGCATCACGTCGCGCCAGCGTGGGGTCACGCTGGCGATGGTAGAGAAAGACTACTGGGTTACGCACTGCTTGTGGGCGCTGCACGCGCAAGGCTTCGACGTATGGTTCAAGGGCGGCACGTCGTTGTCGAAAGGCTTTGGCTTGATCGAGCGCTTTTCGGAGGACCTCGACCTCAAGCTCGAGCCGGGTACGGTGACGATGCTGCCGTCGCTCGCCGGCAACAACTGGACGAGCGATAACAAGGGGCCAATGCGCGAGCGCCGAGCGCACTACGAGGCGCTCGGCGTGGTGCTTGACGTGCCCGGGGTCGAGAGCGTTCAGGTCGACCCGACGTCGGCGGCGATGAAGTGGCGAGGTTGTCGCATCGAGGTCCGATACCCGGGAGTGTACGTCGCCGAACTCGATCCTGTGCTGCGCCCCTTCGTGCTGCTCGAGATCGGGCGCGCCCGCGTGGCTCCTTCGGTGCCTCGTGACCTCTCGTCGTTCGTCCACGACGAACTCGCGCGGCAAGATCAACTCGGCAAATACACGGACAACCGACCGCTCGCGGTACGCTGCGTGCACCCTTTGGTCACGCTCCTCGAGAAGCTGGACGCTCTGCAGAAGCGGGTCCTTGGGTCGCGATCTCCGGCAAGCTTCGTTAGGCACTTCGAGGACGCGCTGCGCATCGTCGAGGCTGCAAAGCGTGGGGAGTTGCCGGGTCTCACGGAGTATCCGAGCGTGCGGTCGCTGGCAGAAGCATTGCTGCACGACGGCGATGTCATGAAGCTCCCCTCCGCGGACGATCCAGCATTCGCTCCGAATGACGAGCCGCAGTGGGACGCGATTCGAGACGCGCATCGCGCGATTGGCCCCATGTTCTGGGGCGGCCGGGAGCCGTTGGAGGCGTGCTGTGCGGGCATCCGAAGATGGCTGCTTGACGAGCTCACATAGAGATATCGCCTGGGGCCGAACCTCTTGTGCCTTCTCCCAACACGACGATCGATAGCTGAGCAGAGTCGGTCAGCCAAGGGCGAGCGAAGTCGCTGTCCTCGGGAGGATACGCCGTACAAACGCCACTCTGCCCTCCCGATGCAACGTAACTCGATTTCTGCGATCGCGTGCTGAGCGCGCCGAAGGCCCGCCAGGGCTGAACGACGGAAGTCCGAACCTGAACGCGTACGCGGAGCGATTCGTGCGCTCGATCCGAGGCGACTGCCTCAACCACGTTGTGCTGCTGGGCGAGCAGCACCTGCGGACGGTCGTTCGTGAGTACGTGACGCACTACCACGCGGGGCGAAACCATCAGGGGCTGGGCAACACGCTGATCGCGCCGCACCCCGCCGTCGTCGCCAACGGGCCAGTGAAGCGACGAGCGCGTCTCGGCGGACTGCTCAGCTACTATCATCGAGAGGCTGCTTGAGCAGCAGAGATTCGGCACACTACGAGGTCGAGGACCTGGAGCAGGACGTGCAGGCGCAGGAGACAGAGCTGCAAGCCGCGCGCGCTGCTGGCAGCGCAGACGGACGAGATCACGCGCGCCGAGGCGCTGCTCGCGGAGACCTCACGTCGCGAGGCCGAGCGCGACAGCGCGACGACGCGCTCAACGCGCTGGCCGACGCGCGCTCGATCCTCGCTCAGCTGGCAGGCGGTGTGGGCGGCGACGCGAACGACCCGCCCTCGATCGTGCAGGCGGTCCTCGCCAATCGCGACTCTCAGCTCAGCGAGCGCGAGCAAGCCATCGACGCGCTGCGCGGCGACCTGTCTCGCCGTGACGCGCGGATCGCGCAGCTGGAGCGCTGGCTCAACGAGGCCCGCGACACGACCCCGGGCGACGCGCCGATCGAGAACTCCGAGCACTGACGCCGCCAGTCGCGCTTCACAACGAGCGCAGGCTGCTGTACAGGAACCGGTTCACGTACTGCGAGTTGATGGGGGTGCCCGTGCCGCTGAAGCAGAGCGTCTTCACGGTCACGTCCGGGGCCTCCCAGGACGCCACCTTACAGTACGCGCTGCCAGGGCCGTACGCGGTCACGTGCGTGGCGCTCTTCCCGTCGCCTTCGAACGGGACTTGGTACGGGTAAAGGAGCGTGTAGATGCCCACGGGGAAGCTCTGTGCTTCGGCGATCCGGCCCACGCTCGCCGCGGCCCATTCGGAGTAGAAAGCGTTCGGCGTATAGGCCGCCGTGGCGCTCTGATCGGCCCAGGCGTAGGCGCCCCAGCCATGGGGGGTGGGCACGGTCTTGTCCGTGTAGCTGAGGGTGAATGCCGAGTCGGCGGCCGAGCCCGTGGCATCGAAGCAGCGCACTTCGGCGAGCACGTCGGCAGCCGACTCCGTCCAACGGAGGACCTTGCAGTGGCTCGCGTCGCTGCCGTATGCGGTGACGATCACGTTCCCGCCCTCGACCGAGGCCGAGGCCATGCCGCGCAAGGTCGCGGTGTAGGTGCCCCGTCCGCCACGCGCGACCGCATTGGATGCTCAAGCGCTCTCGATTCATGGCGACGACCGGTCGCAGCTCACTTGGCAGCGTGAAGACCACGTGAAAGTAAGGAACAGG
>JBEGTL010000575.1:0-5424 GCA_041179425.1 Pseudomonadota bacterium | reverse complement strand
GACCACGAGAGGCAACGAGCACGAGCACGACCACGAGAGGCAACGAGCACGAGCACGTCTCACGGACACGAACCCTACGATCTGGCCCGGCCCGACCGAGCCGGCTTACCCAGGCGGGGGCCCCGGAGCCTGCAGCGAGGTCCCCACGAGGGCTGCCGAGTGGACGTGTTCGTGGACGGTCTCGTGCTCGTTGGCTCTCGTGGTCGTGGTCGTGCTCGCGTTCGTCCTCGTGCTCGTCCTGGAAGGGTTTGATCGGCGACGACCAGGCTCACCACCTGGCACGCGCTACTCCGAGACGGCCTCGTCGGCGGCCAGTACCTCTTCGGCCGTGCAGAACATGGTGTCTTTCAGCTTGGCGGGCACGCTACGCCGCGTGACCTGGACGGACTGGCGGCGCTTGGTGAAGGCGGTGTCGTAGCGTCCTTCGGCTACCGTGCGCGCGCTGGCGAGCGCAGCCTCCCAGTCTTTTCGCGCTTTGGCTTCGGCCGGACTCAAGCCAGGGTCCGGCGTCAACGCGAGCAGACCCAGCAGATCGTCGAACAGATTGTCTTCTAGCTCGCGTCCGGCGCTGGTCGCTTCGATCAGCGCAGGGACGAGCACCCCGTCGCGCAGCGCGATGGCATCCCACGCGTCGAACTGACACTGCAGGAGGCGCGAGTGAAGACGGGCCAGGCCCATCGCCACCTCCCCGCGCGGGTGCGAGAAGAGCTCGCGCATCGCCGCGTCGTAGCGGCCCTGCGCCTCGGCGTAGCTGGTGAGGAAGATGTCGATGAGCTTGCCCTTGCACTCGCCGTTGCAGGTCTTGCCGAACAAGTACTCCCGCAAGAAGTCGGCGTGCTGCGCGTGAAACTGCTCGATCTGCGCGGCCTCGCTGGCGGGCACGAAGGTGTTGGGCTGGTCTGGCGACAGCACCAAGGAGGCAATCAGGTGCGCGCCCACCGACACCGACGCGAACTGCGTGATCTCGGCTAGCTGCCGCCGCTCGAACAAGTCGTTGAGGTAGTGACTGAACAGTGCGGTCAGCTTGAGCGGCATCGACAGCACCACGCGCTCGTCGATCAGCAGCTCGAGCGGGCCCCGCTCGCCCTTGCGGCGCGCCGTCTCCATGTCTTCGGCGAACAAGTCGGCCAGCGCGAGCGAACGCGAGACACGATGCTCGTCCGGACATACCGGCAAGACGCGCGTGGCGCCGAAGCGCTGCTGGCAGGTGACCTCGAACGTGTTGGCCAGACGCGAGTAGCTCTTGTCGGTCGTGCTCGCGAGCACCGACCTCATGTACGTCGGGCTCTCCTTGCCGAGCTCGAGCGCATAGGAGACGGCCAGCTCGGGGTCGAGGATGCTGCCGCGCGTCAGTGACAACAGCACGCCGTAGCGCTGCTCGACGGTGTCCTGTCCAGTCGACGACAGCACGCCCAGGTTCTTGGACAGGATCTCGGCGCGCTCGATGCGCCAGTTGTTGTCGGCCTGGGTCACCGCGATGCGCTGCTGCGACTCTGCCTGCCGCGCTGCAATCTCGGACTGTCGGTACTGCCAAATGGACGTAGCCACCAGGCCGGCGGCACCGATTACGAACGTAGAGAGGAAGGAGCTGTAGGTCTGGATGAACTTGCCGACAGGGCTCGGTGGTTCTTTGGGGTCATCGACTGCCATCGCGCGACGATTGTAGCGGTACGGCGCGTGAAGATCTTGAGGTTGGCGGGAAAACCCACTAGCCCGCACACGGCCTGCGCAGAGCACGGGGGAATCCCTTTACATCGATATCGGCCCGCGTATGCTCGCGTTTGATCATGGAGCCAGCCAAGGGGTCGGTGCTGCTCGTCGATCCCGACGTTTCCGCAGCTACCCCGCTCGTGCAGCTAGTCGAGCGACAAGGCTATCTCGTGCATACCGCCGACTCGGCGGAGGGCGCGTTGGGTGCCGCGCTGCAGATCGCGCCCGACGTGGTGATGGCTCCGCTCTCCCTCGACGACCTCGAGCCCGGCGTCTTCCATCGACTGCGCGAGCAGCTGCCGCAGGCCTCCATCGTCGCCCTGGGCGAACGCGGCAGCGCAGAAGAGGGTCCCCTCTCGGCTCGCGCGCCCGAGGGCGCGCTGCGCCGCGACGTCGAGCGGGCACTGCGGCGCGGTGCCGACCGCTACCTGGCGCAGCCGCTTCGCGAGCGAGCGGTCGCCGTCGTGCTGCAGCGAGCGATGGAGAAACCCGCACTCGCCCGCAAGCTGGCCGCCGCCGAAGCGAGGCCCGTCGCACGCGAAGACGACCCTCCCCTCGAGGGGATCGTGGGCGCGCATCCCACCATGCAGCTGTTGTTCAACCGTGTGATTCAGGCGGCGCGCAGTAAGGCCACCGTGCTCATCCACGGCGAGACCGGCACGGGCAAAGAGCTCATCGCGTCGGCCATCCACAAGAACTCCCGTCGCGGCGAGGCGGCATTCGTCCGCCTCAACTGCGCGGCGCTGGCCGAGGGCGTCCTCGAGTCCGAGCTGTTTGGTCACGTGAAGGGGTCGTTCACGGGCGCGGCCACCACGCGCAAAGGCCGCTTCGAGCAGGCCGACGGCGGCACCCTGTTCCTCGACGAGATCAGCGAGATCCCGCCCGGCGTGCAGGTCAAGCTCCTGCGCTTCCTGCAAGAGCGAGAGCTCGAGCGCGTGGGCGGCAACGAGACCATTCGTGTCGACACCCGCGTGGTGGCGGCAACCAACCGCGACCTGCGCGTGTTGGTCGAAGACGGCAAGTTCCGCGAAGACCTCTACTACCGGCTCAACGTGGTGCGCATCGATGTGCCGCCGCTGCGTGCCCGGCCCAGCGACATCCCCATGCTGGCCGACCATTTTCTGCAGAGATTTGCCGAAGAAAACGAGGCTGACGTGCAGGGGTTCGCGGAGGCTGCGATGCAGCTCATGCTGGACTACCCGTGGCCCGGTAATGTCCGCGAGCTGATGAACGTGGTCGAGCAGGCGGTCGTCCTGGCCAGCGGACCGCTGGTCGAGGCCACAGACCTTCCCATCCGGCCAGTTCACAAGCCTGAAGACGCGCTGCCGCTGATGGTCCCGGGCGTCACGCTCGCCGAGGTCGAGCGCTACGTCATCATGAAGACGCTCGACTCGGTCGACGGCTCACGCCACCGGGCCGCCGACATCCTCGGCATCAGCCGACGTACGCTGCAATATCGGCTGCAAGAGTGGGGCATCGAGCCCAGGAAATTCACCTCGAAGGGCGAGCCCGTCTACCTGTCTCCGCTGCACGGCCCGGCGCTCCCGGCACCGACCGCAACGCCGCATCCCGCTCCTCACGACGACGCCAAAGTCCACGGCGACAAGAAGAGCGAGCTGCTGCGGGGATGAACGGGGCAGGGGGCCTCCACGTACGCGTGCCCGTGCCCGTGCCCGTACACGATCCTCGGGCCCGTTCTCGGCCACTCGTCTGACGGCGCGCACGTCAGCGCGAGCGTTAGAGCCGGAGAGACAGAAAGACAGAGCGAGCGAGCACGCGCATGGGCACGCGCACGTCGAGCTTGGTCTTACTTGTTTGCCGAGCGGCTCGATCTGACAGGGCGCAATCTGCGTTCAGGGCGCACAGACACGCCCCACGGCTGTGCAACTTCTGCACGATGACCCCGTGCAGAAGTTGCACGGGGTCAACGCATTGACGCGCTCATGTGGCGGAGCGTTGACGATCTGCCTAACGCAACTCAATTGCACATGCAACACAGGGGGAGCCTATGACCGAAGTTTTGCGCATGCGGGCTCGCTGCGTGTTGCAAGAGCGCCCCTCGCTGGGCCTCCGATTCGAAGTCGTTGCGCTACTGGCACGCAATCTGCTCTCCGCCCACTTCATTAGGTCGTGGGGGCACGAACCAATCCCCAGAGACCTGGAGGACAAGTACTCAGATGGCGCATGCACTGCCTTTGCTCAAGGAGCTCGAAGGCCCGGCCGAGGAGCCCGAACCACCCTCTTCGGATTCTGAACCCAACCATCGTGCGTTACGCGATGGGGACTTTTGGAGGCGAGTTCCGGCGTACACCCACGTCTCGCGCGCGGAGTTTCTCGACCACCAATGGCAGGCGAAGAACTCCATCACGCGGCCCGAGAAGCTGCTGACGGTGCTGCGGGACATGGCCGAGCCGGACTTCGTCGCCGACGTCGCCGAGGCCATCCGCCACGCGCCGATGGCGATACGCCTCTCCCCCTACATCCTGAGTCTCATCGACTGGACCGATCCCTACGCGGACCCGCTGCGCCGGCAGTTCTTGCCACTCGCGTCGAGCACGCTGCCCGATCATCCGTGCGTCGGCCTCGACTCGCTGGGCGAGCGACACGACGCCGCCGTGCCGGGCCTCGTCCATCGTTACCCGGATAAAGTGCTGTTTCTGGCGCTGGACACGTGTCCCGTATACTGTCGCTTCTGCACGCGCTCGTACGCCATCGGTCCCGACAACGGTGGCGTCGAGAAGGTCAGCCTCAAGGTCAGCGAGACACGCTGGGAGGCCGCCTTCCAGTACATCAAGGCGCACCGCTCCATCGAAGACGTCGTGATCAGCGGCGGGGACACCTACCAGCTCAAGCCCGACCAGATCCGCACCATCGGGCATCGCCTGCTCGACATCCCGCACGTGCGGCGCATGCGCTTCGCGACCAAGGGTCTGGCGGTCATGCCCATGAAGGTGCTGACCGACCACGACTGGTTCCACGCGCTGGCCGAGGTGCACGCGGCCGGGCGCAAGCGCCGCAAGGACGTGGTCGTCCACACGCACGTCAACCACCCCAACGAGATCACGGCCATCACCGAGGCGGCGCTCGGACGCCTGTTCGAGGCCGGCATCACGGTGCGCAACCAGTGCGTGCTGCAGCGCGGGGTCAACGACGACGCGCGCACCATGCACCTGCTGCTCAAGCGGCTGTCCTACGTCAACATCCAGCCTTACTACGTCTACGTACACGACCTGGTGCGCGGCGTGGAAGATCTCCGCACCAGCGTGCACGCGGCCGAAGAGCTCGAGAAGCAGATGCGCGGTGTGACCGCCGGCTTCAACACGCCCACCTTCGTGGTCGACGCCCCTGGCGGCGGCGGCAAGCGCGACGTGCACTCGTACGAGTACTACGACCGCATCACCGGCGTCTCCGTGTACACCGCGCCCACCGTCAAGCCGGGACAGTTTTTCTGCTACGTCGACCCGCTCGACAGCCTGCCCGCACCTGGGCGCGAGCGCTGGGCCGACCCCAACGAGCACCGCGCCATCCTGCGCGAAGCGCTCACCCGCGCCGGCGCCGACGAACAAGCCTTCCCGCCCGAGCTGCGCGAGAACGACGACCAGTCGTCAGTCTTCGTGCGCGAGCAGGACAGCTCGTCGATGTCGGTACGCGAAGCAGGCCTCGGCCAGACGCACTGACGACCGCTAGGGACCGCTAGGGGGACGGAGCTCGGTT
>JBEGTL010000574.1:0-5424 GCA_041179425.1 Pseudomonadota bacterium | reverse complement strand
AAAACGCTGCCGGCAAGAATCCGTTCGCCAGTCCGACACGTATCTCCACTCGATAGTGCTTCGGCAAAGAACCGAGGGAGCGCGCAGCGCACGCCAGGGACGGCCTGCGGTTGTGCGCCCCTCCTGGTCTACCGCTCGTGACGCCGAAAACCGCGGCGAAATGCGCGCGGCGTGGGCCGTCCTCGAGCTGGGGATGGGGCGCGCCGCGTAGCATCATCTTGAACATTCGTGCTACGCGCCGAGGGAACATGTGGTGGTCGGGGTCACGTAAAAGCAGCGCCGTCGCCCGCGCCTCTGGCCTGAACGTCTTTGTTTTGCTGGCCACCCTGCTCTGCTCGCTCGGGCGTGCCGCGGCGCACGACACGTTCAGCGCACCCGAGCCGATCGAGAGCGCCGAGGGCATCTGGCCGCCCGGGCCCATCCCCACGCACGACGTGGTGGTGCCGCTGCTGGTGACGGTCGACGAGACCGGCGTGCTGCGCGACGTGATCGTCGACGTGAGTGTCGCGCCCGATCTCGACGCCGCGGCCATCGAGGCAGGCAAGCGTTGGCGTCTGCGCCCGGCCACGCGCAACGGCGTCCCCATCGCCGGTCGCGTGCGCATCGCGGTGCGCTTTCGTGCGGCGGTCCCCACGCAGCCCGGCGTGCTCGACGCGGGTGCGCCCGACGCCACGATGCTTGGCGCGACTGCCCCGCCGCCTGCTGCCGACGCGGGCATCGCGAGCAGTCCGACGATCTCGGTCGAAGCGCGCCCTGGGCCGGACGAGCAAAGGAGCGATGCGGGCACGATGCCCGTACGGGCCGCGCCTTCCGACTTCGGTTACAGCGCCGAGGCCAACGTCGAGGCGACGGCGCGCAGCGCATCTGAAGTGGTACGCGACCGCGCCACGCTCAGTGCCGCTCCGCACCGCACTGCCAACGACATGCTGCTCGTGGTGCCCGGCTTGTTCGTCACGCAGCACAGCGGCGAGGGCAAGGCATACCAACTGTTTTATCGCGGCTTCGACGCCGTGCACGGACAAGACCTGGAGATCTGGGTCGGCGGTGCGCCCGTCAACGACGTCTCCAACATCCACGGCCAGGGCTACGCCGACCTGCACTTCTTGATGCCCGAGGTGGTGCGCTCGGTGCGCGCGACACCGGGCAGCTACGACCCTCGGCAAGGCGACTTCGCCGTCGCAGGCACCGTGCGCTTCGAGCTCGGCTACGACAAGCCTGGCCTCACCGCCAAGGCCGGCTACGGCTCGTTCGGCAGCTCGCGCTACTTCCTCGCCTACCGGCCCAAGGGCGCGGACGAAGGCACGTTTGCAGCGGCCGAGTTCTACGACACCGATGGCTTTGGACCTTCGCGCGCAGCGCAGCGCGCATCGATGGTGGCACAGAGCAGCTGGCGGCTCGGAGACCAGACCAGCGCGCGTCTGTTGTTCACCGCGTACACCGGACACTTCGACTCGGCAGGCGTGCTGCGCCTGTCCGACATCCAAGCCGACAAGGTGTCTCGCTTTGCGACCTACGACCCCAACCAGGGCGGCGCTTCGTCGCGCTTTCAGCTAGTCGCGGAGCTCAAGCGCGAGAGCGCCGACAGTGGCTTGTCCATCGCCCCTTACGCCGTGCTGCGCACCTTACGGTTGCGTCAGAACTACACGGGTTACCTGACGGACGCCAACGGGGACTCGCAGCAGCAGCTCAACGACGACGTCGTGCTCGGCGGCACCGCGTTTTATCGCATGCAGAAGCGGCTGTTCTCCGCCCGGGACAAGTTCGAGATCGGCGTCTCGGCGCGCAGCGACTGGGTCGATCAATCCCAAAAACGACTGTCGACCGCGGATCAACGTGTGACCGCCGACGAGGTCGATGCGCACGTGCGGGCCCTCGACGTCGCCGGGTACTTCGACACCGCCCTCCACCCCCTCTCGTGGCTCACGCTGCGCGGCGGCTTGCGCATCGACGGTCTCTCCTATCGCACCGTCGACGACGGGGCCGCGGCCGCGGGGCAGTCGCGCGCATCGCAGGGGACCCACTTCGGCAAGAAGGCCTCCCTCGAGGTCCACTTGTTGCCGGGCCTCGACGTGGTGGGTAGCTACGGAGAGGGCTTTCGTTCGCCGCAAGCGCGCAGCCTCGCCGAGTCCGAGACCACACCGTTCACGCGCGTCGTCTCGGGCGAGCTGGGTGTGCGCTACACCAACCAGCAGCTCGCCGCCTCGGCGGCTGCCTTTCGTACGCGGCTCAGCGACGACCTGGTGTTCGATCAGTCGACTGCGCGCAACGAGCTGGTGCCGGCCACCCTCCACACGGGCGCCACGGCCGACGTCACGTATCGACCGCGCCCGTGGGTCAACCTCAACCTCAACGGCACGTACACACGCGCCGAGTTTCGGGAGAGCGCGCGTGGTCATCAGCGCGGCGACCTGGTGCCGTACGCCCCGCAGATCGTCACGCGCGCCGACCTCGCGGTCACGCCCGTGGTGTGGGAGTGGAAGAACCGTAAGCTCGAGACGCAGCTCGGCACGGGCATCTCGTACCTAGCGCGGCGTCCACTCCCTTACTCTCAGCTTGGACACCACATCTTTTTGGTCGATGCCCAGGCGAGCGTTCGCCTCGGCGAGCTGGGCTTGTCGCTGCGCGCGTTCAACCTGCTCGACTCGAACTGGTACGACGGCGAGTTCTTGTTTGCCTCCAACTGGGACCCCGGCCAAGGCGGCGCGTCGCTCGTCCCCATGCGGCACGTGACGGTCGGCGCACCGCGCACGCTGTTCGCTTCCGTCGAGCTGTACCTGTGACCGTCGTCGTCGAAAAGAGGACCTTTGCAATGTCGAGAAACGCTGCACGGCTGTTTGTCTCGTTGTCGTGTCTGCTGCTCGCCTGCGCCGGGAGCGACACCACCACCGGGCGACCGGTCTTACTGCACACCGCGGTGCAGGCCGACGCCGAGCTCGCGGGACCGTTCCCCACCGAGACGGGCTGGACGGTTCAGCTCAACAGGGCCGAGCTCTCCATCGGCGCGCTCTACTACTTCGACGGCGAGCCTGCGTTCGTGCTGCGCCAGCAGCGGCCGCTGTGGCAACGCCTCGCGCGCGCACTCGGGCCCAGCATCGCGCACGCGCACCCTGGTCACTACCTCGCGGGCATGGCGCTCGGTCAGGTCATCACCCCGCAGGCCGCCGACTTGTTCGCGGGCAGAGTCGTGCTCCCCGACGGCAACGGCATCACAGGGCTCTACCGCTCGGCGCGACTCACCCTCGCCGCGCCCACCAACGAACCCGCGCGCAGCCAGCTGGAGAGCCAAGTCGCGGTCGTCGAGGGCGTCGCCACCAAAGGAGAGCAGACCGTCTACTTCAAGCTGTCCGCGAGCTTTGGCGACGTCGCGCGCAGCGTCAGCCAAGGGCAGGTCGATGGCTGCGCCTTCGACGAAACAGAGGTCGAAGAAGACGGCACGGTGACGCTCACCGTCAAACCGCACGTGTGGTTCAACCTGGTGGACTTCACCGGCGTCGCGCAAGGCACCGCCACGGCGCCGACCGAGATCGCCGCCGGGGAGACACCCCAGATCGCGTTCGCACTCGGGCTCGTGCAGCTCAGCGCCTACCACTTTTTTTACGGTCCTTAAAACGAGCTCGGGAGACGACGATGAACACGCGCAGACAGATGCTCTTCGCCACCGCCTTGCTCACGCTCGCTGCCTGCGGCGACGACGGCGTCGGCACGGCCAAGTTCACGACCTGGGGTGAGGAGTACATCGAGCAGAGCATTCCATCCGATCCCACCGGCGAGGCCGGCTTCGTCGACGGCTGGACCTTGCACTACGACAAGTTTTTGGTCGTGTTCCACAACGTCAGTGTGGCCGACAGCGGCGGCGCCATCGCCGCCACCATGCCCGGCTCCAGGTTCGTCGACAACACCAAGCCCGGCCGCAAAGACCTGGTCTCGTTTGCCGACCTCGACGCCAAACACTGGGACCGCGTGAGCTACCAGATCAAGCCTGCGCTAGCGGACTCCGAGGTGGTGGCGGGCGACGTCGCCGACCGCGATATGATGGTCCAGAACGGCTACTCGGTGTACGTCGCCGGCTCCGCGAGCAAGGTCGGCGCGGACGGCGTCTCGATCACCAAGACCTTTCACTGGGGCTTCAAGACAGCCACCCAGTACGCGAGCTGTCAGCAAGCTGCCGAGAGCGGCCAGCCTCTCGAGGGTGTCGTCGTCACCAACGGTGGCACCGACGTCTCGGAGCTCACCACGCATGGCGATCACCTGTACTACGACCGTCTGATGACGTCGTCCGATCCGGCGGTGAAGACCTCGCTACGCTTCGACGAGAAAGCGGCCGCCGACAAGAACGCAGACGGCGAGGTCACGCTCGACGAGCTGTTCGCCACGCCCATCGACGTCCGCAAGTACGATCCGTCGGGTCTCGATGCGCCCTCGCTCGGCGCGTTCATGACCTCGTTGGCGCGCACCATCGGGCACTTTCGTGGCGAGGGAGAGTGCACGGTCTCCGCGGTGCGGTGACTACTTGCGCTTGCGTGACGTGGTCTTCGGAGGCACGTGCGTAGGTTCGCCGTGCGCGTGCGCGTGCGGCTTGTCGTCGTGACGGTGGCTGCGCGAGGCGGCGAGCGCGCTCTCGCTCACCATCTCCACGCCGCCGTGCGTGACGCCCCGGATGGCAAGCATGCGGGTGGCCGCGTCCGCGATGCGATCGGAGCGCCCGCGCAGCACGATGATCTCGATGCAGTTGTCGTGGTCGAGGTGCACGTGCATGGTCGAGCGCACTTGCTCGCCGAGCTCGTGCTGGATCTCGGTCAATCGCTCGGACAACAGCCGCACGTGGTGGTTGTAGACCAGCGTCACCGCGGCCACCGCAGGCACGCGCTTTTTGGTGGTCGCCTTGCCCACCTCGTTGCGCACCAGGTCGCGCAGGAGCTCGGAGCGTGTACACGACCGCGCGGCGGCGAGAGCATCGAGTTGTTGCTGGAGCGCTGGCTCCATCGCCACGCCAAAACGCACCAGGTCACCCGTCATGCGGGCGAGCCTAGCGCACGCGCGAGGCCAGGTCGTGGGCCAAGTCGACGCGTGCGCTGCCCGACGACGCCGGGCTCTCCTCTGCGACAGCGAGCTCCCGATCCAATGCCGCTTCGTATGCAGCGTCGTCGTCGAGCTCTCGCTCTTCCCAGCGCACGAGGACGCGTCGGCGTCCACGACGCACCCATCCGAGCAGACCAAACAGGCTGAGCACCATCCCAAAGCCCACCGCGACGGGCAGCGCCGTGCGCGCGTCACCCGAGCCGGGGACGGCGCGGATACGCTCACCAAAGCGTGCCGCAAGCGCGGCTTCGATCGCGGCAGGCGTCTCCCCGCCGTCGAGTCGCTGACGGATCTCGACGCGCAGCGCGGTGCTCAGCTCCGACTCGTGCACGTCGAGCGTCTGTG
>JBEGTL010000573.1:0-5429 GCA_041179425.1 Pseudomonadota bacterium | reverse complement strand
GCCTGGTCGAGCGGAAAAAACAAATCGCGCGCAGCGCGTCGGCCCGCGAGTGGGTGGGGGTCCCATCGGCTCGTTCCGAGCGAGCACCCCGCTGCGCAGCGGAAGCCCGCAAAGCCCTGCAACCCCCCACACCCCTGCAACCAGCAACTACAAACAGCTCCCAAAAAGCGTCCATTGCCCAAGACGCCCCAGAGAGTCACAGTCCGCCACCGTGCCGCCCGACACCGAACTCACCACGCAGCTACGAAGCCAAGGCTACGCCTTGCTAGACCCGCAGAAGCTAGCGACTGAGCTAGGCGTCCAATTGACCGACCTCGACCGGTGGCGAGCCAAGTGGGAGCGCCTCCCCGAGGACACCTACCTCCGTGACGGCGGCCGCTACAGAGCCCGAAGACACAGCTGCTTCATCCAGACCCTCACCACGGCAAAAGACCAGCTCGCGATCACGCCCCAAAGAGCCCACTGGCAGCCCACCGCATACAACGCGCTCCACGGCGGCCTCGAGCGCTCCTTCGAGCCCATCGACCCAGAGATCACCGCCGCGCCAGCCTGGACCCGCCTCCTGTGCGGCCTCGGAGAACGTTTCGCCAAGCTGACCCCGAGCGAACGCTGGTACATCGAAGCCCACCAGTTTCGCATCGACACAGCAGCCGGCATCGGACGCCCCACCCCCGAGGGCGCCCACCGCGACGGAGTCGACTACGTCGCCGTCATCCTCGCCGGCCGCCGCGCCGTCAAAGGCGGCGAGACCCGCGTTTTTCAGGCAGTCGGCAATGCCGGCGTCCGCTTCACCATGCTCGAGCCCTGGACGACGCTGGTGCTCGACGACGCCAAGGTCATCCACGAGACCACGCCCATCCAGCCCGACGGCGAGCTCGGCGTACGCGACACGCTCGTGCTCACCTACCGACGACAGGGCTTCCAACAGCCCTGAAGCTACAGCGCGGCGCGCAGCATCCGGATGAACGCCTCCACCGCGGGGCTCTCACGCTTGCCGCCCAGCCGCACCATGTGGAGCGGACGTCGAACCTTCAGGTCGACGACCTCGAGCGCGATCAGACGAGCGGATGACAGCTCGCGCTCGACCGCCAGGCGCGAGACCACCGCCACGCCGACGCCCCCGGCCACCACGTTTTTGATCGCCTCGGTGCTTCCGAGAGCCATCGCGGGCTCCACACTCACGCCGAGCTCGCTCAGCGCCGCTTCGATCACGTCGCGCGTCCCGGAGCCGCGCTCGCGACTGATGAATGGGTAGTCAGACAGCTCGCGGGCATGGACGGCGCGCCGCGCGAGCAGCGGGTGGCCGGGGGCGGCGATGACCACCATCTCGTCGGCGTGCATCACCTCGGAGATCAGCTGCTCGCGCGAGACGAAGCCCTCGGTAAAGCCGAGGTCGAGCCGGTCGTCGAGCACCATCGCCTGAATCACGGAGGTGTTGGCGATCTCGAGCTCGAGCTTGACCTGAGGGTGCTCCCGATGGAACGCGCTGAACACGTGCGGCAACAGGTAGCTGCCGATGGTGGTGCTGGCCCCGATCGAGAGCCGGCCTCTGGTCAGACCACTGAGCTCGGCCAGCTCGGACTCGGCCGCCCCCTCGGCCGCAAAGATGCGCGCCGCGTGGCGCACCAAGAGCTGCCCGGCCTCGGTCAGCCGCACCCCGCGCGGCAGGCGATGGAACAGCGCGGTCCCGAGCGCGTCCTCGAGCTCCGACAGCTGCTTGGACACGGCAGGCTGACTGGTCGACAGCCGGCGGGCCGCTCGGGTGATGTTGCCCTCCGCCGCGACCACTGCAAATGTGCGCAGCTTGTGCAGGTCCACACCCGACTCCTCACGCTGCCGCTCGCCATAACCAGCAGCTATGCTGAGCATAACAACTCTGGCTTGGACTTATCGCTAGGTGTGCCTCAGATTCGGCGCCATATGGTCGACGAGAACGAGTTGGTGGTGGTCACGGCGCGCTGGCTGGCCGATGGCGCACCGGTGTACCTCACGCCGGCTGGCACCTGGAGCCGGTCTCTTCAAGAAGCCAAGCTGTTGCCGACTGCCGACGGCGAGGCCGAAGCGCAGAAGCGCACCAAGGACGAGCAGCCCCTGGTGGCCGACCCCTACACCTTCAAGGTCGAGAAGAAGGGCAACGAGATCGACGCGCTGAGCACACGCGAGCGCATCCGCAGCACCGGCCCGACCACCCGCATCCGTCGCCCCGATTGAGAAGGAACCGTCATGTATCAGTACGATGAGTACGACCGTAAGATCGTGTTCGAGCGGGCCGAGCAGTTCGCGCAGCAGATCGAGCGCCGCATCAAGGGCGACATCAGCGAGCTGCAGTTCAAGCCGCTGCGCCTGCAAAACGGCCTCTACATGCAGCTGCACGCGTACATGCTGCGGGTGGCGGTGCCCTACGGGTTGTTGTCGACCAAACAACTTCGCATGCTGGCGCACATCTCGCGCAAGTACGACCGCGCCTACGGTCACTTCACCACGCGCCAGAACATCCAGTACAACTGGCCCAAGCTCGAAGAGATGCCCGCGCTGCTGCGCGACCTGGCCAGCGTCGAGATGCACGCCATCCAGACCAGCGGCAACTGCATCCGCAACATCACCAGCGATCACCTCGCTGGCGTGGCGCGCGACGAGCTCGAAGACCCGCGCCCGATCGCCGAGATCATGCGGCACTGGTCCACGTTCCACCCCGAGTTCGCGTTCTTGCCGCGCAAGTTCAAGATCGCCATCACGGGCACGCCCGACACCGACCGCGCGGCCGTTCGTATCCACGACATCGGCGTGCGCATCCTGAAGAACGCCGAGGGCGTGATCGGTTGTCAGGTGCTCGCGGGTGGTGGCCTCGGTCGCACCCCGGTGGTGGCGCGCGTGATCCGCGAGTGGCTTCCCAAAGAAGACTTGCTCAGCTACCTCGAAGCCATCCTGCGCGTGTACAACCAGTACGGCGACCGCAAAGACAAGTACAAGGCGCGCATCAAGATCCTGGTCAACACGCTCGGGCTCGAAGAGTTCAGGCGTCAGGTCGACGACGAGTGGGGCCACATCAAAGACGGCGCCATGAAGCTCACGCAGGCCGAGCTCGACCGCGTCAGCAAGTTCTTCGTGCCGCCGGCCTACAAAAAGCTCGGCGACTCGGACGCGCAGCTCGGCGCCTATCGCCTCGGCAAAGATCGCGACCTCGCGCGCTGGGCGCAGCACAACGTCGACCTGCACAAGGTGCCCGGCTACAGCGCCGTGTACATCTCGCTCAAGACGTTGGACACGCCGCCCGGCGACGCGTCCGACACGCAGATGGACGCCATCGCAGACCTGTCGGACGAGTACAGCTTCGGCGAGGTCGTGGTCACGCACTCGCAGAACCTGGTGCTGCCGCACGTCGAGACCAGCAAGCTGCCCGAGCTCTACAAAAAGCTCGCGGCGCTCGACCTCGGGCGACCCAACGTCAACCTGATCAGCGACATCATCTGCTGCCCGGGGCTCGACTTCTGCGACCTCGCCAACGCCCGCTCCATCCCGCAGGCACTCGAGATCTCGCAGCGCTTCGAGGACCTCGACTACCAGCACGACATCGGCGAGCTCAACATCAAGATGAGCGGCTGCATCAACGCGTGTGGTCACCACCACGTCGGACACATCGGCATCTTGGGGATCAACAAGCGTGGCGAAGAGGCCTACCAGCTCGCGCTGGGCGGCGCGCCCGGCAACGACGCGTCGTTCGGCAAGATCGTCGGCCCCGCGTTTCCCCCGGACAAGATCGTCGACGCGGTCGAGACTGTCGTGAAGCGCTACCTCGAGGTGCGCAGCTCCGAGGACGAACGTTTCCTCGACACCTATCGCCGCGTGGGTATGCAGCCGTTCAAGGAGGCCTTGTATGGCGCTCATTAAAGACAAACGCGTCGTCACCGACGACCCATGGCTCAGTGTGGCCGACGACCAGCCCATCCCCGCAACCGGAGACGTGCTGATCAGCTGGCAGCGCTTCGACCGCGAAGACATCGACCCGGAGACCCGAGACGGGCGCGTCGGTCTGCGCATCGAGCCCGAAGACGACCTGCTCCAGGTGATCACGCACCTACCCAAGGTGAGCCTCATCGCCATCGACTTCCCCAAGTTCGGCGACGGGCGGGGCTACAGCAAGGCTCGCCTCCTACGCGAGCGCTACAGGTATACGGGCGAGCTGCGCGCAGTCGGCGAAGTGCTCGCCGACCAGCTGTTTTACATGCTGCGCTGCGGCTTCGACTCGTATCAGCTCGCGGCCGGCAAGGACACCGACGCAGCGTTGCGCAGCCTCGACACCTTCAGCGTCAAGTACCAAGCCGCCACCGATGAGCCGCGTCCGCTGTACGTGCGCGCCCATCGCGGCGAGCACGCCTGAGCCGACGTGGGGATCCTGCTCGTACGCCACGCCGAGGCGGTGCAAGAGCGCGCCGGCGTCGATGACGCTGCACGCTGGCTCTCCAAGCTCGGCCGTGCGCAGGCGCGCGACGTGGCCGAGCAGGTCAACGAGCAAGGGCTCCTGCCGACCCGTCTGATCGCCAGCCCACGCGTGCGCGCGGTGCAGACGGCCGAGCTGTTTGCGCAGGTCTTGGGCTTTCGCGGCGTGGTCGAGTGCCAGGCCTCGCTGTCGTACACGGTCCCGGCCGAGCGCGCCGCGCGCGATCTAAGCCAATATTCTTCTTCGCTCGCCGGCGGAGGCAGCGCCGGCTTCGACGACGACGGCGAACACCTGGCAGCGTTTGGCCACATGCCTACCATCGCCGAGATTGCGTCGCGCCTCACCGGCCAGCAGCACCAGGCAGGACTTTCCCTGTGCGAAGCGCTGTACATCGAGGACGGGCGGGTCGTCTGGTCGGTAAAGCCGCGCTAGGTAGCCGGCCTATGTCGTTGAGTGGAAAACAGAAGCGCTTTCTCCGCGCCGAGGCACACGCGCTCGAGCCGGTCGTCATGGTGGGCAAAGAGGGCCTGACCGACACCCTGGTGAGCGCAGTGCAAGCCGCGCTGCTGCGGCACGAGCTGATCAAGGTGCGCGTGCACGAGAGCTCGCCGGTGGAGCGCGCGGAGGTGGCCGAGCAGCTGCCCGAGCTCACCAAGTCCGAGCTGGCCGGTCAGGTCGGGCGCGTACTCATCCTGTACAAACGTCATCCTCACGAGCCCCGCATCAACCTGCCCAAGGACAAGGCCTGAACGACCGCAGCGGCGCATTGGACGAGGTATCGTTGCGGGCGTAAGAGGAACCCGAAGGCATGTCCCATTACCAAACCGACGACCTGAGAATCGAAAAGATCCGCCCGCTGATCCCGGCCGCGATCTTGATCGAAGAAGCGCCGCTGACCGACGAGAGCTCGCGCGTCGTGGCCGAG
Organism: Pseudomonadota bacterium; assembly: GCA_041179425.1. Classification (GTDB taxonomy): domain Bacteria; phylum Myxococcota_A; class Polyangia; order Polyangiales; family DASUME01; genus DASUME01. Next base: position 66 of record JBEGTL010000573.1, on the reverse strand, counting down.
TCGCGGCTCGCCGTGCGCGACATCATGGATGGCCGTGACGACCGCTTGTTGGTGGTGGTGGGCCCG
>JBEGTL010000572.1:0-5432 GCA_041179425.1 Pseudomonadota bacterium | reverse complement strand
GCACACCTCACGCCCTCGCTATGTGGGCTCAGGGGAAGAGCGAACTAGCGACAGCGGCGGGCGGGGGGTGTCGCCAAAAAGAATCGGCGGCGGGAGAAACCGTAAGGTTTCTCAATCGAGCGCATAAACAAGTCTTGCGAAGCGACTCGGGACGCACTGGGAAGAGGGACCCGCCGCCGATTCTTTTTGGCGACACCCCCCGCCCAGAGCGGCCAGTCGAGTACCCCCTCCCCGAGTAAGACCAGTCAGCCCAGCTACTCGTAAGAAAGAGCTTCCTTAACATCCATCCCTGCAGCCCGGCGCCCAGGAAAATAGCCAGCCAAAGCAGCAGCAACGACAACGAACGAGGTAACCCGAATCGCAGTCTCAAACGGAAACGAGTAAGGCAAATGCCAGCCGTTGGCAGACATCCCGATCACCCGCATGAAGATGAACCCCTGCGGCACCCCCGTAAGAACTCCGCAAAACGCAGCAGCGAACCCCAAAAACCCAGCCTCGGCGATCAAGCTCCCAGTCACCTGCCAGCGTGTCGCGCCGATCGCGCGCAGCATTCCGATCTCCCGGATCCGATCGATCACCGCAGCCAGCATCGTGCCGATGACGCCCATGATCGCGACCAGCAGCGTGATCAGCTCGGGCGCCTTGGCGTAGGCAAACACGCTCTTGGCAAGGTTGCGCAGCGTGTCGCGCAGCGCGTCGTGGAGCGTGACGAAGATGCTCCCGCTGTCGCCCAGCTTCTCGCGCAGCACCACGCCGGTGGCTTCGCGATCGATGCCCGGCGCGAGGTACACCTCGAGGATGTCGATCAGCTCATCGTGCCAGTACTTCGCGTACCAACGCTGGTCGACCAACACCCAGCCCTGGTCGGACGAGTAGTCGACCACCACCTGGTACACCGAGAACATCTGCGGTCCGCTCGGCGTCTCCACGCTGAGCTTGTCGCCGACGCCCAGTTTGGCGAAGTGCGCCAAGTTGCCCGAGATGATCACGCGCTGCTCGTCGTAGAGCGCGCTGACCGACGGCACCTCGGGTCCCTCGATGACCTTGCGGCCTGCGTGACGTTTTGCGGCCTGCCCGAGCAGCACGCGCGAGTCGAGCGCCTGCACCTGCACCTTACGGTTGCCGATGACGGTCGACACGTTGCGCACCGGGTTGAGCGCCTCGATGCCGGGCACGTCTTTGATCTTGTCGCCAAGCGTCGGCGAGAACGGGAGGTGGCTGGTATCGACCGTGGGCGAGCCTGCCGTGATCACCGCGTCGGCGGGGAACGCGTCGTCGACCCACTGCGAGATGGAGCTCTCGAACGACACCGCGTACGCGCCCACCGTCATGCTCATCGCGATCGCGAGCATGAGTGCGATGACGATTGAGGTGCTGCGTCCGAGCGAGCGCTCCACGTTGTCGAGCGCGAGCCGGCCGGGGATGCCGAGCAACATCTCGGCGGGCTTCACGAACGCCCAGCGCAGACCCTTGACGGTGAGCGGCGCGAGCATGGAGAAGCCGACCATGACGGCGAGGTTGCTCAGGTAGCCGCTCTGCTCGGTGCCGCCCATGGCCCACAACGGAGACGAGGCCGACACGAACAACCCCACGATGGCGAGCTTGTACGCGTTGGAGCCACCGACGGCGGCCGTGGAGTGCGTGGAGCGAAGTGCCTCGGCCGGGTCGACCTTGTTGGTGGCGCGCGCGGGCAGGTACGAAGCGATCAGCGTGGCGCACACACCCGACACGATGCCGGCGATCGCGATGTCGACGGTGATCTGCGGTGGCTTGGGCTGGATGGCCACGAACATGCGCGACACCGTCTCGGTCACACTCAGCAGCGCGAAGCTTGCCAGGTGCTGCGCGAGCAAGAGCCCGACCACCACACCGACAGACGCCATCACCAGCGCCTCGAGACAAAACAAACGCACCACGCTGCCTTGCGTCACGCCGAGCGCGCGCAAGATGCCGACCTCGCGACGACGCTGCGCGACGCTCACGCTGACGGCGTTGTAGATCAAGAACGCGCCGACACCGAGCGCGATGAGGCCCATCAAGTTGAGCCCATTGCGAAACGCGTCGAGCGAGGCGACCAGGCGTCGCGTGCGGCCCTGTGGCTCCTCGACGGTGGCGCGTCCGTGCACCATCTCCTCGATGCGCGTCTTGAGCTCGGCGACGTTGACGCCCTCTTTGGCGACCACGTCGATGCGATCGACCGCGTAGCCGCGCGCGAAGCTGACCTGGGCCGCATCGATGAACATCACCGCGACCTGGCCACCGTACGATGCCGCGGGCCCCTCGGCCTCGAGCAGGCCGCGCACGTAGAAGACCTTCTCGCCCTCCGCCGTGATCAGGGGCAGCGGATCGCCAACCTTGAGGTGGCTGGTCTGCGCCAGCTTCTTGGAGATCAAGATCGCAGTCGGATCGTTGACGAACACGAGCGGGTCTTCGATGACCTTGTGCTCACCCTCCTGCGCGAACGGGAGAAAGAACGTGTCTCCGAGCAGGTCGACGCCGAGCACCAGCAGCGTGGCACCCCCTGGTTTTGCGCTGCGTGTCACCACCTCGAGCATGGCCGCCGCGTGCTCCACACCGGGCAGGTCGGCGACCTCTCCCGTCAACGAGCTCGGGATGCCTGCCTCGCTGCCGCCGACCGTCAGATCGGCTTTGCCTGCAACGCGCTCGACCATGTCTTGGAAGGCGGCGCTGAGCGTGTCGTTGGTGGCCAGCATGGCCGACAGCATGCACACGCCGAGCGCGATGCCGAACACCACCAAGGCGGTGCGAAACGGCGAGTGTCTCAGGTGGCGGAGAGAGACTTCACGCAACAGCGTCCACATGGAACAGCCCCGGGGTCGAAGCGCGCCCTTGGGCGTCGCGAGCAAAAACGGAAGCGCGCCCTTGGGCGTCGCGAGCAAAAACGGAAGCGCGCCCTTGGGCGTCGCGAGCAAAAACGGAAGCGCGCCCCTTGGGCGTCGCGAGCAAAACTGAAGCGCGCGTCGCACACGCGCGAGCGAAAACTAGCGAAGCACGCGCGCGGTGCTGCGCGTGCGCAACGATTTGTGCGCGGGCGTGCTTTGTAGAGCTGCCCTCACGTGTGCGGCTCGAGCATGGGCAGGGAGAGCTCGCTGGGCTCTGCGCTGAACACCTCTTCGGGGCTGCGTGGCTCCACGCGCTCGTTGCCCGCCAAGGCGCCGTCACGAATGGTCAGGATCCGATCGGCGATCAGCGCCATACGTGGGTCGTGTGTGACCAGGATGACCGTGCGCCGCGCATCGACCGCGCCGCGCAGCAAGCTCATCACTTCGCGGCCGGTCTTGGAGTCCAGGTTGCCCGTGGGCTCATCGGCGAGCAGCACCGGCGGGTCCATGATGAGTGCGCGCGAGATGGCCACACGCTGCATCTCGCCGCCCGAGAGCTGGTCGGGGCGGTGGTGCATACGGTCCTTCAAGCCGACGCGCGTGAGCAGCTCGACAGCGCGCGCCTCGAGCTCTTTGCCGCCGCGCCCTGCCAGCTTAGCCGGCAAAAGCACGTTCTCCTTGGCGCTGAGCGTAGGCAGTAAGTTGAAGAACTGAAACACGAACCCGATGCGCTCGCGGCGCAGCTTGGTGCGCGCGTTGTCGTCCAGCTTGCCCAGATCTTGGCCAGCCACGATGACCTGGCCACGCGTGGGTTGATCGAGCGCGCCCAGCATGTTGAGCAGGGTGCTCTTGCCAGAACCGCTCGGCCCCACGATGGCGGTCATGGACCCTGCTTCGATCCCGGCGGTGATGCCGCGCAGCGCTTGCACGCTGCCTGCTCCCTGCCCGTAACTGCGATAGACGTCTTTAAGCTCGATGATCATGCGCGTAGGTCTTGTATTTGGTGTGGAGCAAAAAGGGTAGGCGCTTCTGCGTACTGGGAGTTAGCCCTACCGCTTTCACTACGCGCATTGCCAGTGGGTTGACTCGAAACGTGCGCGTCTTACAGTGCGGGCGGGTCCCCGCCGGGTTGTGACGAATTATGCAAAAGCGCGACTACTACGAGGTTCTCGAGATCGAACGGACGGCCACCGTCGATGACGTCAAAAAGGCCTACAAAAAGCTCGCGCTGAAGTTCCACCCGGACCGAAACCCCGGGAACCCCGAGGCAGAAGAACAGTTCAAGACCTGTTCGGAAGCCTACGCAGTGCTCAGTGACAACGAGAAGCGGCGCAGGTACGACCAGTTCGGTCACGCCGGCCTCGACGGTCAGAGCCAGGGTTTTGGCGATGTCGGCGACGTGTTCAGCCACTTCAACGACATCTTCAGTGACTTCTTCGGGGGCGGCGGAGGTTTTGGCGGTGGCGGTGGTGCGCAGAGTCGGCGTCGGCGCGATGGCCCACAGACCGGCGCCGATATTCGCACCGTCATTCAGCTACAGCTGTCCGAAGCCGTCTTCGGCGCAAAGAAAGAAGTCGAGCTCTCGCACCCCTCGCCTTGCGAGCCCTGCCAGGGCTCCGGCGCCAAGGACGGTCAGCTCGCGCCGTGCACCACGTGCGGCGGCAAAGGTCAGGTCTCGCACTCGCGCGGGCCGTTCTTGCTCAGCACCACCTGCCCGGCATGTCAGGGCCGCGGCATGATGCCCAAAGACGCGTGCCCCACCTGCCGAGGTGCCGGCGAGACCCAGGTCGATCGCAAGGTCAAGGTCACCATCCCCGCGGGCATCGACCACGGCCAGACGCTGCGTGTCCCGGGACAGGGCCAGGCGGGGCGGCGCGGCGGTCACTCGGGTCACCTCTACGTCACCGTCGATATCGCCGAAGACGAGCGCTTCGAGCGGCAGGGCCAAGACCTCCTGCACGAGCTCAGGGTCTCGTTCCCCGTCGCGGCGCTCGGTGGGGAGATTCATATCCCGACCCTCGACGGCGATCAGGCCAAGGCCAGCATCCCGGCGGGCACGCAGCCAGGGCAGACCGTCGTGGTCGAGGGCTTCGGAGTGCCGCGCCTCGATGGAAGAGGCAGAGGCAACCTGATCGCGATCGTGCAGATCGAGGTGCCCAAGAAGCTGTCGGGCAAGGCGAAGGGTCTGCTCAAAGATCTGCGCAAGGAGTTGGAAGAGTAGCCGCCGGCTCGTCGCGCTCTCGCCCTCAGGGCCGGGGCGCGACGCTAGTCAGCGTCGTACTCGCTGCCGTCGCCCCACCGTGCTGGACCCCGGTCGCATCGAGCGGCAGATGCAGCATCTCCGCGGTCGCCAACCAATGGTAGATCCCGTAGCTCTGCAGCACCCTCCTCGTGTAGCCGCGCGTCTCGTCGTACGGGATGTTCTCGACCCACACATCGAGCGGCTCGTGTCCTCTCTCCCGCAGCCAGCGCGAGACAGCGGCCGGGCCTGCGTTGTACGCAGGAGGCACCATCGCGTAGCGGTTGCGGAAGCTCGCCGCGAGGCCTGCCATAAAACGCGCGCCGAGCGTGAGGTTGAGCTCGGGCCTG
>JBEGTL010000571.1:0-5446 GCA_041179425.1 Pseudomonadota bacterium | reverse complement strand
GCGTGCTCCCCAATGCTACCCCCGTGCGTCGTCGAGCCGGCGTCGCTCGCTTTCGCGATCACCTGGGCAGTCAGATCGAGGTCGCCGCACCGTGGTACCTCGCGGCCGCAGGCATCTCCATCCCCAAACGTCTGCTGACGGCCGTGCAAGCGCGCGCAGGTGCCGGGGAGACCAAGACACCGCGAGGCAAGGGTCGCGCTCGCCGGTCCGACCGCCCGCCCGCAGCGGCTCACGACCAGCCGCAACACGAACAAGACGTGGTGCCGCCGTTGTGGGTCTTGCGCGAAGGCACGGTGCTCGGGGTCGTGTCGTTCGCGCGCAGCGGCGAGCCCGTGGGCGCTTCAGTGCTGGCCGCGCTGCGCGCACGAAACCAACGCGCAGAGCTGGTCTACCTCTCGCGCGATCGCGAAGAAGACGTACTCGCGCTCGGCGCGCAGCTCGGCTTCAAGCGATCGTTTGGAGCGCTCAGTCCCGCAACGAAGCTCGACCTGCTGCGTGGCCAACGAGGCAAGACCATGTGGGTCGGCAACGGCGCACAATCGTTAGCTCGCGAGCTGGTCGCGGCGAGCGCCGTCAGCGCGTCCGTCGGTTCCCTCTCGAGCTGCCGTGAAGACGTCGCCGAAACCTCCGCATCGAACACGTTCTCGGCGCTTGGCGATGCGCTCGAATCTGCCGCCGATTCGGTGAGCCAAGCGCGCGCTGACGCGACCGAGTCCGCCAAGCTCGCGGCGCGTCGGGTGCAGTTCGGTGTCAGCACGGGCGCGTACTACTCCGCGTACGGCATCTCGTACGGTCTGGTATTCACGGGCGTCTTCTTGAAAGAATTGCTTCCCGTCGGGAACCCCCTTCGCCGTGGTTTCGAAGACGGCGCAGCAGCGGCAATTGAGGATGCGGCGCAGACTGTGGCCGCCTTCGAAGACGTCGAGCATCCCGCTCTCGAAGAAGAAGCCGGCGTCGAGGCACCCGACGCCGCACACAAGCCCGACTAATCACTCATCGGTACTCGGTCGCCGGCTCGCGCCCTCGACCGTTCTGTTCGCTCGGCCTTCAGCTCCTTTGGTTCACGCTCATGGCAGACCGCAAACCTCCGTTGACTCCCGACAAGCACGCGACGGCTCGCCGACTTTCCGCCGTCGCGCCCAGCGGAGGCGGTGTCGTTCGCAGCGCCGCGACTCTTCGCACGCGAGAAGGTCGGCGCACGCAGCCGAAAAAGAGCAAGTTTCCCAGCTTGTTTGCAGAGCTGAAGTCGCTCGCCGAACGCAGCGGAGCGGCGCTGGGTGATGCCTACACGCGCGCGGCAAGCTCCGTCCTCACCCGCCTCGAGCAGCTCGAGGACCAAAACGCCGAGCGACGGTCTCGGCAGCGAGCAGAGCCCTCGCCCCGCCCCAACGTCGACCAGCCACAAAGAGCGAACGAAGCGTTGCCGCCCGCAACGTGAGCAGAGGAGCGACCATGTCTACTGCCCACTCGTATTCCGCACGCACCGCGGGCGCACGTCACTTGATCGGCGTTCCCAAGGCCTCGCCCGTCGTCTCCACGAGACCCAGCGCGGCGCCGTCCGCTACGGCAACCAAGGGTGTCGCGCGCCGTCCTGCGCCGACGGTCACGTTCCCTTCGGCGAACACCGTTCGTTTTGTCAGCGCAACCCTCTTCACAGACAGTTGTGGTCCACTCGCCCGCGACTTCTTTGCCCGCGCGTTTCGTGCTCCCGGGGTGGTTCAAGTCGCGATCGAGCCCGCGCGCCGTAGTGCAGACGTCGTGTTCGACAGCGCGCTCCGCCCTCGTGATCCTCGGCTCACCGAGCTTTCACGGCTGCTGTCGGCGCGCGCTGCGCCCGCAGTGCACGATGCCACGCCTGCGCGGACGGCAGCCCGTGCGCCAGTCGAAGAGCCCTCGCTGCCCGACGTACTCGCAGCCGAAAAGACCGGCGCGGTCCGGCTGCAGCGGCACGCTCGCGGGCTTTCGACGTGGACCGTCAAGCACGAGCTACCGGGACGCATTCGTCTGTACAACCCCGCGCTCTACCGGCGTCGCGAGCTGTGCCAGGCGATCGAGCGTGAGTTCATGAACACGTTCGGCATCGATCGCTACGCGGTCAACGAGCTCACCGCGACTGCATTGATCCACTACGACCCCAAGCAGATTCGTAGACATCAGCTGGTCGAGATCCTCGACGCGACGCTCGCCAAGGCCGGCTCCGTACCCATCTCTCCGATCGAGCTCGATCTACCCATCTGCACTGCCTCGGTGGTGCTGGCGGCCACGAGTACCTTCCTTGTCCCTGCGCTCGCTCCTGTCAGCGCCGCGGTGTTCGCGTACTCCGTCATCCCCAGCTTCAAGAGCGCCTATCAGGTCCTCGTCAAAGAGAAGCGCCTCGGCGTCGACGTACTCGACGCCATCGTCGTCCTCACGTGCCTCGCGACCAACAAGGTGTTTGCGGGGACGGTGCTCGGGTTCACGCTCGGTCTGGCGCGCAAGCTGGTCCAGCGCACCGAGGACAACAGCAAAAAGATGTTGCTCAACGTCTTTGGCAAGCAGCCTCGGTTCGTCTGGCTCGAGGTCGACGGCACAGAGGTCGAGACCCCGCTCGAGCGCCTCAAGGCTGGCGACGTCATCGTGGTGCACACCGGCGAGACCGTCCCGGTCGATGGCGAGGTCGTCGAAGGCATGGCGATGGTCGACCAGCACACGCTGACCGGAGAGTCGGCACCGGTCGAGAAGATCCAGGGTGAGCGCGTGATGGCCTCCACCACGCTCATTGCTGGCAAGGTGCGCGTCGCGGTGACCAGCACGGGCGAAGACACCACCTCGGCCAAGCTCGCGCGCATCCTCAACGACACCGCTGGCTACAAGCTGCGCTCGCAGTCCATGGGCGAAGAGCTCGCCGACCGCGCGGTGCTTCCCACGCTCGCACTCGGTGCACTCGGGCTCGCCACGCGAGGCGTCAACGGCGCGACCGCAGTGGTCAACTGCGACCTCGGCACGGGCATCCGGATGGCGGCCCCCATCGCCATGCTCAGCTCGCTCACGCTCAGCGCCGAGCACGGCATCCTGGTCAAAGATGGACGCGCGCTCGAGCTCCTGCGCAGCGTCGACACCTTTTTGTTCGACAAGACCGGCACGCTCACGCGCGAGCGCCCCGAGGTCGGTCGTGTCCTCAGCTACAGCGAACACTCCGAAGACAAGCTGCTCGAGTGGGCTGCCGCCGCCGAGCAAAAGTTCAGCCACCCCATCGCCAAGGCCATCGTCGACAAACATCGCAGCCTGGGGCGCCCACTACCCAAGATCGACGACTCCAAGTACCAGGTCGGCTACGGCATCACGGTCGGCGTAGACGGGCACACCGTGCGCGTCGGGAGCGCTCGGTTCATGAAGCACGAAGGCATCGAGCTCCCGCCCGCGCTGGTCGCAGAGCTCCATGCGGCGCACGACGACGGCAACTCCATGGTGATGATTGGCGTCGACGACAAGCTCGGAGGCGCGCTCGAGCTGCGTGCTGCCGAGCGACCCGAAGCCGCCGCCATGATCGCCGGACTACGCGCACGTGGCGCGCGCCACCTCGCGATCATCTCCGGAGACCACGAGCAGCCCACCCGCAAGCTCGCCGAGCGGCTCGGGATGGACCGACACTTCGCCGAGGTCTTGCCGCAAGACAAAGCCAAGTACGTCGAGCTGCTGCAAAAAGAAGGACGCACGGTGTGCTTCATCGGCGACGGCGTCAACGACTCCATCGCCCTCAAAAAAGCCAACGTCTCGATCTCGCTGCGCGGTGCGTCCAGCGTCGCGACCGACACCGCGCAGGTCGTCTTCATGGAAGACAGTCTGCTCAAGCTGCTGCAGCTACACGACGTGTCGCGCGATCTTCACCGCAACATCAACACCAGCTGGGGGCTCATCGTGATCCCCAACGTGATCTGCATTGCCGGTGCCTTTTTTGCGGGCTTCGGCGTGATGCACTCGATGGTGTTCAATCAGATCGGCGGCATGCTCGCCCTGGGCAACGGCCTGTTGCCGCTGCGCAAGGCCGCGAAGCTGCGAGCCGAGCAAGAACGCCGTCTGCGCCTCAGGGCTTGAGCAGCGCGATGATGGCGTCGGCGGCTTGTTCCGGCGTCATCCGCGTGGTGTCGATGCGTAGCTCGGGCGCCTGAGGCGCCTGATACGGACTATCGATGCCGGTGAAGTGCTGAAGCTGCCCAGCGCGCGCCTTTTTGTACAGACCCTTGGCATCGCGCTGCTCGGCCTGCGCGAGCGGGGTGTCGACGAAGATCTCGAAGAACTCGCCGGACCTTACCATCTGCCGCACCATCTCGCGCTCGGCGCGGAACGGCGAGATCAGAGCGGCAATGACAATCAGGCCCGCGTCGGTCATCAGCTTGGCGACCTCGCCGACGCGCCGGATGTTCTCCACCCGATCGGCGTCGGTAAACCCGAGGTCTTTGTTGAGGCCGTGGCGTACGTTGTCACCGTCGAGCAAAAAGGTGTGGCGGTTCATGCTCGCCAGCTTCTTCTCGACGATGTTGGCAATGGTAGATTTGCCAGCGCCAGATAGGCCCGTGAGCCACAGCACCGCGGGCTTTTGGTCCTTGGCGCGGGCGCGGTGCTCGCGGTCGACCTCGGTCGCCTGCCAGTGGACGTTCTCTGCCCGCCGCAGCGCGTATTGAATCATCCCGGCGCCGACGGTCGCGTTGGACATCTTGTCGATCAGGATGAACCCACCGAGGCTCTGATTGTCGGCGTAGGGCTCGAATGGTAGCGGCTGGTCGGTGGAAAAGTTGGCGACACCGATCGCGTTGAGCTGCAGCGTCTTGGCCGCCAGGTGCTCGAGGTTGTGGGCACCGATCTGATACTTGGGCGCCTGCACCCTCGCGGTGACCGTACGCGCGCCGTTCTTGAACCAGTACGGCCGTCCGGGCAGCAGCTGCGTCTCGTCCATCCACACGAGGGTGGCCATGAACTGGTCTGCAGACTGGATGGGCTGGTCGGCAGCGGTGATCACGTCGCCGCGCGAGCAGTCGACCTCGTCTGCCAGCGTGAGCGTCACCGACTGTCCCGCGACGGCCCGCTCCAGGTCTCCGCCAAAGGCGACGATCCGGCTCACCGTCGACAGCTTGCCAGACGGCAAGACGCGCACGGCGTCCCCCGGCTTGACGGTGCCGCCGGAGATGAGCCCCGAGAAGCCGCGGAAGTCGAGGTTGGGTCGATTCACCCACTGCACTGCCATGCGAAACGGACGGTCCTGGCTCGTGGTGGAGTCGACCTCGACCGTCTCCAGGTATGCAAGCAAGGCAGGCCCCTCGTACCAGGGCATGTTGGTCGAGCGGCTGGTGATGTTGTCACCCTTGAAGCCGCATATATGTCTAGATAAGAAATATCTTAATGATTGCGATCTGATGCGAGTCTGATGCGAGAATGTCTTTGCGCGCGCGGCGATTCTCACGATCCTTCT
>JBEGTL010000570.1:0-5447 GCA_041179425.1 Pseudomonadota bacterium | reverse complement strand
TGCGCGACGGTGGACGCGGCGGCGTCATCATCAACACGGGCTCGGTGTACGGCCAGCTCGCATCGCGTTACTGTGTTGCGTACCTGGCTTCCAAGGCGGCGGTCGAGGTGATGACCAAGGGTGCAGCACTCGAGCTCGCGCAGTACCGCATCCGCGTCGTCAACGTGGCACCTGGTGTCGTGGAGACGCCCATGGTGGACGAGTATCGACGGGTGGGCGTGCTCGATGCGATGGCCAAAAAACACATGCGAGGCGCACTGGTGTTGCCAGACGCGGTGGCCCGGGTGGTCGCCTTCCTCGCGTCCGATGCGGCTTCCGTGATCAACGGCACGACGGTGTATGCAGACGACGGATACTCCGCTTTCAAGTAGTGACTGCACAGGGCCCGCGGGCGGAATCAACGTTCCTGGCGTGGGCCCAGTCGCGGCAAACGCGCCCGATCACAACTTCCTGTTCACCACCGAGGCACACCTTCGTTTTCGATATCGCGGCGGCGAGACCCTCACGTTCCGTGGCGACGATGACATGTGGCTGTTCGTCAACGGCAGGCTGACCATCGACCTGGGCGGACCGCACGTCGCGGTGTCGGCCACGGTGGCTCTCGACGCGCTGGCCGGTCCTCTCGGCCTGAAGAAGGGCGAGACCTACCCGATGGACATCTTTCACGCAGAGCGTCACACCGACCAGAGCAACTACCACCTCGACACGACCATCGATCTGTCGTGCATCGAGAACGTCCACGTGAACTGATCGTCGCCGCGCGCGGAACTCACCGCAATCCGGTGTAAGATGCCTTCATTCTTGGCCTCAAAGAGGGAGAGCGCACGATGAAGCAACGGATGGTGCCTGCGTCGGGGCCCATGCTCTTGCTCGGCTTTGGTGTGAGTCGGGGGCTTCGTCTCGATACGTTGTGCAGCCTCATCGACTATGCACCTCACCAGCTCAGCGACCCTGCGCGAATGGTGCCGTTTGCGACTTCGCTCCATCTCGCGCGGGCCCTCCCGGCAAACATCGGTCGCTTGAGGTGGCCCGTCGGGGCCAAGGCGGTGCGGGAGATCAACACCTGCCCGATGCCAGCGCTCGGAGCGGCCAGCAGCCTTACTTATCAGCCGGCGGTAGCCGAAGGGAACGAGCCGCTTTTCCCGCCTGGGACCATCGTGCTGACCAGCTTTTTTGGCGGCGGTTTGTATACGTTGCCGGAATTTCGTTGATACATCGAGCCTTGGTCACTGCGCTTGCGCCGGCTGCGTCTGCAGATCGAAGTCGACGTAGCAGAAGTCATTGCCGCAGTTGTCGTCGCACACGCAGTCCTGGCCATTGACCTGGTACAGACGCCAGAACTTGCGACCCTTGGTGACGCGGAAGATAAACTTCCCAACCGTCTTGCGCGCGCGCGGGGCTTCGTCGGCCCAGCTCATGTTGGGCACGCCACGCAGCTCGCCGTCGAGCTCCAAGAGGCGCTCGTCGACGCGCGTGACCGTGCCCGCGAGCTCGAGGTAGTACGGCTCGCCGCGCGCAGCGCCCTCGAGGTACAGCCCCTGGTCGCGCTTCGTGATGGTCACGCTCCCGGCGCGCCGCTTGTCGCTGACTCGGTTCACGCCGAGCTGATGCACACCGACGAACCGCGATTCGCCTGTCACGCCATGTGCGGGCGCCGCGAGCGAGCAGAACAGGGAGAGGAGCAGACCGTAGCCGAGCCGACCAACCATGCGCAGAGTCTGCCTTGCGAACCGCGTCGAAGGGAAGGAACGCGAACGCGGGTCCAGCCGAGAGCGTTCAGCGCTTCAGCCGCGCCGGGTGGGCGCAGGCTGCGCCAAGAAGCTGCGCAGGCGCGCAGACTCCTCGGAGCTGAGCACCTCGTCCAGCCACGCTTGCAGCTCGTCGATGTCGTAGAACAGACGTCGGTCGGGATGCTTGGTCTCGCTGATCACGCGCACGAACTGCATGACCGCGGTGGGCGCCTCGCGCGAGGCCAGGATGGCGCTGCGCTCCACGCGAAGGTTGTACTGCGCCATGAGCTGGAAAAGACGGGTCGAGGCATCGCCCGTCATCAGCGGCAACGAACGCCAGTCGACCACGTTCACGGTGCGCACTGCCGGAGGGAGCTTGGCGTACTCGCGCTCGATCGACACGAACATCGCCTCGACGTCTTCGGCCGTGCGATAGCCCTTGATGGCGCGAAGTTCCAGCAGTCGGCCCACGTGGACGTGCGCGCTATTCACGCGCCGAGGATAACGCGTCTGCTCGATGCCTGATACCGTGGGTTACACGCCCCAAGCGCAGACGCAGCTCTGCACTCGTGTAGCGCCCGGCGCAACGTCCTGATTTGGGAGCGTTGTCTTACTGCATGATGAGGTGTTCCCAGTCGCCTGCCTGGGAGCGATCGGCCGTCACGTCGCCGCCCCCGCCGTTCGCGGCCGAGAGGTACTTTTGTTTGGCAGCCGTCTTGAAGCTCACGTCGCCGATGAAGCTGATCAGACCGACCGAAAAGGTCTCCCAGTTACCCAGAAAGTCGCGGTTGGCAGTGACTCCGCTGCCGCCCCCGTTGATGGCACTCACCCACTGCCCGTTGGAAGCTTGCAGCCCGAACCAGGGCTCCTTGTTCGCGCCCTGCGACTGCGAGAGGGAGACCAGCCGGAAGCGCTCCGCGGAGCCCACCGAGCCTGACTGTGCGTCGAGGTTGCCGCCGCCGCCGCCCACCGCGCGCACGAAGTGGCCGTTGCTCGTCTTGAGCGACACTTGTTGGCACTCCTTGCACAGCTGCGCCTTGCCGTAGATGGCGTTCATCGCGCTGATCCAACGCTTGGATTGGTAGGCCAAGCCGTTGATGTCGTAGCCGGGCGTCCCATCCCACGTGGAGTGCACGCCGACGATCTCGTTGGCGCTGTTGAGGGTGGGTCCACCGGAGTCGCCAGGGCAGTTGAGTTGTTCGTTCGTGGTGTGTCTCTCGGTGTTCCAGGTGCCCCGCTTGGTGGTCTTGGTACCTGCAGGCGGATACTCCGACGTCAGCTTGGTGCAGCCGTAGCCCCACGTGGTCATGGCGGCGCCGTTGTCCGGTTCGCGCGACGCGACCCGCAACGGCGACGCGATGTTGGTCGGCACGTCCTTGTCGAGCTCGCCCACGGCCAGGTCGTTGAGGCCGTAGCCGTTCTGCAACAACGAGTAGCGCCGCACGTCGAAGGTGTGATCCTTACCGTCCGCTGTGTAGATGGTGAACGTGTGGCCGCCAGCCGCGGTGGGAAAGCTAGGCGGGTTGCGCGCATCACCGAGTGCGCTGTGGCTCGTGTCGGGCATGCAGTGCGACGCCGTCAGGATGACACGCGATGAGATCAGCGTGGCGGTGCATCCACCGAAGTCGAGCGAGCCCACCGCCGTCATCGCGGTGGTCGCGGTACCACCCGTGACCGCAAGGGTAGGCACCTCCTCGCTGTCGTCGCTTTCCTCCACTCCGCAAGCGACCAGGGCCATTGCCGCGACCACGAACAAACCACGAGCACTGTTCTTGTTCTGCCGTCCCATTCGACCTCGCTATCGAGAGCCGCGGGGCTCTCAGCTGCAGGTTTGGTCGCGTAACGGGGCGCCGCCGTCCGTCGCTTGTGGGTGAGTGCAGAAGCTCCTCGGCGTACGAAGACCGTGTACAATCGCGCGATGCTGAACCAGAGCGTGTCCGGTCTCGAGTCCGGACAACGACCGCCCCAGAGTTCTCCCAACGTCGACGACCACTTTGCGCGCTACCAGCGCCTCACCGTGCGCCAGCAAAAGCGCTGGTTAGAGATGCTCACGAGCTTCGAGGTCAAGAACACCTACGACGTGTTCGACGAGAGCGGCGCTGCCACCCTTCGAGTACGCGAGCAGGGCAAGGGGTTCTTTGGTCTGCTCCGTCGCCTCTTCCTCGGGCCAGCTCGTCCGTTTCGTGTGCACGTGAGCGATACCAAGACAGCTGCCGTGCTGCTCGATCTCGAGCGCCCGTTCCGCTTCATCTTCCACCGCCTCGACGTGCGCACGCTCGACGGCCGCGTGCTGGGTGCGATCCAAAAGAAGTGGAGCTGGCTGCGCCGCATCTACCACATCGAGTCCGAGTCGGGCCACGTGGTGGCCGAGCTGTTCGGCCCGCTGTTCAGGCCGTGGACGTTCGAGATCCGAGTCCAAGATCGAGAGGTGGGGCTGATTCAAAAAAAGTGGAGCGGACTCGGCAAAGAGCTGTTCACCGACGCCGACAACTTTGGCGTCGACCTCGCGGGCATCAAAGAGTCGCGCATCAAGCTCCTCGCCTTTGCAGCGATCGTACTCATCGACGTCGTGCACTTCGAGAAGGCCAAGCGTTAGCGCCGCGGGGCAGCCTTTTTGGTGGCCATGCGATTCAGTGCGCGATGGCCGCCACGCCGAGCTTGCCGTGCTGGATGGTGAGACGAGCGGCCTCGATGCTGAACGTGACCGTGCCGTCGCTGAGCACGGCCTTGAGCTGCGTATCGGCAGCGGCAGGGGCACCCGCGCACGGCCTGTCCGTGTAGGTGACATTTGTCAGCACCAGCTTGTCTCCCGCAGCTTTGAAGCTGCCCATGCCGCGATTGCAAAGCGTGTTGATCTCCACACTCCCGTCCGCCTGAAATAGCAACGTCGGCTCGGACGTACCGGGTGGGTTGCTGAAGCTGTTGCCGTCGATGAACGTATCGACACTCCAGCGCGTCGCCACGAGCGGCCTGTCCGGGTCCGCAACCTCGCGATCCAAAAACACCAACGTCACCCCGTCGCTGCCGGCCAGCGTCAGCGTGTCTCCATCCAACGTCAGCCGCGGACTCGAAGAAATGAACTTCGCGAGGACCTCGTCCTGCGCGAGCAGCGGCTGTCCACAACCGATCTCGGTCTGCCCCAGCTCGGTCGCGACCAAGTGCCCATCGCGCAAACGATACGCCCCGCCGATGCTGTTGCACCCCGCGCTGATGCTCACCTGCCCCGGCGAAAACGAAATCCGAACCGTGGACCCGGCCACAGGTTCGAACCCATCCCCAGAAGAAAACAAAAACGCCCGCCCATCCAAATCAACCCCACGCTCCGCAGAGCATCCAGGCAAGCAGAGCAGACAAAACACCAACCCAATGAATGAGCGCCAGAGCATAGCCAAACAGTAAGACACCCACCCCCGCAAGGTCCACCCCCGACCCCGCCTCCGCCACTCGCGCACTCCGAGTCCCCCAGTCCCAGTCCCAGTCCCAGTCAGTCTCAGTCCCAGTCAGTCTCAGTCTCAGTCTCAGTCTCAGTCTCAGTGTCCGAGTCCGTCCGTTTCTCCTCCTTCCTTTAAACCCAAAATAGAACGGGTGTGAGCCTCCCCAACCCCGCCAGGCCGAGTCCAGCCTCCGACGGCTCTCCCTCGCGAACAAGAGCAGCACGCCGCAAGCTGCGGGAGGGTAGAGACAGCCTCAGTCCGCCAGCAACCCTACAACCGCAAC
>JBEGTL010000569.1:0-5449 GCA_041179425.1 Pseudomonadota bacterium | reverse complement strand
GCCGTTTGGCTTCATGCTGTGCTGGGGCTGCCTGGTGTGGATCCCGTTCATGTTCTCGCTTCAAGCGCTGTACCTGGTCGACCATCCCATCCAGCTGTCGGTCCCCGCCGCGGTCGCGCTCGTGATCCTCAACCTGGCTGGCTACGTCATCTTTCGTGGTGCCAACCTGCAGAAACACCGCTTTCGCAAGGACCCCACGCAGACCATCTGGGGCCGCACGCCCAAGTTCATCCAGACGAGCCGTGGCACCAAGCTGCTCGTCTCGGGCTTCTGGGGCTTGGCGCGCCACAGCAACTACCTCGGCGACTTGATGATGGGCCTCGCGTGGTGCCTGACCACGGGCTTCTCTCACCTCTTGCCTTACTTCTACGTCATCTACTTCACGATCTTGCTCGTGCACCGCGAGCGACGCGACCACGGTCACTGCGCACGCAAGTACGGGTCGGACTGGGACACGTACACGACGCGCGTGCGCTGGCGCATGCTGCCAGGGGTCTACTAAAGAGGCGGTTCGCCTCTAGCTACTTCGCGAGCGGATTAAGGATCACCACGCTCATATACTTGGCGCGCACCGGCACCACGCTGCGCGCGATGGCGACACCGTCGCTCGCGCGCGTGGCCGTGATGGTGGTGCTGCCCTCGGGCACGTCGATGATGCCGCCCGACCCAACCGTGTCGGTGGCGTTCGCGCCCACCATGGGCAAGGCGCCGATGATGTACCAGTTGCGCGTCTGCTGATCGGCACTGTTGGAGCTGAAGCTCGCCCCGCTCACGCCGAGGTTTCCGCAGCCGAGCATGCGTATCTGCAGCATGCCTCGCGTGTCGTCGGGCTTGAGCTCGATGGCCTCGATCGCTTGTTTGAACTGCGCCTCTCGCACGATGCCGACCAGCTGCGTGGTCTCCGTCGCGACGTTCCAGCTGAACTTGAGCAGCGTGGGGTAGATGTCCGGCCCGGTCACCTCGAAGTAGCCGGTGAACGCATTGCTGAATGAGCCAGGCAAGTTCAGCTCGGCGAGGCCGTTCGCGTCGGTGGTCGTCTCGGCAGCCGGCGCGTTGCACTTGAAGTCCGTGACCGCGCACACCCGCACCCGCATGTTGGGCAGGCGCTTGGTCTGCTCGAACGCGTCGACCAAGAACAGATGCAGCGGCACCGAGGTCTGCGAGGTGAGCGGCCAGGTGTAGTCGTTGACGCAGAAGAGGTCGTTGTTGGCAGCGCACTGCGCCGAGCACTTGTAGCGGAACACGCACTGTCCGTACGGGCCCGTCAGGTCGCGGTCTTTCGCCGTGTCGGGCTGGCTCACCCAGCTGGCGAACGTCGCGCGACAAGCGGCCTGCCCTGCCGGCGTGGGATCTTTGCCCACGCACGCGGTGTACGCCGCGCACGAGGCGTCGGCTTTGCAGGTCGTGTTGACGTCGGCGCACGACGTCTCTGCGCAGCTGACGCAGTCTTCGGTGACCGAGGGATGGTGTCCGATCCAGCTCGCGATGAGTTGGTCCGAGTGTAAGGTCGTGCCGGCGTCGACGACGACGACACTTCCTGCGTCGGCCACCACGTGCTCGTAGATGGAGTCGAGGTCGTAGTGACAGCCCGTCGCGGCGGCAACTAGCGCGAGCGACCCCAGAGTCGAAGCGCGCGGTGCCTCCGCCAGCGAGCGGAAAAACAACGCGAGCGCGCGTAGATCAGTCATGGCTCAGAACGTCCCCCGCACACAGAGTCGTTGGGGTGCCACGTCGAGCGCCAGTTTTTGTTCGCGGCGACGCTCGGTCGGCCACTCCAGGGAAAACAGCACGCCGGCCGCTATCACGGCCGCACCGGTGAGTCCGAGCAGCGCGGTGGTGGCTCGCTCGTAGCGCTTGATGCCGCCAGTATCGACGTCACCGCGCCTGCAAGCGACGCCTGCGCTGGCCATCCGAGCGCAATCGCCATCGAGGTCGTCGACCTTCCCCTGCCCCACGAACCAGCTCGCGGCAGCCGCGCCACCCAGAACGGCGCCCGCACCGAGCGCGACCCAGCTGTAGCGCAGTCCGTGACCGATGAAGCCGCGCGGGCGCGTGCGCTCCGTCGACTGCGATGCACCCGCTGTCGTCGACGCTCCGCTCTGCACGGTCTTCTCGACGCTGCTCGCAGGTGCGGCACTCGCCACGGCCTGGGGGCGATAGAGCACGACGCGCAGCTCGCCCTGTTCGCCCCCTTGCACCGCGAGCTTGCTGGTGGCGTCTTGGAAGCCCGCCGCCACGGCGCGCAGCGTGTGCTCGCCAAACGAGACCAGGATGCGCCCCTCGTTGTCGCGCACGAGCGGCGTGCCGTCGAGCGTGACCTCGGCGGTGCTCGGCTCGAGCTTGAGCGCGAATGCGCCGACGAACGTGCGCGAGCGACCCAGCAGCGTCTCGCACTCTTTGCGCTGCGCCTCGGTGAGTGGCTGACGTGCGTCGCCCAGCGCCGACGACAGCTCGAGCACCGCGTGCACGTAGTCGCGCGACTCGTACGAAACGACGCCCATGCCGCGCAGCGTGCGCGCGTTGGGGCTCAGCTCGTGCGCGCGCCGAAACAGCACACGCGCTTCGGGCCAGTTTTTGTGCTTGAACTCGCTGAGCGCTTGCTCGATGAGCTCGCGATACTCGCTCGCCTCGGCGGGGCTGCTCGGCTCGGCGTGCACGACTGGTGAGCGCGCCGCGAAAGCCAGCACACAGACCAAGACAGCGGACGCAAAAATGCCGCCGCGCGCACGCGACGCAGACTCTTTAGAATTCATCGACCGAAAATCCGTTCGTTCGTTCGCCGGGGATCAGGGCGCTGCTGTTGCCGGCGCTCTTGCTGGTCGTCGATGCGCGTGGGTCTTCTGTGCGCGAGCGCGCGTTGCTCTGCGAGCGGAGCAGCTTGGTTCGCTCGGCAGGGTGTTTGTCCGCTCGTTTGTCGCTGAGCGCGGACTTGCCGTCTCGTGCGCGCGCGCCCTCGGGCTCGGCAACGGGCTGCTGCGGTGGCTGCGCGAGGGCTGGGGAGAGCTCGTCTTCGGGCTCGTCTTTGCCCTCGATCATACGCAGACCGGGCGCGACCACGGGCTCGAGCACCTGCAGCGCGGGTGCGACGTTGGCCTCGACAGGCCCTGCGGCCGGCGCCGCTGGGGCCTTGGTTGCGGTCGGCGCGCCGAGGGCCGTGTCCACACCACTGGCGGCCACGGGCGTCGGGTCGCGGCGCAGCAAGAAGGCCCCTGCGATCAACAACACCAACGCCGCGCCGGCGCTCATGAAGAGCGTGCGCCGCTTGCGTGCACCGCTCTCGATGGCAGGCGTGTGACGAGCGACGATCAACGGACGCGGACCACTGCCGCCGTGCGTGCCTGACGACAGGCCAAACGAACGGAACTGGATAGCGCCCTGGGGCAGGCCTGCTTCACCCGACTCGCTCGCCGAGCGCGGTGCGGTGAACTGCACGAGAGAGCGCGCCAGGTCTTCGAGATCGGGAAACCGTTTGTTGCGATCGCGCGACAGTGCGCGCAGCACCACGGCGTCGAGCGCGGGCGGCAGGTCGGGGCGCAACATGCGCATGGGCACGGCGTCTTTGGTGCCGATCTTGAGGATGACCTCTCCCAGGCTCGTACCGTCGAACGGATAGTGACCCGTCAGCGCGCGGTAGAGCAGCACGCCGAACGCGTAGACGTCGGTGCGCGCGTCGATGTCGTTGCTGCCGTCGACCTGCTCGAGCGCCATGTAGTGCGGCGTGCCGACCAGCGCGCCCGTGCGCGTGAGCGAAGCATTGGGGACCGAGCTCGCGCCGATCATCTTGGAGACGCCGAAGTCGACCACCTTGGGCACGATCTCCCCGTCGGACTCGCTGAGGATGATGTTCTCGGGCTTGAGGTCGCGATGGATGACACCTGCCATGTGCGCCGCGTGAACGCCGCGCATCGCAGGCACGAGCGTGGAGATCAGCTCGTCGGGGTCCATGCGCCCGCGCTCTGCAAGGAGGTCGGACAACGGCTTACCGCGCAAGTACTCCATCACCAAGAACAGGCCGCCCTGGTGCTCGCCCACGTCGTAGATGTCGACCACGTTCGGGTGGTCGATGCTGGAGGCGATCTGAGCCTCGCGCAGCAAACGGTCACGCGTGTTGGAGGCGGCGTGCTCGGGGAGCAGCCACTTGATCGCAACGCGCTTGCCGGTCATCACGTTGCGCGCCACGTAGACTGCACCCATGCCGCCTTGGCCGAGCACACCCTCTACGCGGTACTTGCCGGCAATCTCAGTGCCGACAACGGGAAGTCCGGTTCCCTCTGCGGGCATCCCTTCCATGACTCATCACCCCGCCTGATTCTAGCAACGCCGTCTTCCGATGAGCGAGAGGCGTTCGCTCTGGTGGCGCCACTTTGTTGGAGCAGCGTATGGTCTCTTGAGTAGATACGTGCAGAGTGCGTCTGAGCTTCCTGCACCTTCGTGCATTCTCGACGCCAGGCGAGTTTGCTCAGCCGGCGGCCAACGCAAGGCGCTTTGCAGTCAGATTCGAGCGGACCCCGTACCGAGGTAGTACCAGGCGCCAGGACGCGGGGCGGGCTCGCACATGGGCACCTCGCGACGTAGGCTCGCGACCCATGACGTACGAAACGACGCTCCAGAGAGCGAGCCGACGCCTGCTCGCAGGCCTGATGGTGATGATGGGGGTCCTGCACTTCGTCGCCGCCGACACCTTCGCCGCCATCATCCCCGACGCCCTGCCTTGGCACCTGCCCCTCGTCTACCTCTCGGGCGTCGCCGAGGCGGCGCTGGGTGTGCTCCTGCTTGCGGAGTCGACACGCTCGCTGGCAGCCTGGGGCTGCATCGCTCTCTTCGTCGCCGTGTTTCCCGCCAACATCTACTGGGCGCTGCACCCCGAGCTCTCGGTGCCAGGCTTGCCTTCGTGGCTGCCGACGCCGAGCGCAACTGCGTTGTGGCTGAGGTTGCCGCTGCAGTTTTTGTTCATTGGGTGGGCGCTCAGGTTTACGGGCGTCGCCACGCGGGTGCGTTGACGGCGACCTTACTTGATCACCGCGAGGTCCCGCGCGTCCTTCAGCACTTCATCTGCGTGCACGCCGGGGTCGACGTCCTCGTAGACCTTCTTCACGATGCCGTCGGTCCCGATCAGAAAGCTGACTCTCTCATCGACCGTACCGAGGAAGCGTCCGACGCCAAAAGCATCGGACCAAGTGTGCTCAGGGTCCGCGATCAGCGGGAACGGGAGCTGGTGCTCGTCGGCGAACTCGCGGTGACGCTGCTCGCTGTCGATGGAGACACCGACGATGCGCAGCGATGCTGTCTGATACTTTTGCCAGGCATCACGGAACGCGCACGCTTCTTTGGTGCAGCCAGGCGTGCCGTCTTTTGGATAGAAGTACAGCAACGTGGGGGGCGCACCACGCAGCGAGATGACCTCGCCGTGATGGTCGACGCGCACCAACGCAGGCACCTCGGCGCCGAC
>JBEGTL010000568.1:0-5475 GCA_041179425.1 Pseudomonadota bacterium | reverse complement strand
CGTCGCGCGCGTGGGCGGCCAAACGGACGGCGCGTGGTGGCTGGCGCTGGTGCTCGGATCAGTCTGGCTGATGCTGGAGCGCTTCAAAAATCTCACGCAACACGTCGGCAATTCTTCCGACGCCGTCCGCGGTGCGCACGCACGAGAGGTGGCTGCCAGGGATCTCCACCCGACTGATCGTGCCTAGCGCCACGCTATCCCAACCGTCCAACGGCGATGTGCGCGTGTATTCCTCGGAACGGACGATGTGCAAATGGCCACGCAATGTGGGCGGCCGGTAGCGCAACGTCGCGAGGTGATAAGTGCTGCGAATGTACGAGCTACGCAGGTCCAACGGCACTTCCTCACCACGCGCCAGATACCACATGGCGTGCGCGATATAGCCCCGCGCTTCTAGATACGTGGTCAGGGCGCGCGCCCGACGCCGTAGCTGCTTGGCCCCCAACCGCATGTGGCGACTGGCGAAGACGTCCGGGTGCCGAGCGTCGATGATGACCAGGCCCGGCGTCGGTAAGCCCTGTCGTTCTCGCAAAACCGCGACGTGGTACGCCAAGATCGCACCGTACGAGTGGCCTGCGAGCACGCAGGGGCGCTCGCCATGGTGCTCCAGCCACTCGCGGTGAATGTGCTCGGCCAGCGTTTCTACAGTCGTCAGCGCGACGCGGTCGCCGTCGGAGCCCTGGTGGTGGTAACCCCAAACTTCTTGTTCCTTCGTCAATCTGGGCAACAGCAGACCGTTGGCCTGATCGCCGTGGATGAGGAACAGCGGGCAGCCGCCTGCTCGTCCTTGCTGGAGCAAAAACAGTCCGCGGTGACCACGTTGATCACTCGCAGGCGTTCCTCGCGCCGACGCGACCTCGGCCGTATCGCCCACCTCCGCGCGCACGACACTGCTGAGCCCAGCCACGGTCGGATTGCTGAACAGGGCATCGACTGACAGCGAGGTTCGGAAGCGCTCGTTCGCGGCAGAGATCAGGCGGATCGCCAGCAGTGAATGGCCGCCCACCATATAGAAATTGTCATGCAGGCCGAGCTCGTCGTATTTGAGCATGTCGGCCCAAATCGCGAGCATGTCGCGCTCGAGCAGGTCGCGAGGCGGCGCCGCCTCCGTGCTGATCGGCAGCGGGTCCGGCAAGGCCTTGCGGTCGACCTTATTGTTGGGGGTCATGGGCAGCGCAGCGAGCACGCTGTAAGACGCCGGAATCATGTAGGCCGGAAGCTTCGCGGACAGTGTTTGACGCAACGCGTCGACGTCGATCGCCTGCCCGTCCGCCGCAACCAAGTAGGCCGCAAGAAACTTGTTGCCGTCTTTGCCGTCGCGCGCGACCACTGCGCACGTCGCGAGCTCGGGACGCTGCAAGAGCGCCGTTTCGATCGCGCCGAGTTCGATCCGAAAGCCGCGGATCTTGACCTGAAAATCGACGCGACCGAGGCACTCGATGTCACCGTCGCCGCGCATGCGCGCGAGGTCACCCGTGCGATAGATGGTATCCCCGGCGCGGAAGGGGCTCGCGATGAAGCGCTCGGTCGTTAGCTCCGGGCGACCGAGGTAACCACGCGCGACACCGGCCCCTCCGATCCAAAGCTCGCCGTGCGCTCCCGGCGGGACCAAGCGCAACTGCTCGTCCAGCACGTAGACGGAGGTGTTGTCGATGGGTCGCCCGATCGTGAGCTGGTTGGCGTCGCGGACGTGCTTGACCGTGGACCACACGGTGGTTTCCGTGGGTCCGTAAACGTTCCACACCTCGCCGCACGAAGCCAAGAACCGTTCGGCGAGGTGCTTGGGAAATGCCTCGCCGCCACACAGGATCTTCAGGCCTGGTTTCCCGGTCCAGCCGCCATCGAACAGCATCTGCCAAGTGGCAGGAGTCGCCTGCATGACGCTGATGTTTTGTTCGGCGAGTAGCTGCTGCAAAGCCCGCGGATTGAGCCCCTGGTCGCGCGTAGCAAGTGTCACGTGTCCACCCGCGGCCAAGGGCAGAAATAGCTCGAGCACCGATATATCGAAGCTGATGGTGGTGATGGCGAGGAGGCGGTCACTCTCCGTGAAGCCCGGCGCGCCACGCATCGCCGTGACGAAGTTCGCCACTGCGCGCTGCGGGATCTGCACGCCCTTGGGCCGTCCGGTGGAGCCGGACGTGAAGATCACGTAGGCGGTATCCTCGGCCGCGTACTCGATCGCGGGCGGCTGCGGGGACTCGGCGCTAATCGCGTCGGCGCACTCTTCCAAGCTGCACACGCGGCCGGCTTGTGTCACGCGATCGCGTAGCGCCTCGACCGTGATCACGAGCGCGCATGCGGAGTCCTCGATGATGATCTCGAGGTGGTGTGCCGGAAACGTGGGATCGAGCGGTACGTAGCCAAGGCCTGCTCTCCAGACTCCGAGCAGCACCGCTACGAGATCGAAGCTGCGATCGAGGCAGACTCCGACTAGCGCGTTGGGAGCCAAGCCCCTGCCGAGCAGCCAACGCGCGACGCGATTGGCGCGGCGATCCAACTCGCGGTAGCTGTGCGCTCCCTGGGTGTCACGAATCGCCTCCTTGTTCGGTCGTAACGCGGCCTGCTGGGCGATCATGCGCTGCACAGGAACGTGCGGCGTATGCGCGATGCTCGCGCCCAAGGCGAGCTCCAGCAGGCGATCGCGATCCGACTGCGCTACGATGGCGATCTCCGCCAAGGTGCGCGCGTTCGGCTCAGCGCTGAGCTCCTCGATGATCGTCGCGAAGCTGCGCTGCCACACGCCGATGGTCGCTTCGGAGAAGAGCTCGGTGCTGTACGACCACGAGACCTCGAAGCCTTCGCCGATGTCGGTCGCGTATACGTACAGCTCGAAGGTCTCGCTGATGCGCGGCACCACGTGGACGGTGGTGTCGAGGCCCGCAAACAGCGGTCGCCGCTGCGAGCGGCCCATGCCAAACGCCACCTGAATCAGCGCGGGGCGGCTCGGATCTCGAGCGCGCTTCAGCTTGTGCAGCAACTCGGTGAACGTGGCTTGCTGGTGATCGAGCCCGTCGAGCATGGCGCCGTGCAGCTCGGTCAGGTGTTGCGCTACGCGCTTGTCGGGGTCGATCAACGTGCGCAGCGGCAGGACGTGCACGCAATGGCCCACGAGCGCTTCGAAACCTGCCGCCGCTTGCCCCGACGTCGGGATGCCAACGATCAGATCGGTCTGGCGACTTAGCCTGTACAACAGAACCTGGAACGCGCCCAAGAGCAGCGTTTGTGCGGTGCACGAAGCCCGCGTCGCGGCTGCGCGCACGCGTTCGAGCGTGGCGGAAGAAAGTTGCTGGTCGCTGCGGGTCGACTTAAAAGAGCGCTGGGCAGGGCGCGCGTGATCGATCGGAAGGTCGAGATCGTCGGTCTGGCCGCGCAGATGATCGAGCCAAAAGCGCTCGCCCTCGAGAGCCTCGGCGCGGCTGCTTTCGGCAAACTCTGCCGCGGCGTAGGCAGCGAATGCGGTCGCGCGCGGGAGGCTGGCAGGCCGCCCTTCGACTCGGGCGGAGTACAGCTCGGACAGCTCGCGAATGAGGATCTCCCAAGACGAGCCGTCGACCACGATGTGGTGAGCGCACACGATGAGCTGCGCTTCGTCATCGGCCAGCCACACGAGGCGCGCGCGACACAACGGGCCGGTCGCGAGATCGAACGGGACCGACACCTGCTCACGCATGAGATCGTAGAGGCGCTCGGCGCGCGTCGCCGTCTCTTCCTTCCGCAGGTCGGAGTTCGCCAGCGGGATCGGCAGCGATGGGTGTGTGATGCAGCGCTCGCCATCGGCGGAAAACGTTTGGCGCAGCGCCTCGTGTCGATGCGAGATCTCTTCGAGGCTCTTGGTGAGCGCGACGAGGTCGAGCGCGCCGCGAAAATGAAAGGCGCGGCACTCGTTGTAGGCGAGCGAGGCCGTCGGCCCGCCCACCCTCGCGGCCACCCAAATCTCGCGCTGAGAAGCCGTGAGCGGAATGCCTTCGCGGGCATGCGGGCTGGCGTTCGCGGCCTTGCGCGACGATGCCGGCTGCGCGACCGGCAGGCGCCGCTCGATGCGATCGAGACGTGCGAGGATCTGCGCGAGCGCTCCGGCCTCGGACGCCATCGGCTGCACGGCAGGCGGCGGCGCGATCGACGCCCCAGGTGGCGCGAGCGCTACGGAAACGCCTTCTGCCATTAGGTGATCAGCGATCCTGCTTACGGTGTTGAGATCTTCGAACAGGCGGCGGATCGGAACACGCACGCCAAAGTCCTGGAGCAACTTGGCGGCCAGCTGGCTCAGGGCCATGGAGTCGAAACCAAGCTCGAGCAAAGTGGACTCGAGGTCAGCGTCGGACAGTTGTGTTCCGAGTCGCGAACCCAGCAGCGCCAGCAAGCGCTCTCGCAGCTGCACGGCGGGCGTTTGTGCTGGCGGTCGCATGGAAGCGCCAGCCGGCTCCGCACGGACCGGTCGTGGCTCGCCGAGCGACGCTGTCGTGGGTGGCGGCTCGACCCAGTGTCTGCGGCGCGTGTAGCGATAGGTCGGGAGCCGCACGAGCCGTCGCGCCGAGGCCGCGTACAGGACCTCCGTGTTCAGCTCGAGCCCCTGCAGCCAGAGCTCGCCTAGGCAGCGCAGTGTCGCGTCCAACGCCGCTACATCGCTATCGGCGCGGCCGAGCGTGGCGAGCACTTTGCGTGGCCGCGCGGCGCCCTCGCGTGGCCGCGCTGCGAACGTGGTCAACGCGACTCCCGGCCCGACCTCGACGAGCACGCGCTGTGTCGTCTCGCAGGCTGAGGCCAGCGCAGCCACGAAACGAACGGGATTGCGCAGCTGCTTCGCCCAGTACGTACTCGAACACGCCTCTTCGTCCGTGAGCAGCTTGCCCGTCATGGTCGAGACGATCGGCAGGTTCGGTGGCCGCGGTTGCGCTTTGTCCACGGCGCGCGCGAAGGGCTCGAGAATGGGCTCCATCATGGCCGAGTGAAAGGCGTGCGACGTGTGCAGCTTGCGCGTGTCGATGCCGCGCGCTTGCAGCTCGCTGGCGAATTGCTCGACGCGCTCGCTCGCACCCGAAACGACGAGCATGCCGGGCGCGTTATGGGCCGCCACATCGATGCCGTCGCCGCAGAGCGGTTCGACTTGCTGCAGCTCTGCCTTGACGCTGAGCATCGACCCGGACGGCAGCGATTGCATCAGACGCCCGCGCTCGGCGACCAGCTGCAACGCGGCTTCGAGCTCGAAAACCCCGGCCAAACATGCGGCCGCGAACTCGCCGATGCTGTGGCCCAAGAGCAAGTCCGGCTGCACACCGTAGTGGATCAGCAGATCGGCCAGCGCATACTCGATCACGAACAGCGCAGGTTGGGCGATGGCCGTCTGCGTGAGCACGCGCTGGGCATCGCCGTCCAAGCCACCCGGCGCAGCGAACAGCAGCTCGCTCAGACGCAGTCCGATCAGCGGCGCGAGCACGGTGTCGCAACGCTCGAAAAGCGCACGAAAGCGCGCCTGAG
>JBEGTL010000567.1:0-5499 GCA_041179425.1 Pseudomonadota bacterium | reverse complement strand
TCTTTTGCTCGCTGGAGACCTCTTTTGCGCAGCCGAAGTCGAGCAGCACCAAGCTGCCGTCATCACTCGCCAGCAGGTTGCCGGGGTGCGGGTCGGCTTGAAACACGCCGAGCTCGAGGGTCTGACGTGCGTACGCCTCGAGCACGCGCGCAAGCAGCGTGGTGATCAGCGCGCGTGCGCCATCGTTGCCTGCTTCGTCGGCCAAGAGCAGACGGTCGAGCACCGAGGTGATCTTCTCGCCGGGCATGAACGTCGTCACCAGGACGCGCCCCGTCGAAAACTCGCGAATCACGTGCGGCGCACGGATGTGTGGGTCGCCCGCAAAAAACGCCGCTGCGCGCTCGGTGAGCTCGGCTTCGCGTCGATAGTCGAGCTCTGCCGAGATCATCGCGCGCGTCTCGCCGATCACGGTCGCCAGGTCGACGGGCGGCAGACTCTCGGCCAGCGCCAGCACGAAGTGCTCGAGCAGCGAGAGGTCGAGCTCGACCAGCTCGGCGATGTTGGGACGCTGCACCTTGACCGCGACCTCGCGCCCGTCGTGTAGCGTTGCGCGGTGCACCTGACCGATGCTCGCCGCGGCTAGCGGCTCTTGCTCGAAGGCCACGAACACCTCTTCGAGCGGACGTCCCAGCTCGCTCTCGAGCACCGCCATGATCTGGCCGAGGGGGACGGGTGGCGCCGCGTCTTGTAAGCGGCTCAGCTCGCGCACGAAGGCCGCGGGGACCAAGTCCGGACGTGCGGAGAGGATCTGTCCGACCTTGAGCAGCGCGCCGCCTTGGCGCACGCAGAGGTCGTACAGCCGGCGCGCGGTGTCTTCGTGCAGGGCCGAGAGCGAGCGCTCGGCCGAAGCGCGCGACATGAACGCTGCCTTGGTCGTGTGCAGCCGGTAGCTCGCCACGACGCGGCCCAGGGTGAGTCCGGTGGTTGTCAGGCGTCCGAGCCTCGACTGCGCGTCGCTGGTGGCCGAGCGCGTGCCGCGCAGGATGCGCTCGAAGACGCCCTGGACCTCGAGGGCGGCCGTGACGGTGTGCTCACCAATCGTGCGCACCTGCCAGGCCGTCTGCTCGACGGCGGTGAGGATGGCGTTGAGCACCTCGAGCCACAGCCGCAGCTGGGCGCGGGCATCGAACTCAACCTGTCGCGTGGAGGTACCATTCGTGGGCGCGCGTCGAGCGCCCTGTGCCGGGAACGCCATGTCCTGCCTCCGTCATACGTTGGATGACGGTCTTGTAATACAAGTTATGCGGACCGCGCAAGGACAGCCCCGCACGATTGGCAAAACACCAAGCGGATAGGGCGCAATCACTCGGAGAGGGTATCGAGGCAGTCCTGGCAGACCCAGACGCGCGGCAAGCCCGCCTTGTCGACCATGCCGAGGTAGGCACGTGCGCCCCGCGCAATGACGGTGCCGCAGTTGGCGCAGGTGGCCGGGCGGTTGAGCAGGAGCTCTTGGAAGCCGTACACGTCGGCGAGCGGCCCTGCGTTGGGGGAGGCTGCGGCCTCCCCGTCGGTGGGCGGTGTGGGCGACGCGGATACGCTCTCGGCCACCTGCAACGCAGGCTCCGTCGTAGCGCCCACCGGGGCGGGAGCACGGAGGTCGGTCGCGAGCTCGTCTGTGGCCTCGACGATGGCGTCTTCGATGGCGCCCGGAACGCCCTCTTCGACGCCGCCCACCGGGGCCGACGGACTGCGCGGACCACCCGCGGAGTCGTGCCGACGATCACGATGGGCCGTGTGCCCGCGTGCCGTGGCGGCCAGTCGCTGCGCGTCGCGCTTGAGCGTCTGGGCCATCTCGACCGAGTCGGTGACGACGCGGTCTACCTCGCTGACGACATTGTCGACCAGGCTGAACGTGTCTTCGAGCACGTTGCGGATGAGGTGCGACACGGACAGACGCCGCTTGCGAGCCTCGTCTTTGAGCGTGCTCTCGAGGTCCTGCGGTACCCGTGTCTGAATTAGCCGATCTTTGCGGGGGCGGTCGTCCATTCTTCGCTCGCGCGGCGGGACCGCAACGCGGTTACCCGGGCGGTCGGCAGACCACTACAGTGTCGGAAAACAGTAGCTCAGCGAGCTTCGAGCTGCTTGCGGGCGCGCTTGCGACGGTTGCGCTCCGCCTCTGCCTGCTTCTTACGACGCTTGACGGAGGGCTTCATGTAGCTGCGGCGCTTCTTCAGCTCACGCATGATCCCCTCGGAGGCCATCATTCGCTTGAGCTGCTTGATCGCGCGCTCAACGCCACGCTCGCCAACCTCGACCTCGACGGGTTTGCACTGAACCGGATCGCCTGCCATGAGAGTCCTTCCTGAAAACCGGGCCTGACTCATGTCGCGTTCGTGCTGAGAAAGCAAGCCGCGTCTCACACTTTCCGGCTAGACTGGCAGTACGCGTCCTACCTCGGCTCCTGGGGACGCCAGACGTATTCGACTGTCGAGCCTGGCTGCCCATCGACATGGCGCACGACGAACTGCCAGCACGGTCCTATTTAGGGGCAATTCGAGCCTTTTTCTGGCGTCAGCTGCGTCTTGGCCTGGGGCTTGGGTTGTTGGTCGTGCTGGCCATCAACGTCGGGGTGCGGTTCAGCGGGGGCAGCGTCCACCCGCTCTCCATCAGCCGGCTGGGCGATCGTGCGCGGGCTCTGGGCATGTTCGCTGCCCACCGTTTGAAGTGCCCGTTCCATGGCGACGAGGACATCGCCGACGAGCTGCGCGTCGCCGCCGAGCGCCACGGAGTGCCGTATCGGCTGGTGCTGTCGGTCGCCCGCACCGAGTCTTCGCTACAGCACCGCGTCATCAGTGGCACCGGGGCCATGGGCGTCATGCAGCTCATGCCCGACACGGCACGCGAGCTGGGCTTGAGCGACCCGTTTGCCATCGACCAGAACATCGACGGCGGGGTCCGCTACCTCAAGCAGCTGCTCGGCGCCTACCGAGGCAACGTGCGTCGAGCCCTGGCGGCGTACAACGCAGGCCCAGGCCGCATCGCCCGCAGCGGCCCGCTCACGATGCCCAGCGAAACCAAGACGTACGTGTCCCGCATCATCTCCAAGATGTAAAACAGGCACGCCTGCGCCGCGATCCGGGCCGCGATCCGCCACCGCTTCCTGCGCTCCCTCCTCACGGACAGGAAGTCCGTTGTCGGGACTGCTCGGAACCGGCGGCGCCTCGCAACCAGGCTCGCGACGCATGCGAGCCTGTTTTTTAGGAACTGGGTACGTCGCGGTGCTCGGAGCCGGCGGCGCAGCGGCGCTGGTCAGACTAGGATGCTGGCCGCTGACTTGGCGCGGGCCTCGTCGGGTTGTTCGGGGCGCGGGGGCACTGCGATGCCGCGCTGCACGGCCGGGCGCGCGCGGATCGACTCGAGCCAACGCGACAGATGGTTGAGCCCGTCGATGGAGAGGCTGGCCCAGCTGTAGCCGGAGACCCAGGGCCAGGTCGCGATGTCCGCGATGGAGTACTCGTCGGCGAGGTACTCGTGGCCGGCAAGGTGCGTGTCGAGGACCTCGAACAGCCTTCGACACTCGCGCTGGTAGCGGCCGATGGCGTAGTCGATCTTCTCCGGGGCGTACCGGACGAACACGTTGGCTTGGCCCATCATCGGCCCCACGCCGCCCATCTGGAACATCAGCCACTGCAGCGCGCGCGAGCGCTGTTTGGCGTCGCGCGGGAGCAGCTTGCCGCTTTGTTCGGCCAGGTAGATCAGGATGGCCCCCGACTCGAACACCGCAAAGTCGTCGTTGTCGTGATCGATGATGGCGGGGATGCGCCCGTTGGGATTGATGGCGACGAACCAAGGCTCTTTCTGCTCCTGCGCAGCGAGTGAGATGGGACGAACCCGGTAGGGCAGGCCCAGCTCTTCGAGCGCGATCGAGACCTTGTGACCGTTGGGCGTGGGCGAAGTGAACAACTCGATCATGGCTTCTCCTAAGGCAAGTGAACCGGAGTCGGGCGAGCGTCGCCACCAGTTACATCGACGCGAATACGGGCGGCGAGGGCAAGTCTCCCGGCACGCAGCAGCCGCTGCAGATTCAAATCAGCCACGCCCGCCACGATATCTGCCGGTGAACAGGCACGCCCGGTTCGCGAGGCGCCGCCGGTTGCGAGCACCGCGACGTCTCCAGTTCGAAAACAGGCACGCATGCGTCGCGAGCCGGGTTGCGAGGCGCCGCCGGTTGCGAGCACCGCGACGTATCCAGTTCCAAAAACAGGCACGCATGCGTCGCGAGCCGGGTTGCGAGGCGCCGCCGGTTCCGAGCAGTCCCGACAACGGACTTCCTGTCCGTGAGGAGGGAGCGCAGGAAGCGGTGGCGGATCGCGGCCCGGATCGCGGCGCAGGCGTGCCTGTTTTACGCGGGTTGCATGGGGGGTGGCATGAGTGCCTCGAAGGCGCGGCAGACCGCGACGATGGCCGCGGTGTGGATGGCCGACGCACGAAACACGCGCCCGCCTGTGCGCAGCTCGATGGCCACCTGATAACCCTGCGCTGGCAAGTGCTGCAGCGATGCGCGCAGTGCCTCTCCGCGTAAGTGCCGCGCCGAAGCGCAGCGGCGGACGAAGTACACGAGGGCGTCCCGAGGAGCCATGCCCCGGAACGTCACCTCGATCGCGCGGAGCGCACTACGTGCGTTGCTGTCCCCCATGTCGCCCTCCCTTCGACTGACCGACCCGCACTTGCATGACTACACCAGGCTATGTGTGTGTCAATGCCAACGTCGTGTAGGACACCGAAAGGGCCCGGGTGATTCCGGAAGGGCGCGCGTTTTGTCCGCCGCGCGCTCGTGACCGGTCGCCGGTCAGAAGATGAGCTTGCCCCCACCCGCACCCGGCAGCCCGCCACCGGGCAAGCCGCCGCCGCCCTGGCCGGGTACGACGATGCGCGACATCTGCTGGCGCTGCATCTCGCGTGCCTGGTCGATCAGCTTCTCGACCGCGCCCTGAACGGCGTCAGGGAACTTGTCCATGGCCTCGTTCAGGTCTTTGGCTTCGATGGAGCACTGGATGGGAAGCGGCCCACGGTCCGACATCAGCGTTGTTTCGCCGGTGAAGAGCACCGGGCGCGCAGTGTCGGGGGTGCCATCCTCGCGGATGGGTGAAAGGCGGCGGATCGTCGCCACCTTCAGATCCGTGAAAGACTCTTCCTTGTAGAGGTTGGTTTTGTCGACCTTCACTTCAGCGAAGGCATTGCTCTCGTTTGCCATGCCGGACACATGCCAAATACCGCGCCCAATTTCAAACCCACAGCGCGCGAACCGCGACGCCAACGGGTGGGAGAGGCCGAAGCGCGCGTCGCGAGCGCGAGCGCCAAAGCAGGAGACCGGCAAAAAGAAGTGCCCGACAAGTGGCGTCTCCTCGCTTCACGGCCGAGGATGCTAACGTAGCAGCGCAGCGGGCTTCTCGACTGGCTTGGAAGGTTAGCGGATGGTGAACAAGGGCAGCGTCCTCTTCCAAGAACGCAACCTTTCGACGTGGTTTGCGCGCTTCCAGGACGCGTTCCTGATCTTCG
>JBEGTL010000566.1:0-5502 GCA_041179425.1 Pseudomonadota bacterium | reverse complement strand
AGACGGCGAGCGAGCCCAAAAAGAAGCGCTCTCCGATGGGACCCTTTGCCCTGGGCCTGCAGGTCGGCATCGCGCGCGTGGGTACGGGCGACGTCAAAAATCCCACGTACGTCAGCAACGCCAAAAACCTCGACCAAAGCGCGCTGCGCGCAGCAGGTCTGATCGGCACGGGCGGCTGCGACATCGTGGACGAGCGTTGTCACACCGAGGCGCGGCGCGGTCTGCACCTCGCGATTCCCATCCAGCTCGGCGGAACCGGCGTCGGCTTTCGACTCGAGCCCTTTTTCACCCTTGCGCCGTCTGCCACTGCGTACGGCGTGTACACGGGGCCCACCTTCGAGTTTCAGGTCGCCAATCCGCTCTACCTCGGCTTTGGCTTTGGTCTCAAGGCAGCGTGGGTGCGCGCCGACGACTGGCGCTACGCGGCTGATCTCTACGGACGCATTCCCGCGCACGCCACGGTCTACGTCACAGACAACCTCGCGCTCGTCGCGGAGTTCGCGTTCGGTGCCGGTGCCAGCGGCTACATCAGCGATCCGCAGAGCATCAAGCTGCCCGACGGCACCACCATCGCGCGCAAACAAAACGTGCAGTTTGGTTTTGGCCGCACCTGGGACTTCAGCGTGGGCTTTCGTTTCCCTTGAGGAGACAGTCGAACTCGCCGCGGTCGGCCTCGCAGGCGGCGGTGCAGCTGCCCTCGCAGCTGACGCTACAGCCTACGTCGACGTTTGCATCGCAGCCGCCATCGCACTTGAGGTAGGCCTCGCCCGCACAGGCGGCCTCCAGCCGGATCGGCTCACAGGCGACGTTGCAATCGATGGACGGCGGGTCCAGCTCACACATCGCGTTGGCTTCGACGTAGATGTTGCCGCAATCAGCCAGGTCTTGGGCATGGGCCCGGCTGCCCCCGAGGCCGCTCAGCAACGTGGCGAGGCCAACGAGGCCAGCGAAATCACGGTCAGCGATGGGTGGGCAGGCACGCAGTAAGCTCGATGCGGCATTCGTTTCTCCTCGTCGGCTAGGTACGTATCGAGGCCGCTCCAGCAAGAGCGCTGGCCCGCATGGAGGGTCACGGCCCGCGATTGGGGTGCGCCGAGCGGCCAAACCGCCCCGGACGCGCTACGCACGGCCTTGACGCCGGGGCTGGGCAGGCGCTTCAACCGCACGTATCCTCTGCGCCCCCCAAACAAGCTCCGCGCGCAGATCAGGCTGCGCCCCTACGAAGAAGGAAAGCTCGTGAAACAACTGTCTACCTACAGCCCGCGCGCGCGCATGGCGCTGTCCACGATCACGCTGGCCCTCGCGCTCTCGCCCGCTGCTGCCTGCAGCAAGAGCCAGGGCCCCGGCAAGGCCGCCGCCGCCAAGGCCAGCCCCACCTCGTGCGCCGACTACGCCGCGCGGGTGTGCAAAGAGGGTGGCGAAGAGTCTGGCAACTGCACGACGATCAAAGCTGCCACCGAGCTGCTCGCGCCCGAGGCCTGTGCCGTCGCTCTCACCAACGTCAGCTTCACCATCAAAAAGCTGGGCGAGCAGAAGAAGAAGTGTGAAGAGCTGGTCACCAAGCTGTGCGGCGATCTCGGTGCCGAGACGGGCAGCTGCGAGATGGTCAAGACGCAGACCAAGACCTTCACGCCCGACCGCTGCGCGCTGATGATGCAGCACTACCCCGAGGTGCTCTCCGATCTGAAGCAGCAAGAAGACCGGATGAAGCCGCTCGACGAGGAGAAGCGCGCGAAGATCGCCGGGGGCGCGGTACCCGCGTTCGGCCCCGACGACGCCAAGGTCACCATCGTCGAGTTCTCTGACTTCGAGTGCCCCTTCTGCTCGCGTGCGGCAGAGATCACGCACAAGGTCAAAGAGAAGTACGGCGACAAGGTGCGCTTCGTGTTCCGCCAGTTCCCGCTCTCGTTCCACAAGAACGCGCACACGGCCGCCGAGGCATCGCTGGCTGCTCACTCGCAGGGCAAGTTCTGGGAGTTTCACGACAAGCTGTTCGCCAACCAGCAGAAGCTCGACCGTGCCTCGCTCGACGGCTTCGCCAAGGAGCTGGGTCTGAACGTGGCGAGCTTCAAGAAGGCGCTCGACTCCAAGGAGTTCGCGCCTGCCGTCGACGCAGAGATGAAGCTCGGCGAAGAAGTCACCGTGCAGGGCACGCCTTCGATGTTCATCAACGGCGCGCGCATCGCCGACCCGACGAACTTCGAGGTGCTCTCAGGCCAGATCGACGCAGCGCTGGCCAAAGCCGGAACCTGAACGCACAAGGTCGCCTAAGCGTGCGTATCGCGCGAGAGGCGGCCCTGTTTAGGCGGCGACTTCTGCACTGACGTCTGTGTGCCCCACGTAGGTGGGCATGGCGACGCGGAGGTCGGTAAAGGCTGCGCGCAGCGCGACGTAGAGGTCGCCGTGCAGCACCCGGGCATTGACGCGGGGCGAGCGACGGCCGAGGTCGAGCTCGACCTGCGCGTAGTAGCGCGGCTCGTCGTTGGCGTCTGCGTCGGCATCGGCATCGGCGGCCAACAGCAGCGGCGCTCGCTCGATGACGATGTTGCACTGCAGGGTCTCCGGCCACTGGCTGTGCAGGGCGTCGATCTCGGCCAGCGCGAAGGTCAAGAGACCTCGGTCTGGTGCGGTCTCTCGCCACCTGATGTGCAACCCGTCGGACACGTCGTACCTCACTCCAAGTGAATCTGGCGAGGTGCTGTGCAGATCGCGGGCCAGCGCGACGCCCGGCGTTGCCCTACCCAAGATCACGACCCTTTTGCTGGGACGCGGAGGGTGTGGCTGAACAGATAGTGAGGCGCACAGCCACATGCGTCACAGCAGGCTGCCCCCAGTGCGCAAAGTGGCACCACTCGGTGCCTCGGCGAGGATCACCCCAAACGCAACACGGCGAGGCTGCTCGCCCCGCCGTTTTGTGTCTCATGTCGTTGGCTTCGGACGTTGTACCAGAGCGACTCCGGACACCGATTGGGTGGCCCGCGCGCGTGTCCGGATGGCGGACGTCCGGTGGCTCAAGCCATCGAGAAGTTCTCGATGGGCATCTGCATGACGCTCTTGGTCGACGCGAGCGCCGACTCGGCGTGTGACTTGGCGCGGGGCAACAGACGGTCGAAGTAGAACTCCGCGGTCTGCAGCTTGGCCGTGTAGAACTCGTTCGACTCGGAGCCGTTGCCCTTCTCGAGCTTGTCGAGCGCAACCGCCGCCATTCGCGCCCAGTAGTACGCGAGCGTGACGTAGCCAGAGAACATGAGGAAGTCGACCGCTGCCGAGCTGACCACGTCGCGGTCTTTGGAGGCCGTGAGCATGATGCGCACCGTCAGGTAGTTCCACTGCGCGCAGTACTTGCTGAGCGTCCAGATGAACGGGAGCATCTCCTTCTTGCGCGCGTTCTGCGCGCAGAACTTGAGCACCTTGCCCGTGAACTCCTGGACGGCCTTGCCCTTGGTCATGAGCAGCACCTTGCGACCCAACAGGTCGAGTGCCTGGATGCCGGTCGTGCCCTCGTAGAGCGTGGCGATGCGCGTGTCGCGCGCGATCTGCTCCATGCCGTGCTCTTTGATGTAGCCGTGACCGCCGAACACCTGGATGCCGATGTTGGCCGCCTCGGTGCCGAGCTCGGTGAGGAAGCCTTTGAGGATGGGCGTAAAGAAGCCGAGCTTGTCGTCCCAGTGCAGACGCGACTTCTCGTCGTTGTCGAGGATGGCCTCGGTCATGAAGTCGGCGTACTTGCCCGCCTCGTACAACATCGCGCGACCGCCCTCGGCGATCGACTTCATGGTCAACAGCATGCGACGCACGTCGGCGTGGTAGATGAGTGCGTCGGCGACCTTCTCAGGCTCTTTTTTGCCTGAGAGCGCGCGCATCGAGCGACGCTCTTTGGCGTACGCCAGCGCGCCCTGGTACGAGAGCTCGGCCGCGCCTACGCCCTGAATCGCGGTGCCGATGCGCGCCGTGTTCATGAACGTGAACATGCACTCGAGGCCCTTGTTCTCGGGCCCAATCATCCACGCGACGGAGTCGTCGAAGTTGATGACGCAGGTGGCAGAGCCTTTGATGCCCATCTTGTGCTCGAGCGAGCCGCACACGACGTTGTTGAACTCGCCGATGCCGGAGCCGTCGGCCGGGACGTACTTGGGCACGATGAACAGCGAGATGCCGCGCGTGCCGGGCGGCGCGCCGGGCAGGCGAGCGAGCACGATGTGCACGATGTTTTCGGCCAAGTCGTGGTCGCCCGACGAGATGAAGATCTTGGTGCCGGTGATCTTGTACGTACGGTCGCCCGTGGGGACGGCCTTGCTCGTGACCTGACCGAGATCGGTGCCGCACTGCGGCTCCGTCAGGCACATGGTGCCGGCCCAGGTGCCCTCGGTGAGCGGCGTGAGGAACACCTTCTTCAGCGGCTCGGGCGCGTGCAGGATGATGGTGTTCATCGCGCCGAGGCTAAGCCCCGGGTACATGCTGAACGACCAGTTGGCCGTGCCCATCATCTCCTGTTTGAACATGCCCATGGTCATGGGCAGACCCTGGCCGCCGTACTCGGCCGGGTGCGAGAGTCCCTGCCAGCCGCCCGCGACGAACTGCTTGTAAGCCTCTTTGAAGCCCTTGGGCGTGATGACCTGCCCGTCGACCAGCTCGCAACCATCGGCGTCGCCGCGCTGGTTGAGCGGCCCGAGCACGTCCTCACAGAAGCTTGCGCACTCGGTCAGGATGGCGTCGACCATGTCGGGCGTCGCCTCGGCGCCGCTCTTCAGCTTCTGATAGTGGGCGGGGTAGTCGAACACTTCATTCAGCAGAAACCGCATGTCTCTAAGCGGCGCCTTGTACGTGGGCATGGCTCCTAAGTCCTTTGAAAAGACCGCGCTGTCTACCGCGCGGTCGACAGAAGACTACCCCACGGTCGGGTTCGCGCCAGTTAGAAAATTGGGCCTTTCTCATTCCCGTGGTGCCCGATACCGACGTCCCGTCTACCAACCGGTCGGGTGTGAGGTGGTCCTCGAACGATCGCGCGGCCTTCCTCACAGTTGCCTGCCGCGCGCCGTCCACGCCGGGCCCTTGCGATCGCGCAGCAAGGCGCGGAGCGGCGGCCGAAGGGCTATCCTGCGCGACCATGGTTTTGGAGTCTCGCAAACCGTCCTGGCCCACCGCTCGCTTTGTCCTCGTGCTGCTCGTTGGCCTGTTCGCCGGTGCCTCGGCGGCGCGCGCGGAGCTGATCCAAGTCCCCATCGGGTCGCGCGCCGTCTCCCTCGGCGAGGGACGCGTCGCCTGTGAAGCAGACTTGGGCGGCTGGAACATCGACCTGCACGGCCGGCTCGCCAAGCCGCCCTCCGAAGAGAGCGCGATTGGCCAGTCCATCGACCTGCACGTCGCAGCCAATGCGACCGCGTGCGCCGACGGCGACAACCGCGTGACCTTGGTCGCCACCGACAGGTATCCGGTGGTCGACCTGTCGACCGTGGTGTTCTCGCCCGACGAGGGCCGCATCGACGCCGAGGGCGCCCGCCT
>JBEGTL010000565.1:0-5505 GCA_041179425.1 Pseudomonadota bacterium | reverse complement strand
GGTCGCGCCGCTGACTTTTAAGGAGAGCGCCCTGAAGGGTGACCCGCAGGTAATCGATCTTTTGAACGAGATCCTCACGGCCGAGCTGACGGCCATCAACCAGTATTACATCCACGCCAAGATGTGTGAGAACTGGGGCTACAAGAAGCTCTACGCGTGGAAACGCAAAGAGTCGATCGAGGAGATGAAGGACGCCGACCTGATCATCGCGCGCATCCTCTACCTCGACGGCGTGCCCAACCTGCAGCGGCTCAACCCGGTGCGCGTCGGCGAGAACGCGATCGAGCAGCACGAGCTCGACCTCGCACTCGAGACCGCCGCCATCGAGCGCCTCAACAAGGCCATCAAGATCGTCCGAGACGTAGGCGACAACGGGACCGTCGAGATGCTCGAGGAGATCCTCAAGGGCGAAGAGCACAGCGCCGACGAGCTCGAAGCGCACCTGAACGTTGTGCGCGAAGTAGGCAAAGAGAACTACCTGGCCCAGCACATCTACGACTAATCCTCTGGTTGGGGCCAGAGGCGTCCCTCTTACTTGACGGTCACTGCGCCGCGGCTTAGTCCAACAGGCCATGGCTCAGGGTGTTAAAAAGCAGCTTTGGTTCGCGCTGAAGTGCCTCGTTTCGGCGGGCATCATCTATCTGATCTTTCAAAAGATCTACCAGCGCCAAGATGCCGACAAGCTGGTCGTGCACCTGAAGGAGCTGCGCTGGCCGTGGGTGGTGGCGTCGGCGCTGTCGTTGCTCACCGCCATCGGCTGTAGCCTCGTGCGCTGGCAACGGCTGTTGGTGGGCCAGGGCATCCGCGCGCCATGGCGGCACCTGTTCGGCACCTTCATGATCGGCCGCTTTTTCGGCGCGGTGACCCCCGGTGGCCTCGGGCTCGGCGGCTACCGCATCTACGACATCAGCAAGCACACCGGCAAGACGGCGCGCGCGGTGGCGAGCATCGGCATCGAGATGGTGCTCGGCAACCTCGCCGTCGGCATCGTCGCCTTCATCAGCTGCTTCTTCGGCATGCGCTACGTGGGTGCCAAGGGTTTTGCCTTGCTGGCAGGCGTGTTCGGCTCGCTGATCGCCGTCACGTTCACGATTTTGTGGCGGCCGCGCGTGGTGCGTCTGATCAGCGAGCGCTTGCCCGGCGCGGTGCGTCAGCGCTTGCAAAACATGGTCGATGCAGTGTGCGCCTACGAAGGCAAAGGTTGGCTGCTCGGCCAGAGCGAGCTGCTGGCGATGGGCACGCACACCTTCAACGGGCTGATCTACGTCTGTGCTGCCAAGGGCTTGGGCATCCCGCTTCCGTGGACCGAGCTGTTCTTCGTCTCGGTGCTGCAGAACGTTGCGGCGCACATCCCCGTCACACCCAACGGCGTGGGGCTGCGCGAGGGAGCCGCCGTCGGCTTGTACGCGATGGTGGGCGTGCCTCCCGAGCAGGCCGTGCTGATCCCCATCGTAGGCTTCAGCGTGGAGATGGCCATCTCGGCGCTCGGTGGCTTGGTGCTGCTCATGCGCAAGTCGGACTACGTGCCCATTCCGGCGATCGTGGTCGAAGACGAGGGCCGTGAAGACGTCGTGCGCGCGCAGATCGAGCGCGTGCCGGAGTCGGCGTGGCCGCGGGTCGGTCGCGGCTTGGCCATCGGGTTGGGTGCAGGTCTGTTGGCGGGCTTGTTGGTCGGCCTCGGGGAAGCGTGGGCGATCGTGGTCGCCTCCCACGGCAAGGCGGAGAGCGACGTGTGGTTCTTCGGAGCCACCACGTACGGCGTCATCTGTGCTGCGCTGGGCGCGCTCGGCGCTGCGGCGCTCGCGTTGAGCGGCCGCTTGATGCAGCGGCGCGCGCTGCCCGAGGAAACGGCGTTCGCGCACCTCTGTGCCCTGCTGGCGGCGGTGTTCGGGTTCGTGATCGGACTCTTTCGTGTACAGCGCGACGTCTACCAAGAGGAGCTCGTCTTCAAGAGCATCGAGGGTGTCGTGGTGCTGCTGAGCGCGCTCGGCTCGGCCATCGCGCTGTACGCCGTGCTATTCTTTGCGCTGCGCGCGCTGGCCGCTCGTAGTCCCACGCGTCTGTTGCTGCGCCCTGTCGGTTCACTCGGCCTCGCGACGATCGCGATCGGCATCGCGCTGGCGGCCTCGTCGTTGGGCGGTGAACGCGCGACCGCATTGCGTGACGGCAAGGGCGCGCCCGGCCCGCGCGCGGCTGCAGGCGGCAACGTGCTGTACATCGTGGTCGACACCCTGCGCGCGGATCACTTGCCCAGCTACGGCTACCGCGCCGGCACGACCCCCCACCTCGACGCGTTCGGCAAAGACGCTGTCCGGTTCGAGAACGCGTACGCCAATGCCTCGTGGACGCGGCCCAGCTTCGCGAGCTTGATGACGGGTCGCTACGCCTCGAGCCACGGTGTGATGTCCAAGTCGGCGAGCCTGCCCGACGCCGTCGACACCGTCGCCGAGCTGTACGCGCGCGGCGGTTACACCACCGGCGGCATCGTCACCAACTACAACGTGGCCCCGTTCTTCAACTTCCAGCAGGGCTTCGACGAGTACCACTACCTTGCGCCCGACTTCTTGTTTGGCGCCAGCGACACCGCAGCCAAGCTCTCGCTCTTGCAGGTGCTGCGTCGCGTCGACGAGCGTGCGCGCGCGGCTGTCGGCTCGAGCCGACCAGGCGCGGCCTACCAAGATGCCGAGGTGCTCAACCGCGAGATCTTGGGCTGGCTCGACGCGCGTGAGAAGAGCGGCGCGTGGTTCTTGTTTGCCGCGTTCATGGACCCGCACGACCCTTACTACGAGCACCCCTACAACGGCGTCGGGTACTCGCGCGCGGCGCACGTCAAGCCGGACCCGAGCGAGGCCGACAAGCTGCGCAAGCTGTACGACGGAGAGATCACCTACTGGGACCAACACTTCGGCAAGCTGGTGGCAGAGCTGAAGCGGCGCGGCCTGTACGACGCACTGACCATCGTGGTGACGGCCGACCACGGCGAAGAGTTCATGGAGCACGGCGGCTTCTGGCACGGCACGTCGCTGTACGACGAGCAGCTGCACGTGCCGCTGTTCGTGAAGCTGCCGCGTGGCGACCGCGCGGGCACTCGTATCGCACACTGGGTGGAGTCGGTGGACGTGATGCCCACCTTGCTGGGCCTGAGCAAGCTACCCATCCCGGAGGGCGTACAAGGCATCGACCTGTTCCGCGGCAAACAACAGACCTTCGCGGAAGAGAGCCACGAGGGCAACGTGCTGAAGTCGACCCGCGTCAGCGAGGCAGGGCAGGCGTGGAAGGTGATCAGCGCCAACGCCGGCAACCCGCGTGGGCTCAAGGAGCGCGAGCTGTTCCGCATCGACAGCGACCCCAAAGAGCAGGTCGACCTGTCCGAGAAAGAGCAGCCCACCCTGGCGCGTCGCGAGAACGACCTCGAGGCCGCAAGCAAGACGGCGCGCAGCGGCGCTCTCAAGGCGCGCGAGGTGGACGTGTCGATGGATCAGGCGGCGCAAGATCGGCTCAAGGCGCTGGGCTACGCCAACGAGTGATCAACAAGGTCCATTCGATCTCCGAGGTGCGCTATAAACGGGCCCGATGCAGCGCGAAAAAGCCCAGCAAACGTCCGCTCTCGTAGGTGCCTTGTCGCTCGTGCTCGCTAGCTCCCTGGTGGGGACGGCGTGCAGCAAAAAAGAAGAGCCCAAGCCGGCCGCTCCCAGTGAGGTCGCCAAGACCGAGGCGCCGGTCGTGGCACCGCCGCAAGAAGACCAGTCCATGCCGCGTGGGCGTCGGCCCAAGCGGGCGTTGGCGCTGGCGCTCTCGCAGTTTGCGGGGGCCACCCCCAAGCCCGCGCGGCTCGAGTTCATCGCCGAGAGCGACGGCACGTGGAAGACCACCGGCTTCTCCGACGAAGAGAGCAACGTGTTCCACAAAGGGCTCGCCCTCATGTGGCCCGGCGAGACGCCCAAGCTGATCACGCTCGGTGGCATGAAGGCAGCCATCAAGAGCTGGGGCTCGAGCGCAGAGGGCTTCAAGTCCACCACGCTCTGGACCGAGGCGTTCGGCGGCAAGTTCGATCGCATGCGTGACGCAGAGCTTGGCGATGTCGACGGCGATGGGCGTGTCGACATCGTGGTCGGCACGCACGATCAGGGCATCGTCGCCTACCTCACGCGGGGCGAGGGCGACAAGTGGAACGTCGAGCGGCTCGACAAGCAGCCCAACACGTTCATCCACGAGATCGAGCTCGGCGATCTCAACCAAGACGGAGCGACCGAGATCTACGCCACGCCGAGCGAACCCAACCGCCTCGATGCGGGCGAGCAGAGCGGCTACGTGGTGAGCTACGTGCCCAAGCTCAAGCAGGGTCGCAAGGTGGTGGCCGACCTGGGCAAGCGCCACGCGAAGGAGATCCTCGTCAAAGACGTCGACGGCGACGGCAAAGACGAGCTGTACGTCGCGGTCGAAGCGCTCACCAAGGGCGACCGCAACAACGTCGAGATCGTCGAGCCGGTCGAGATCCTGCGCTACGACGCCAACACACCGCCCACCAAGGGTAAGGTCGTCGCGCGCATCCAAGATCGCTACTGTCGATTCTTGACCGCGGGCGACGTCGACGGCGACGGCAAAAAGGAGCTGGTCGCGGCCGCGTTCCGCAGCGGCGTGTGGCTGCTGCGGCCAGGCGCCGACAGCAAAAAGGAGTGGACCATTGAGAACATCGACGCCAACTCCTCGGGCTTCGAGCACGCGGCCTTGCTGACCGATCTAGATGAAGACCGCAAAGACGAGCTCTACGTCGCCGCCGACGATCAGGGCGAGCTGCGCCGCTACACGTGGAAAGACGGCAAGGTCTCGCACGAGGTGATCCTCAAGCGCGACAACCCGCGCGAGACGTGGACCTGGAACATCACCGCGGTGCCCGGAGAGCTGACGGGGCTGTGACGACTCCACGCACGCCTGCCCAGGGCGCGCCTCAATCAGACCGAGGCGTCAGAAGTGGAAGTTGACGCAGTGGAGATACTCCGTCGTAGGAGCGGCCGAAACTCTGGACTCCACGGGGCGATTGATAGCGCTGTCGCAGCGTCGGCTCATGAACCAACCTACGTTGCTAATCGGACGACCTAGGCGCTCATCTCCGTTGCAGGACATTTGGACGTTGGCCACGCCCTTCAGCATATACACACCGGTTCGGAAATACTCTGTTCTGTTCGACCACCACGAATCCGCAACGAAGATGGTCTCTCCGCGCAAAGTCCCCCAGAAACGGTCCGTGGGCTGACAGAAGTTGTTCACGAACCACGTGCGATCCGCGGGCGCCTGATTGAGGTCTTTGTCGACGATGCCCAAGCTCACTGGTGCGCCGTGCTCGGAGGCAGCAACGCGTGCGCTTGGATCGACGGGGCCACGCGCACTTCTCATCTTGGCGACACGCTCCGACGCTTCGCGCAATGCCTGCGGCGCCGGACTTCCTGTGTAGTACTCGTATCGCTCCAGCATGCTGAGGCCGGCTGGCTCGGCAGCGCGGCTCAG
>JBEGTL010000564.1:0-5505 GCA_041179425.1 Pseudomonadota bacterium | reverse complement strand
GCGGTGGAAGCTGGTCAGGGCGCCATCAGGTGTGACGACTGCGTCGACGTCGTCGTCGGAGCTGTAGCCGAGGGTGGTTTGCCCCTCTGCTGGATCGACGACAGCGACTAGCCATCGCCGCTGGTAACGAGCGCGGAGAGAAGGCCGTTGGTCGGGTGATACCGAAAATCCCAGCGACGAGCGCCAGCGTCGACCGCGTGCGTGACACGCCCCTCATGGTCGTTGTGAAAAGACACGCGGC
This sequence comes from Pseudomonadota bacterium, assembly GCA_041179425.1. Classification (GTDB taxonomy): domain Bacteria; phylum Myxococcota_A; class Polyangia; order Polyangiales; family DASUME01; genus DASUME01. The sequence continues at coordinate 5,264 of JBEGTL010000564.1, read as the reverse complement.
GCTCGTCGCGGTCTTCGATGGACGAGAGTGGGGCCGCGCGCTCAAAGGACCGCCCAGCGGTGCTGAAGCCGTAGGTGAGACCTGAGTCCGCAGAGAGAACGCGGTAACCTCCTCGAACGCGCGTCAGGGTGAGTCGCTCGCGCGTGTTGAAGTACGAGAGCTCGTCGTTCAGAGCCGGGAAGAGCGCGACGCGCCCGTCGCCCATGCGCACCGCAACGACTTGGTCGTCTTCGGCGAGTGCCATGTCGAAGCTGGCATGCCAGCCATGGCCGAGCGGACCGACGTAGGTTGAGGTGCTGTACCAAATGCGCTCGAGCTTGAAGGGGAGGGGGCCAGGCAGCTCGAAGTCGACGAAGTCTGTAAACAGCTTGCCGGTGGCGACGTCGACAGGGTGGCCGGTGACGGTGCAGATGGTGTGTCTGACCTTGTTGCGCAGCGTGGTGTGATGCTCGATGCCGAGCTCCTTGAACACGCTGTCGGCTTTGCTGTTGAGGTACTGGCTGAGGCCCTTCATCTTCCCGTCGAGGCGCTTGCCGAGCTTGCTCTTCTTGAGCGCGCCCACCATGAGTTTGGAGCCCTTGCTGAGTGCCTTCATGGCGAGTCCGGACATCGAGACGGTGGGAGCACCTCCGATCAAGACAATGGGCCCGGTCGGGATGGGGAGCACGATGGAGGTGGGCAGATAGAGCGACTTGGACGGGCTCTTCGATGTGCGAAATGGCGCGGGGAGTCCGATGTCCTGACAAGAAAGAACGGGCAGGCCTGCAAAGCCCATGGGGTCGCCTTCGACGACGACGGTGGAGGAGCCCATGAAGAGCTCACCTTCGTTGCCTGGGGGCTTGAGAAAGGGACCACCCATCGAGATGTGGGGGACGGCTTTGACTTCTGAGCCTGCCGTGGAGCGCGGTAGGCCGTTGATGAGCACACTGGCGCCGCTGCCCGGGATGTAGTCGCTCGGGTCGAACATGATGCCGACGAACGGATGCGGGACCGGGCTCGGCGCTCACATCTCCGAAACAGCTGGTCGGCGCGCGGTGTGCTCGCCCGTGGCCATCGTCAAGCTCTACAGCGATTCGGCCCGCGCACGACTGTCTGCTCGTCGACACACTCGTATGCGCACATCGAAAATGCAGCGTCGATGTCGCCCGCTCATTCGCGGGAAATGTCGATGAGCCAAGTTTCGCTTAACCGGCACACGTCGGCGCGCAGCACCTCTCGCGAGGGGTTGTCTTCCCGTCTTCCAGAGAGGCCACTCATGTCGTTGAATCAGAGTCGGTGGGACTGGTGCGCTCTGCGCCGGTCGCATTGGCGTGCACGAGTTCTGGTTGTCCTGCTGGGGACGTGTTCGAGCTATGGCTGCACCGACGACGACGACCTCGTCAGCGGCGGCGGCGCGATCGACGGGGGAGCGGACGCCGGCATTGGCTTTGATGCGAGCTTGGCGACCGACGCCGCAGTCAATGCCGGCGTGGATGCAGGGCCGATCGTCCCGACTCCCGGCGTGTCTGCGACCGAGAAAGGCTACGCCAAGGGCGTGGTGGCGGTCTCCGACCCACTCGCTTCGAAGGCGGGAGCCGCGGTGCTCGCGATGGGCGGCAATGCCATCGATGCCGCTTCGGCGATCCAGTTCGCTCTGAATGTGGTGGAGCCCCAGAGCTCCGGCGTCGGTGGCGGCGGATTCCTGATGGTCTACGTGGCCAAAGAAAAGAAGACCTATTTCATCGACGGTCGCGAGACGGCGCCTGCCGCGGCCACGCCGACCATGTTCGGGACCCTGAGCTTTGCCAACGCCTCCACCAGTGGCGTGTCCGTCGGTGTGCCAGGCACGGTCGCGGCGATTACCACGGCGCTCGGCCGCTGGGGCACGATGCCGCTCGCAGCGACCATGACCACGGCCATCAAGCTAGCCGAGGACGGTTTTCCGGTCAGTCCGCTGCTGGCCTCGGACGTGGTGGACACCAGCGATCGCGGCTTCGTGATGGCGAACCTCCAGCCGGAGACCGCTGCGGTCTTTTTTCCCGGCGGCGTGCCCCTCAAGTCGGGTGACCTCTTCCGGCAGCCCGACCTGGCAAAGACGTTGCGCCTGATTGCGAGCGGTGGCGCCGATGCTTTCTACAAGGGAGACATAGCCGCGGCGATCGTCGAAGCCCAGAAGCGGAGCAGAACCAACGGAGCCGCTGGCGCGATGCTGACGGGCGGCGCGGGCGGCGCGATGACCGTTGCTGACCTGGCAGCGTATCGCGTGGCGGTTCGCGAGCCGCTCGTCGGTTCGTACCGTGGGTACACGGTAGAGACCATGCCGCCCTCGTCGGGCGGTGGCATCACCGTGCTTCAGCAACTGCGTATGCTCGAGCAGTTTCCGCTCGGCGACGCCAGCATGGGCTTCGGTTTCGGAGCCATCAAGACTCTCAACGTCATGATCGATGCACAGCGTCTGTCGTTCTCCGATCGCAACTTTTGGATCGGCGATGCGGACTTCGTGAAGGTGCCCATCACGGGTCTGCTCGACTCCACGTACCTGACGACGCGCGGCGCGTTGCTGAAGCCTGATGCGGCGTTGACACGTGCGATGATCGGCCCCGGCATGCCTTCGTTGCTTACGACCTTACCGTTGCTGGCCGAACCTGCGCACGAGGGTGCACACACCACGCACTACGTCGTGATGGACGCGGCTGGCAACATCGTCAGCTACACCACCACAGTCGAGTCGCTGTTTGGCTCGGGCATCGTGGTGCCCGGCTATGGCTTCATCCTCAATAACGAGCTGACCGACTTCAACTTCCCACCCACGCTAGGCAGCTCGGCGAGCGACATCGGCGCCAACGACGTCGCCCCTGGCAAGCGTCCGCGCAGCAGTATGGCGCCAACTCTCTTGCTCAAAGGCGGAGTGCCCTTCGCCACCGTGGGCTCCGCCGGCGGCTCACGCATCATCAACGCCATCGTGCAGACCATCGTCAACATGATCGACCACAAGATGGGCGTGCAGGCGGCCATCGATGCGCCGCGCATCTCGGCCGGCGCCAGCGGCAGCGTGTTCTGCGAGAAGGGCCCATTCATGCCGGTGGTGTTCACGCCATCGCCCGCGTTTTCTAGCTCCGCGATCTCGGCGCTCGATGCGCTGCGCGACCCCGCCATCGGCGTGCCCCCGTGTGCGGGCAACTCGGCCAACGGCGCCAACCTCTCGGCGCAAGCCGCGGTGGTCGACCTCGCCACCGGTCTCAAGTACGGAGGCGCTGACAAGCGACGCGGCGGGACGGTCGAAGGAGTCGATTGACGCTCGTCAAAGAGTCTCGTCGCCCCAGATCGCGCGCGCCGTCTCTACCACCCGCTCGAGCTTGGCTCGTTGGACTTGCGGAGTGATGTCGTTGCCGTGTGCTGTGCTGGAGAAGCCGCACTGGGGAGAAAGACAGAGCTGATCGAGATCGATGTACTGCGTCGCCTCGTCCACACGACGCCTCAGATCGTCGCTGCTCTCGAGCTCTGCGCGCTTGGAGCTCACCAGGCCAAGCACCACGCGTTTGCCCTTGGGGACAAAACGCAGGGGCGCAAAGTCTCCCGATCGTTGGTCGTCGTACTCGAGGAAGTAGCCGTCTACCGCGAGCTCGTTGAAGAGCACTTCTGCGACGGGCTCGTAGCCGCCTTCGGCTGCCCAGGCACTCTTGAAGTTGCCGCGGCACAGGTGCACCGCGACCGCCATGCCGGCGGGACGGTCGTCGATCGCGGCGTTGATGAGCTTTGCGTAGCGGTGCGGCAGCTCGTCAGGGTCGTCGCCGCGGCTGCGCGCCCCTTCGCGCATCTTGGGATCACACAGGTAGGCGAGGTTGGTATCGTCCATCTGCACGTAACGGCAGCCGGCAGCGGCCAGCGCCCGCAGCTCTTGCCGATAGACTGCGGCGACGTCTGCGTAGAAGAGCTCGAGGTCGGGGTACGCCTCGTGACTAATGGCTGCGCGTCCGCCCCGAAAGTGCAGCATGGTGGGCGACGGAATGCAGACCTTGGGCGTGCGGTCTGTGCTCGCGCGCAGAAACTTGAAGTCGTTCACCTGAATCGGTCGAACGTGGCGCACGCGCTCGGTGACTTGCATGACAGGCGGAGCGAAGTCCACCGTGCCCTCCTGCTTTCGGAAGCTGACAGTCATGCCTCCCTTCGTCTCCACACCTTTTAGCTGTTCCAAAAAGTCGATGTGGAAGTACGTTCGACGAAACTCGCCGTCGGTGATGGCGGGCAGACCGACACTCTCTTGCAGCTTGACCACCTCCTGAATGGCGGTGTCTTCCACGCTGCGTAGTGCCTCCTGTGTGAGCTGGCCGGCAGCGGCCTCTGCGCGTGCCGAGATCAGCGCGGGCGGTCTCAGCAAGCTGCCGACGTGATCGGCACGAAAGGGTACGGCTGGGCTTGTTGGCATTGTCGATTCTCCCAGGAGCTCTGGTCTATGCGTGCGCGGTCACTCGCGGGGGCCTCACGCGAGCTCAATCTCGCGGGCGATCGTATCTATGTCAATTCAATTGATATGGCGCCGCGCGTGGCCAACTCACCTGCGAAAAGCAGCCTCACGGCGCAGACGTCCACGCGGGCGTTCTTGCTCGATAGGGGCTTGAGCGCTCGGGCAGACAGGCTCAGCCGCAGGGCCGACGCTCCTCAGCCTGCTCCAACGACTGGTCGATACGTCCGATGCAAGGGCACTGGCTGCGCGCCTGTCGCGCGTACCCTTCCAAGGGTCCCGGTACGGATCTCATCAGGCGTCCCAGTCGACAGCCACGCTCCGCGCGGGGTCGGGCGTCCAAGCCTAGAAATCAGATGGATGAGAACCTTCTCATCCATCAGTCGACGATCTCGAAGGTCGAGCGTATGGTCCCGGCCCGATGAAGACGTCCCTTCGCAGTGCACAACATCTTCTCCTCTCCTCACTGCTAGTCCTCCCGTTCGGCTGCGACCACGAGCTGACCCCTGTGCCGAGCGCTGCGGCAACGCCGCCGCCCCTTGCTGACGGGAGTGTAGCCGCGGCGGGTCCGAACGACGCCGGCGGCTCGGCCGTCTCGTCCGGTGCATCATCGGCGCTCGACGGCGGCATCGCAGGCACCGGGCGTACGGCGGGCAACGGGAGCACGGCGGGCAACGGGAGCACGGCGGGCACCGGGGCCATGGCGGGCATGGCGGGCTCGGACCCCGCTCCGTCCGCACCCGCGGTCCTGGGCGCGCCTGCGCAGCCAAGCGGGCAAGACACGCTCGAGGCTGCACAGCAAGGGGTGCTTTGGAAGCGGTTC
>JBEGTL010000563.1:0-5512 GCA_041179425.1 Pseudomonadota bacterium | reverse complement strand
GGCGCGAGACACCGCGCGCAGGAGCTGGTTGAGGTCGTACCCCTCGACGTACTCCATGACGATGAACAGCCGGTCGTCCTCGCGCCCGAGGTCGAACACCTGCACCACGTTGCCGTGGGTGAGCCGCCGTTCGGCCCTTCGGGGCTGCGCCGATGCGTTCGGGGAGATCGCTGAAAATGCGTTATGACGCAGGGTAGGGCGTTTGTAGTTCCTATCCGCTGCCAACTATGGAAGCTCGCGAGTTCACGATTACGCGTCGCAACGGGGATGTGTACACAGTCATCGTCGACGCTTGCGACTACGATCGCGTCATGGCTGCTGGCCCCTGGTACATCTCTCCGCCGAACAAGAAGCGCCGCACGGCATACGCTCGTCGCTCGTCGACCTCGACACGCGCCGGGGAGTATCTGCATCGCTTCATCATCGGAGCTCCAGCAGGCGCTGAGGCCGACCACGTCAGTGGAAACGGCCTCGATTGTCGTCGGGGTAATCTACGGGTCTGCACGCGCAGCGAAAACGAAAGGAACAAGGGGGTCCGATCAGACAACACGTCGGGCTTCAAGGGCGTCCACCTCGATCGGCGGCTCGGCAGGTGGCAGGCGCAGATCACGCTTTTCGGCAGAACGCGCAGCATCGGCATGTTCGCCACCCCGGAGGCGGCGCACGAGGCGTACAAAGCCGCTGCGGCGCAGTTGCACGGTGAGTTCGCGCGTGCGGCGTGAACGCGCTGTCAGAGTTGCTCAAGGTAGAGGCCAGCTGCATCGTCCGGCTTTGCATGTAGGTATCGCGAGGTTGTCGCTACGGAGGCGTGCCCCAATGTCGCGCTCACCACGTGCAATGGAGCTCCCCGCTCCAGCGCGTGACTCGCGTGGCAGTGCCGCAACCAGTGCGGCGAGACGCGCGGCAGGCCCGCTCGCCTGGCAGCGGCCGACAGTGCCTTGCGGATGTTGGACGGGTGCAACGGGCGGCCAGCGCTCGACGCGAACACCGGCGCGTCTGCCTGTTCGACCCGCAACGGCTCCAGCTGGGCAACGACGTGCGCCGGCAACAGAACGTGCCGCGTCTTGCTGCCCTTGCCGCCGTTCGGCCCTTCGGGGCTGCGCCGATGCGTTCGGGGAGATCGCTGAAAATGCGTTATGACGCAGGGTAGGGCGTTTGTAGTTCCTATCCGCGTCGTCCCTCTTCTTCTTTGTCGACATTGCAGACCGATGCTTCTTTAGTTTTGGCGTATCCGCTACGCCTCATTGTTGGTCGCATGGTCGAGATGACTGTCCTTCATCGCTTCAACCATCTTGACCCCAGCTCGCGAGCTGACCTCGCACTGTAGAGACGGGAACCGGCACCGGTCGTCGCAAGAATTCGTCACGCGAGGGAGCACGTTCACTTGGTCGCAAACCGGGGTCGAAACCGTAGACAAGGAGGGGCACCGACACGTGGCCCACGCGGGCGCCGCTCGGAAGGCGCTCAGTAACCAGCGCCCAGCGAAGCCCACCGCGCGGGCCCATGCCGTGCCCGCTCGCGGTGGCGGTATGTCGGACACGACCATCAGCGCGCACGCCACGCTGACCTGAAGAGGCGAGAAAAAAAGCGACTCAGCCTCGCATCTTCGGCTGCATCAGTTTCGGGCTCAACGCGGTCGGTCACTTTTTTCGTCACATGGGACCCACCCACGACCATGAGGGTATGCGCACCGCGAGGACCGCGCGGTGGCGCGAGTACCACGGCTAACCGAAAGGCCAGGTTCACCATGTTCCGCTCTATCGCTCCCTCGAACCTCCTTCCGCTTCTCCTGCTCGGTGCGGCAGCCTGTCGCCCCGACGAAGATCACGACTCTCGGACCTCCGCAGAAAACGCGGAGGCAATGGGAGATGCGGCGGTCGGCCCCGAACGCGTTACTGATGCTGGGCCGGCGCGACCCCCTGTCGCCGGCGACGGAGGGGTCATCCCCGATCCGGACGCCACGATCCCGGGGGGCGATACGTCAAGCGTACCTGTCGCTCCCGAGAATCCGCTGAGGCCCAAGCCCATCGTGGGGACCGTGGAGGTTCTTCCGACGGTCAGCGCGAGCCAAGCTGCCTCCTTCGCGGTGCGCCACGATGGAACGGTGCTCGCCTGGGGAGATCGCCAGTACGGCAGGCTCGGTGACGGGCAGTACCTGGAGAGCAGCACGCGGCATCCACAGAATGTCCCGGCGAACGGCATCCGTACCGTCTCCTCGGCCGATCATCATGCAATCGCTTTGCGTGTTGACGGTACCGTCATCACGTGGGGGGAAAACGATAGCGGGCAAATCGGCGTGGGGCAGGCACAGGCCACGTTCGCGCCGACGCTAGTGCCCGGGCTGAACAACATGGTCTCAGTGGCTGCGGGCCCGACTTTCTCGCTGGCGTTGCGTGGCGACGGCGTTGTGTTCGCATGGGGCGACAACTCCGCTGGCCAACTCGGCGTCGGGGACCAGATGAAGCGCTACGCGCCGGCGCAAGTGACGGGGCTGTCGGGCATCCGCACGATCGCGGCAGGAGAAAACCATGCGCTCGCCGTCGACATGAACGGAAGAGCCTACGCATGGGGCTTGAACGGATTTGGCCAGCTCGGAGTGGGAGACTGGGACCTCGTCCTTAGTCCGACGCCGATCGCGGTCGTGCGGCTTGAGCACGTACGAAGCATAGCGGCCGGCAACTCTTTCTCGCTAGCCCTGCTTGAGGACGGCACCGTTCAAGGCTGGGGCCTGAACGACATTGGCCAGCTCGGTGTCGCGCTCGGTCCGAGCGGCTACTCCTCCTCCGCTGGGCCACAACCGACTGGCTTGACGAACGTCGTGCAGATCTCCGCCGGTGATGAGCACGCGTTGGCTCTATTCGCTGACGGGACCGCTGCGGCCTGGGGGGAGGCGGGCAACGGACGGCGAGGCGACGGTACCTCAGGATCTACGCAGGGGGGATACACGCGATTTTGGGTCGACACCTCAGGCTCGAGGATCGTGTCCCTGTCGGCCGGCACCACCCACTCGTTGTTCGTTCTCGCGGACGGCACGGTGACGTGCACGGGGAGCAACTTCTGGAGTCAGTGTGGACAGGTTGGCCTCAACTCGGACCATGCCTATCCGTTTCCGATTGCCGACGACGTGAACGTGCTGCGTCCTTGAAGATTTTTTGCGACGCCCTCTGAGAACTCCCGTCTCCCCCATGCGAGGTCGACCTCGCCCATTCTGACGCCTCCTTGGGTCGCGTCGGAGCGGTCGGCCGACGGAGGTTCCAAGTGTCTCGCGACGAGCAAACACCCGCCCTTCTTCCCACTTACGAGGAGGCGCTCCTATCTTTTTTGCATTCGACCAGGCTCGGCGCCAACGACGCTCGCGCTGAGGCGGTGGGCGAGCTGTGGCTGAGCTGGCACGATCCCAAATTCACGAGGGCTGGGGGGCCTTCGATGCGACACGGGAAAGGTACCCTGCGCTGCACGAGTCCGAGCCAGCTGAACGGCAAGCTGCGGATGATGGGCGTGAGCGGACGCAAGTACCACCGGCTGCGCGTGGACCACGATGTTGCGGACGCAGCCACGACAGACGGGCCTGAAGCCCGCGTGCTCGTCAGTGAGGACGTCGAGCGTATCGCGGCCATCCTGACTCCTCACCAAGCGCGCGCACTGAGTCTGCAAGTCGAAGGCCATTCAGGGAGGGAGATCGCGCTGCGACTCGGCGTCGCGCACGACTGCGTACGCCAGCAAATCAAGCGTGCGCGCGAACGCCTCGCGCAGGGCCTTTGTGACTACGCGCGCGGCCAGCGACAGCGCAGTGGGCAGAACACCTGCGCTGTGACCCCGATCACGCAAGGCGAGAACTGCGAGCATACGGCCTGAGTTCGGACGCGGCGCAGCCACGATGAAACGTGCGAAAGTTTGCACCTCGGATGTCACATCGGAGCTCGTTCGCGACGTACTAGTGACTCCAGACAAATCGCCTACTGCCTTGCGATGGCTGCTGTTCGCGACCCAGTAGGGCAGAGGACACGTACATCTGAAAACACGAGGAATGAAATGAAAACGTTGAAGATGCAGATTCAGTGCGGAACCAAAGCGGCGCAAATCGCCAACGTGCTTTTGCTGCTAGTCGGCGCGTGCGCGCCATTCGACGACGAACTTGACGATCACACCGGTCCTAGCGAGCTCTACTCGGAGAGCGACGACAGCGGCGGCGATCCAACAGCTCGTGGACTGTCTCAAAACAAGTCCGCCCAGGCGCCCATCGGTACCGATGATGTAGCTGACCCGGCAGCGGCCGCACTCCCGGCCGCCACGGACGAGGCAAATGGTGCACTCCAACAACTGAATACGTGCGTCGAAGTTCGCCCGGGAGCTGTAAGCAGGACGGCCCGCCAAAAGCATCTTCAAACAGAGTGCAGCCCAGACCTGGCCCGTTCACGCGCGATCGCTCACGCGCGCCGCAACGCGCGATCCGTTCTCGAGGAGACGTGCCAGTCTCAGGTTTCGCACGCAGAGGCGGTCGCGGCATGCGCTGCACAGGGACTACATTTGTCAGCATACGACCGACTCGGCGGGTGGGGGATCTATGCCAACGGTTCCCCTTCCGACTCCGCACTCGGAGTCGGTACGACGGCCGAAGCACGGCTTTGTGTCGTGCTCGATGATCTGACGGATGAGAGCCAGTCGGCGACGCAGGGCGATGCCCTCTGCGTGCTGGACGGCTTCCGGCGCACGCTGTTCACCGCCTACGCACGCGCGCGTTGTGGCGTGCAGTGCGAGCCGTCCTGAACTGGATTCCAGACCATAAAAAATCGGCCAACTCGGCACTCCGTACCCGCGCGGTGGCACCTTCGACCCAGCAGGGCGGGGATGCTCCGCGGTTGGTGTGTGACGCCGCGCGACAGTGCACAGCCGGCTCGCGAGGTTGGAGCGAGAAGATGGAGCGATGAACGACAGTCATATCGATTATGGGACCAAGGCAGCGCAACCTGCGCTGGTGCCGTCGGAGCCTGCGCTTCAATCGAGAAGACCCGGAAGGACGTCTGTCGACCATACAATCGCAAGCTGTTCCCACCGCCTGCCTCGACGCAAGTTCGACTCGTCACGGAACCGGAAGGTGCCTGTGAGGCCAAAACAGAGAACGCCCTGAAGAACGAAAGGAAGACGATCATGGCAAAGTGCCCTACGAACTACCTCAAAGCCGCATGGTCAACGGACTATTTCTCAGGAGCGTCCGAGCTCGATGTGGGCCTCACTCCCGTCGGATGCGGATATCCATCCATTTGCAGCGAGTCAACTGAGGGTGCCGCGTCGAGGGCAGCTGACGAGCGGCTCACCCAGCGGATCGATGAGGAGAAAAAGCAAGCGATTGAGCTCGAGTGTAAGAGTCATGGACGTCGACCTCGAGGGCGGCTCGAGTCACCCCGTTCGGTCCTAAACCCAATGCCGATCAGTTAGCGGCCGCGGACTTGAAAAAATAGTGCTTTCCGTCTGATCCATGATCGATCAGGATGCGGCGATCGTGAAAAAACGG
>JBEGTL010000562.1:0-5523 GCA_041179425.1 Pseudomonadota bacterium | reverse complement strand
CTCGATGATGGCGGATCAGCTTGCGCACTACGGCCTTTGGGTGATCGGCGCACTGGCACTGCTCGCGCTCGCCACGTTCACTCCGCGGCTCAGCGCGCGTGAGAGCCTGCGCCGGGGCGCATAGTCCCGGGAGGCGGAGTCAGCCGACCTCGAGCCGGTACTCTCAGCGTGCGAGAGCGGCAGCAACGGTCTCTATGCTCAGGAACATCGGCAGAGGATCCCCGACCAACTGCCCCTCGCGCACTCCGTCGAGCGCGACGAAGCCGATACCCTCGTAGAACCGCACCGCCTCAGGCTTCGCGTCGGTTACCACGCCGATGCACCCCAAACGGTCGCGTTGTTCTAGCGCAAGGTGAAGCGCGTGCCGGACAAGGGCTTTGCCGATACCTAGCCCTTGCGCCCGCAGATCGACCCCCAGTCGCGCGAGACGGAGCACGGGCAGCGGATAGCTGGGGAGGCGCTTGCGAAGCCGTGAACTGGGTATCGACACTCGTTCGAGAACGGCCGCTGCGACTGTCACGAACCCGGCGATGTGGTCACCCACGAGGGCCACAGACGTCACCGCGAGATGCAACTTGAACTGATTCTGACCAGCGTAGTGCTCAAAGAATCGATCGATGTCGGGCTGACCGCAGGAGAAGCCGCTGCGATCATCGGCGCGCGCCAGCAATCTTATTTCAACGCTCTTGGCCACGCATCAGTTCTCTCAGAAGCTTGGTTGGTGCCGGCGGACTATCGAGTAAAGCCGCCACACGATCGAACGCTTTGTCGTCCAAGACCAGGCGGGTTGGCACCAACGCCTCGTCGGGAAGGTCCGTTCGGGCCTCCATGAAGTAGAGCAACGCCTGCTCCACCACGAAGTTCTTCTTCAGCCCGTGACTTTCGGTGAAACGGTCGAGCCTCTCCTTGGTAGCTGCAGAGATAGTTGCCGAAATCTGGGATTGCTCGCTCATAGTCGCCTCCGCGGCCCCATGAATACCATGCTTGACCATGGAAAAACTACCTCGCCCTGAGCCCGGGTGCACCCCGGGCGCCGCATGTCCGCAATATCACGAGAGTTGCGCTGACCCGACGGGCTCCGACCCTGCACCGACTCGGTCACCGCATGGCAGTTGGCGAGTGTTGGCGCCCACTACCTCGTACGGAGAGTACATCAGACAACCTTACTTAGTTCGCGACGCCGTGACCGGTCACCCCGTAGGGTGAGACTCATCAGGACGAGCATATCGAGGCACCATCGACGCAAACCCTCCGTTCGTGCCCGTCACTTCGCGACGTCCTTCGAGCGTTCGCCCCGCGTCCACTCGGCCACCACAGCCCGCGCCTCACTCGCTTGCGCACCCGCACCGCTCGAGACCGTAGTCAGCTCGAGCACGTAGCCGTTCGGCTCCTCGAAGTAGAGCGACAGCTGCGTGCCATGGTCTTCTTCCGTGACGCGCACCTGGTGTTCGTTCAGCCGCTGCTTCCAGGCCGCCAGCGCGTCCCTGGACGCCACCGAGAACCCGATGTGATGCGTCTCCGCCGGCAGCTCTGCCACAGGCGGACGCGCGGCGCCGCGCAGCGCGCACAGCGCCAGCTGTCGACCGTCCTCCAGACCAAAGGTCATCATGAGCCACGGCCGGCCGCCCCAGTCATCACCTGTATGGGCAGACAACAACGGCAGCCCCAGCACCTCGGTGTAAAACCGCAAGCTACCCGCGGCGTCGTAGATGGGCAGCGCGACGTGGTCGAGCGCGAGTGAGGCGAGCTCCATGGCGACCCCCTTGTCTGCTCGAACATACCGCGATCTCCGACAGGAGAAACCCGGTAGGCGCGCGCGACGTTCGGGCAGGGACACCCCTTCTCACGACTGGCGCGCCGCCGCCAAAGATCCAAGATCGAGTGGAGGGATTGATGACCTCGGAGAACGAACGGTACTGGTTCCCGGCCAAACGCTACGGCTGGGGCTGGGGTATCCCCCGCCGCTGGGAGGGATGGGCAGTCTTGATTGGGTTCCTGGTGCTGGCCACGGCAGGCAGCGCCTTCTTCCATTCGCCCGAGCGCACGTACTTCTTGTTCTGCTACCACGCAGTGCTGGTGACCTCGTTGGTCGTCATCTGCTGGAAGAAGGGCGCGCCGCCGCGCTGGCGCTGGGGAGACAAGACATAAAGGCGAGCTACGCGCCGTCCGTCCGACGGCTCTGCGCGAGGGTTGGCCGACTCACAGCAGCGCCTGCTTGAGATAGCGTGCGACGAAGTCGGACTTCTCGTCCTGCAAGGCGCTCTCGACATCGGCGCGCGCGCCCAGCTGCAGCAGCTCGAGGCCCGCGTGGAGACGGGCGGAGTCCAGACTGTGGAACTTCATCACGCGGACGAGCTCCTCGCGCCCCTCGTCCTTGTTCAGGATGCGGTAGACACCCAGAGCCTGCGCGACGAGCCGGTCCCGAAACAGGTCTTGTCCCTCGTCACCGGCATTGGCTGCCAGTGGGTTTTTGACGTAGGCCAAGAGGAGCGGACTGAGCTCCTTCATATTGGCGGCGCGGGCGTGCTGCAGTGCGGACATGGACTCGACCCGGTGTCTCGAGCTGAGTTTCTCGAGCACCGCGCGAACGTTCTCGACCGTCGGCTCCACGAGCTCGACCGAGTAGGCTTCGACGATCGCAAACAGAGCCGTGCCAGCGATGTGGGCCTCTTGTCGTTTGCCGACCCAGTGGAGGTAGACAGCACTTTTCTGGTCGGCATCCGCTTGCCGCAGGATGTCGTTATGCGCGACCGTCTCTGCGCGAAAGATGTCCATCGAACGCGCTCGGTAGTACGAGCTCATGACGACGAGCTTGTCCGAGGCAGCGAGCGCATCTGCATCTCGATAGACCGTGATGGGTCGCGACGGCGGTCTTACCGATCCCGCACGCAGACAACCACTCACACAAAGCGCCAACGCCAACGCGACCATACGGACGATCATGGGATCCACCTTTGACTGGCGGCGACAGGAAGCCGCGCCGCATGTTGTAGGTCACTGCTTCTGCTGCCTCGTTCATCACGGCAGCGCGACCACGCTCAGGCTGTTCGTGCTGTAGTTGACCGTCTGCGTATAAAGCAGCCGATTGCCGCCGAGCCACATGTGGTTGCCCGCCTCGAGCACGCGCGCGCCAGTCTCCACCGAGCGAAACTCGAAGCTCCCGCTGCTCGTGCCCAGGACGATGTAGCGACCGTCTGGAGAGAACGTGGGCATCGACACGGTCGTTCGCCCCAGCGTTCCCGTGCGAGCGCCGTCGGTCCCGAGCCTGAACGTCTCGCAGTAGTCTTTGCACGCTGTGACCAACAGACTCGTGTTGTCTGGAAGCCAACGCAGCTGCGCACGGCAAGTACTGCCTGCAGGCACGAGGTCGCGCACGATTGCGGTCACATCGCCGGTCGTCAGGTCGACGAGACTCAGGTGCCCCAGCACGTCGATGAAGGCTGCCCGTCTTGCGTCCGACGCGAGAGCCAGCGTGGGCGTGCCGCAGCGCGCCAGCGTGCCGAGCAGAACGTCCTTGGTCGGCGTCCACAACGACAAGTCTGGACTGCTCTGCCGGTCCTTCTCCTGAAGGCGCAGCGTGTTGCGGCCGGGACCAAAGCCAACGAACGTGGCAGACATTTCCACGGGGCCTTGCGGGAGAGGCGGGCCGTCGAACGGAATCAGCTGCAGCTGCGTGTTGCAGCGCGCAAGCAGTCCAGAGTCATCGGCCAGAAACGCGACCGGGCTGCCGCCGCCGCAGCTCGGGACGAGGTCTGGCAGCGTAACTTTGGAGCTCCCGTCCACCGTGGTGACGACCAGTCGGTCTATTGCGAAGTCATTGAAGGCGACGCGGCTGCCGCTGTGGTCCGGGAGCGCCATCTCCAGGCTTCCAGGTTCGCCCAGACTCAAGACGTTGCCGCCCGCAAGCGACACACTACTCACGCCAAGACCGCCCGGCATGAAGAGCACCCGCGAGTCGTCACCAGTGAGCGTGAAGCCCGCGAAGTGCGCCTTTGTCAGCTCACGCTCTGGGGCCGCTCCCTCCGTATCGATCGCAGAGGTCGGAATCGGCTGCGAGCCATTCGAGGAGGTCCGCTGAAACACCGCGACCGAACGCGCCTTCGTCAGGGCGAGCTTGCCGTTGATATCGATGGCACGGGTCGTCCGCTCGCCACCCGCGAGAGGGACGCGCACCAGCTGGTTGGCCCCGAAGTAGAGGAGACTCGTGTCGCTGAGCCACAGGTTGGAGAAGCCGCCGCTCGGGATGCTGGCCTTGGGAACAAGTGTCACGAGCGACGTCCCATCCAACGCAAGAAGGCTCAGACCGGAGGGGCAAGTCACCAGCACGTGCTTGCCGTCGCGGGTGCGCAGATCGGGTCCCCCCGTCGCCAGTCCGCACTCCTTACTCAAGACCTGAGGTTCGAGTGGTACGGACGCGTCCGCTGCAGCAGCATCTTGCCGACCGTTCGCGTTGGGGAGGGAGCCGTCGCTCGACGTCGTGCCTCGGCCCACGCTTGCATCGAAGGACGAAGCCACTCCGCCTTCGAGGGGCTTGGTCGCGCCGGGGGTCGCGTCGCCCACCGAGCTGGGCAGGCCACTGTCGCCCACAGAGTCTGTCCCGTCGCTGCACGCGGGAGAGAGCACGATGCCGACTGAAAGCATGAAGTAGACTGCGGAACGACAGGCCATGGCGGCGAGCTCATGGGTTGACGAGCACGGGGAGCCACGCGGAAGGCGTGTCGTGCGTCGTGTACCGAGGCCCTCAGCAACCGCCGTACCATCCGGCCGGGCGCGCTCGAAGTGCGGAATTTGCGGGAGTTTGCTGCATCTCGCCGGCTGCGTACGCACGGCGGGAGGCTCTCCGAACAGTCTTCGCTTCTGTTCGAACAGTTCGCGGACTGTCCTCGCCGTCGTTAGCGGAGGTGGTCCAGGCTGATGAACTCGGCCGTCACCAGCACGGGCGCGCTCGTCTGACGCTTGGGGTCCTCGGCAGGCGCGAGCACGAGACCGCGCGTCTCTACGCGTGCCTGCGTCGCGCGCTCCCCAGGGCGTGTGTCCGCGCGCGCCGCAAGAACGGCGTTCGGTGTGATCGGTGAGGGCCAGTCGCTTGGCCAGCCACCCTCTTGCGCGAGGTCTGCCAGCAACAGCGGTAGCTCACGGCGGTCGGGCGCGAGCGGAGCGCTGGTCGTCAGCAGCAGGATGCGCTCGACGCCGAGCTCTTTGTCGACCTCGAAGAAGCCGCGACCGGTCGGCACGCGCTGACGCTTGCCGGGAGATGCCGGGAGCTCGCCTTGCTCGGGATAGAGCACCTTACTTTGTCCGCCCTCGGAGATGGACACGAGGTACACGAACAAAGGCTCTTCGACCTCGACCTGAAACCAGAGGTGATCGCCGGTCGACAGCTCCGCTCCATTCTGGACCGCGCGACGAACGTGCGCGCGCTCGCCCACGATCGACACGTTGGCCGGGGCAAGAACGGCAGCGGTCACCGCGCGCGTTGGGCCGAGCTCAGCCGCGTCCCGCTGGACTTCTGTACCATCGGTT
>JBEGTL010000561.1:0-5536 GCA_041179425.1 Pseudomonadota bacterium | reverse complement strand
CGCTGCCTCGACGGCTTGTTTTTCGAGCTGGCCAAGGCCCGGTCGCGGCACCTGGACAGACGCCTGTTTGACGCTGCCGTCGATGCCGACGAGCACGCGCAGCATGACGGTCGGTGCCAGTCCTCCCGTGCTCAGCACGGGCGCGACGGTGCCCGAGGGCGTCGGTCCGATCACCTTGGGCACGTGTACGGGCGCGGCGGTTTGCATCGCCGCGACCGCTGGGAGAGGCGGCGCGCTGTGCTCCGACGGGGACGAGAACGAGCGCACCAAGAACGCGATCAGGATGGGCGCGCACAACAGCGCGGCAATCCACTTGGTGCGATCGCGCGAGAGGCGCGCCGGAAAGATGGAGCCCTGCGAGGCCACTGCGTGTGGCTCCGTGTCTGCGTCGTCGTCTTCCTCGTCTTCGTCGTCGTTCTCGCGATAGGCAGGTGCCTTGGGTACGCGAGACCACTGCGCGTGGCGCGCTCGTTCGTCGCTGACTCGCTGCGCCCACGATCGCAGGTGCGCGTGGTCGGGCGCTTCGGGCGGCGGGGGAATCATCGCGTGTTGCTCGGGCGCGAGCTCTTGCACCGGATTCGCCAGACTCGGGGTGCCGTGCAGGGGGATCGGTGGCGGCGCACCGATGCCAGCCAAGGTCGCGGTCTGGATGCGTGGGTAGCGCGCCTCGACGATGGCTTCGTCGGGCCCCACGTTGGCCGGGCCGCCACGCGAGAGCGAGCCGTCGTCGCCCACCTCGGCCATCGCGCCATGACGTGGAACGCGGATCAACGGACCCTGCCCGAGCATCGTGGTCGACCCCTGAGGCGCCGACGGGACCGCGACCTCAGGCTCAGCTAGCAAAACTGGGGGTGCCGAGTCGGCGCCCGCGTCGTCAGGCTCGCGTTCGCCTGCCGAGGTCTGCGCCGTGTAGTCAGCCTCCAAGGTCTGCGTCGTGTACTCGGCGGGCAGCGGGGGCGGCCCTCCCACGTACAGCTCCAGCTCGTCCACGACCGAGGCGCGTACATCCTCCGCGATCAGGATGGCGTCCACGGAGGCGCGGCCTTCGAGGCCGGCGAACGTCGCCGTGTCCAGCTCGCCGTTCTCGAGGCGTAGCTCGCCGTCGAACAGACCGTCGGTGACCCGCACGGTACAGCTGCAGTGGTCACGCTGCAGCGCGGCGAGCAGCTCCGAAAAAGGCAGGGAGTCGCGCTCGGAAATGGCTGGGCTCATACCCCGGAGACGAGCTGATCAAGATGACGACCACGTCTCGAATCGGTGCAAACCTGACGACATCGCTGCGACGATTTGGTGTACACGCGCTGCGAAGCACGCGGGCCGCGTCAGCGCTCGCCAGCGTTCTTGCCGCGGAAACGGTAGCCGACGCCGCGGATGGTCTCCACGTAGGCGCCCGCGTCACCCAGCTTCTCGCGCAGCCGCTTGACGTGCGTGTCGACGGTGCGCGTCGTGACCTCGGCGTGCACGCCCCAGACGTCTTCGAGCAGCTGCGAGCGCGTCTGCACGCGGCCACGTCGAGACAGTAAGGTGTGCAAGAGCCGGAACTCCAGGGCAGTCAACGCGATCTCCGCGCCATCGACCCACACCTGGTGTGCCTCGGGGTCGACGCGCAGCCGCTCGAAGTTTTGCTCGCCGCTCGGTGGCACCGACTTGGTGGCCTTGGCGCGTCGCAAGAGCGCTCGCACACGAAGCATCAGCTCGCGCACGCTGAAGGGCTTGGCGACGTAGTCGTCTGCACCCAACTCGAAGGCGACCACACGATCGATCTCGTTGTCCTTCGCGGTCAAAAAGATGATGGGCGTGGAGCGCGTGACCTCGGTGCGGCGCAGCTCGCGACAGACCTCGGTGCCGGACATGTCGGGCAACATCATGTCGAGCACGATGAGATCCGGGATGGGGCCCGTGACCGCGGCCTCGAGTGCGCTGCGCCCGTTGTCTGCGTGTCGGGTGGCAAAGCCTTCTTGTTCGAAGCTATAGCCCACCGTACGAGCGAGCTCGGCCTCGTCGTCGACGATGAGAATCAGCGGCTTCTGTTCCATGACGTTCGTCACTCGAGCCGGAAGCGTGCTGTCCAGAGCTATCGAATCGGCGACGTCATCGTGACGTTCGAGTGACAACGATCCGTGAACATTCATGGGAATCTGATCTCCGGGAAACGCGGCTCTACTCATTTGCCCACCACCAACACATCGACGCGACGATTCTCGCGGCGACCCTCTTCGGTTTCGTTCGTTGCGATCGGGTGGTCGGCGTTGGCAACCTGAACCGTCAGGCTCGCTGCGTCTACCCCGAGCTCTCGAAGCTGTGTGGCAACCGCCTCCGCGCGCCGTCGGGCGAACGTGCTGTTGCTGGTCTGACGTCCACTCGCGTCGGCGTTGCCGACGACGATGGCGCGCTTGCCCTGCTTGAGCGCCGCTGCGAGCTTGAGCAGCTCGGTGCGTGCCTCGGCATCGAGCGCCGCGCTGGCGGGGTCGAAGTAGACGCGTCCGTTCTCGTCTGCCTTGTGCGCAGGCGATGCTTTGCCGTCTTCGACCGACTTGCCCGCGGCCACCGCGTCGGGGTTGGCCTCACCCGGCGCGAGCGGTACGAACCCCGCTTGTTTGACCAAGGCCTGACCAATGGGCGAGACCGCGAGCTGCACGTACGCGAGCACGTCGCGGCTCGCATCTGCGCGCCAGTAGAGCATGAGCGGACGCGAGATGGGGTAGCTACCGTCGCGCAGGCTGGTCTCGGAAGGAACGATTGCCGAGCTACCTGCCGCGCTGGCCAGTCCGAGCGCACGCACGCTGGGGATGACGTGGCTCAAGCTGACGTACGCGATGGCGTTGGGGTCGCTGACTACGCGACCCGTCAAGACTTGAGACGACTCGATGGCCTCGACCTGCGCACCGAATGCGAGGTTCGCGCCGAGCTTGCTGAGCACGCGCTCGCGAAAGAAGGTGTTGGTGCCGGAGTAAGACGGTCGGCCCAGCGCACGGATGGGCGCGTCGCCCGAGCCAATCTCGTTCCAGCGCTGCACCTTGCCCGCGAACACCTTGCCCACGGTGGCCAGGTCGAGCTCTTTGATCGGGTTGCTCGGGTGCACGATGACGGCAATGCCGTCGTGTCCGGTGATGGCGTGGCGCAGCTCGATGCCGAGCTTCTTGGCGAGCTCTTCTTCTTCGGGCTTGATGGCGCGCGACGAAGCAGCGAGCTCGGCCGAGCCATCGAGCAGACCCGCAAAGCCGGTGCTCGAGCCGAGCGCCTCGATCTCGATCTGGAGCTCGGGCTGCTTGGCTTCGAGCGCGCCTGCCCAGGCCGGCCCAAGGGCGGACCCGATGGTGTCCGAGCCTTTCACCGACAGCCGACGCGCATTGGGCATCGGTGCGAAACGGATGGGAAGGGTGACGAAGCCATCGACGGGAGCGCCGGCTTTGAGGGCGGCTTTGTAGCGATAGCTGCGCGCCGCGGCGAGCGCGCGTGCTTCGAGTGCGGCGAGCGCGGGGGTCGGCTGCTCGATCTTGGTCTCACTGACCTCGCCAGTGGCCTCGACGTGTACTTTCACCGGCACCGTGGCCGTGACGGCGGCGGCGAGCGTGGTGTGCGCGCTCTCGGCGACCAGCTCCGGGGCGCGGTCTGCTGACTGGACGTGCTCGTCAGCGGCTCGGTCCGCGCTCGTGGGGCGCGTCGCCAGATACACGCCAAACACCAGCAACACCACGAAAGAACCGAGGATGCCCGCGGTCTCCTTCCAGCGCGTCTGCGCGATGTGCGGAGGGATGAGCGACCCCCGCGTCGTGCGGTACGCGGAGTGGGAAACTTGGTGCGACGGATCGGGCTTCATGAAAGGCGAACGCGACCATATGGCCGTGGCGATCGCGAGGCCGGACGGTGAGAGTTGTGTGACAGCTGAAGTGACGGACCTGTGACGTGAGCACTGTGCTCGTCTGCGCGGGGGGAACGATGATCAGGATAGTAAGGTGTCGTGCACAGATGACCACGAAGCGCGTGGGCGTGCCGCGTGACGCCGCCCGTCACGACAGATTTTCTGCTTTGCCATCGAATCGTCATGAAAGCGCCGTAGATCAGCCGCCAAGTTGAGGCTGGCGGTCGCGCTTCGTTTCTCGAGCCCGATGCCAGCTTCCCCGAAGGAGTCGCCATGGAGCACCTGTCGCTCATCAAGCTGTTCAGCTCATTCGCCATGTTGGGCGCGGAATGGGTGATGTGGCTGCTCGTCGCGCTGTCCGCGCTGTCGATTGCCGTCCTCGTCGATCGCATCTTGTACTTCCGCGGCCTGCGCGACGACCTCGGCGCACTCGGCGACGTCATCAACGCCAAGCTGCGCGCTGGCGACGTGCACGGTGCGCGTAAACGCCTCGCCGAGTCTCCCTCGCCGGCTGGCTTGGTGGCCTTGTCCGGCCTCGAAGAAGACCGCGGCCCCAACGCGGTCGAGCGCACGATGGCCAGCACGCTGGCGCGCGTAAAGCCGATGCTGGAGCGCAACGTCAACATCCTCGGTACCATCGGCAGCACGGCGCCGTTCATCGGACTGTTCGGTACCGTCATCGGCATCATCCAGGCTTTCGACGCGCTCAAGACGCCCGACGGCGTCAGTGGTGCGGCCGCCGCAGCCGCCAGTGCGGCCGCCACCGGAAAGGTCATGGGCACCATCGCCGAGGCGCTCGTCGCCACCGCGATTGGTCTGGCCGTCGCGATTCCCGCGGTCGTCGCTTACAACTTCCTCAGCAAGCGCATCAAGCTCATCCTCGGTTCGACCGAGGTGCTGTCGCAGCTGGTGATGGCGCACGCGATGGCCGAGCAGACACACGGCGTGGTGCGCAGCGACCGTCCGAGCCGGGCAGACCGCGGCGAAGAGACGTTGCCTCAGGAGGTCGGTTCGCCGGCCGGGGTCGTGGGTTGAGCCATGGCGATGCAGCAGAGCGACGACTCGGGTGATGGCTTCAGCGACATCAACATCACGCCCTTCGTGGACATCGTGTTGGTGCTGCTGGTGATCTTCATGGTCACGGCCAAGTACATGGTCTCGCAGTCCATCCCGGTCGACCTCCCCAAGGCCGCCACGGCCGCTGCGGGTGTTCCGGCCATCGTCAGCTGCTCCATCGACGCCAAAGAACAGATGTACGTCGACAAGGTGCCGATGAGTCCCGAGGAAGTGAAGAGTGCGCTTCGGACCAAGCTCAGCAGCGATGCCGAGCTCCGAGCCATCATCAATGCCGACCGCGCGGTGCCGCACGGTCGCGTGGTGGAGCTGATCGACATCATCCGTGGTGCGGGCATCGAGAAGTTCGCCATTCAGACTGAGCTCCCTCCCACCACCGGAACGTGAGCGTCCGATGAAGAGTCGTGCACAACGCACCGTCTTTCGAGATCGACGGCGCGCCGGATGGATTGCGTCCGCGCTGGGTCACTCAGGCGTCTTTGGACTGCTCGTGTGGCTGTTGCTGACCGGCTCCATCGGCACCGAAGAAGCGGCGCCAAAGGTGTCCGTCGTTGAGATGGAGGCAGCGCCCCCGCCCCCTCCGCCCCCTCCGCCTCCTCC
>JBEGTL010000560.1:0-5540 GCA_041179425.1 Pseudomonadota bacterium | reverse complement strand
GCTCGGAACCAGCTTGCCGTCTTTGACGAACGCCACGACGCGCGCACGCATGTGCTCGGAGTCGAGCTGGACCACGGCCAGCGTGAGCCCGTGGGCATCGGTGAGCTTGATGCGCGCCTCGGCCAGGTTGCCGAGGTCGTGGAAAAAGTCCGTCAGGTCGGGGTAGCTCTCGCGCGTGCGCGCGGCATCCCAGCGCGAGTTCCACGACACGCGCGTCACGCCGTCGGCACGGGGCAACTCGTCGACCACATCGTCGGTGCGACCCACCGACGTGAGCAGCGCCGCGGACGTGGGAAAGCTGGCCCAGGCTGCGGCGAGCACCCGGCGATCTTCGAGGCCTAACGAGGGCTGCGACTTTTTGAGCTGCGCGTCGGCCGTCCGCAAGAGTAGCGGCACCGCGTCTGACGCTTGTTTTGTGGGCTGTGCCGGCGCGGCGCGCTCTTCGAGCAGGGCCAGCGCATCGTGCACACCCGCCACGATCGAAGCGAAGGCGAGCGGACCCACGCCGACACCGCCGCGCCACGACAAGAGGTAGTGTTTGTCGTCCTTGGCCTCCAGGTGGCGCATGCGCACCACGCTGGACGAATCTCCGAAGCCACGTCGCGCGCTCGTCGCATTCACCTCGGCGGCCGCGCTCTCTAGCTCTCGAAAGCGATACGCCGAGCGCGTGGGCGCGCCCTCGAACGCAAAGTAACGAAACGGGCCGTCGCGCTTGGGCAGCAGCTGAAAGAACGCTTTGAGGTCGAAGTCCTCGAGCGAGTCGACGGCGCGCGTCTGGAAGGCGAGCGTGGCGGCGTCGCGCTCGAGCTTGCCCTCGGCCTTGCGCAAGAGGGCGGTGCCCTCGCGCAGGTACGAGACGGCGCGTGCCGCGTCGCCATCGCCGGTGGCGAGCACCAGCGGACGAAACGCGCGCCACACGGCGGGTGGAGCGACTAGCTCGTCGCCCAGCCGCGGCTGCCCCTCTGCGACGGGCAGACCGCCGCTAGCGGGCGCCAGCAGTGCGGCGAGAACGGCACAAACGAAGAGGCCTCTCCCGCTGAGAACCGTCGAAGCGCGTGGGTCTTCCGCGCGCGAGCGAAGAAACAGCAACCGAGACCCGGGCGAACCACCGACGCGCCGCATGGCTGGACCGTAGCGTACGAGCGACCCTCAGCGCCCGTGCAGGCGCTCTTCGCGCTCCAGCTGCTCTTTGTAGGCCACGCCGTAACGCGCCCACGGGCGCGCGTTGAGACGACCGAGGCCGATGGGCTCGCCCGTGCCCTCGCACAGACCGTAGCTGTCGTCGTCGAACTTGGTGAGCGCGTGATCGAGCTCGGCCAGCAGCTCTTGTTGTTTGTCGGCGAGACGCAGGATGTGCCCGAGATCTTGGTCGCGGTTGGCCTGGTCCATCTCGTCGGGTAGCTGCGTATCGCCCTCGAACGCGGCGCTGCGCTGCTGCGAGAGGCGGGCGGTGACGGCCTGGCGCTCCGCGATCAGGCGTTGTTTGAGCGCCGCGCGCTCGCTGGGACGAAGACCTGTCGCCTCGTCGACCGCATCTTGGGATCCCTGACCTTCAGACTTCGACATGGCTTCCGACTCTTTGGCTAGGTCGACGCACGCCCTGGGGCGCGCGAGCGAACAAACGTGGGGCGGACCACGATGGCACGGCTCCGCCCATCGTCCACCCCCCAATCTCGCAACCATAAGACACTTGCCTCGGCAATGCATGGTGCATCGCCAGGAGACGCTCAGAGGGCGAACCCTCCGCTGTCGTAGGCGCGGGCAAAGTCCTTGAAATCAGCCTCGACCTGGCGGGCAGCGCGATCGGCCAGCGCGCGCAGTGGGCGCATCCAAGCGGTGGTCTTGCCCGAGGCGATCAGGGTGTCGGCGGACGCGGCGCCGTCTCGTCCGCTGCTGCGCAGCTGATCCCAGGCCAGGCAGCGCCCAAACACTTGCAGCGTGTTGACCAGCAGCTGGCTGCGCTTGCCACCCTTGATGGGCAGCGCGATGCGGTCTTCGCTCGGCGAAAGGCGACGCAGCACAAAGGGGTGTTTACCCAGCTTGACCGCGTGCAAGAGCGCCATGCTGACGGCTTGCACACGACGCTGCACGCTCACCACGCGGGTCGCCTCGTCGGGCCACGTCGGCTGCTCACACGGCGGCTTTGGCAGCGCGCGCCAAGAGGGGGTGACGGCGCGCTTGAGGTCGAGCAGACGATTGCGATCGGGCGAGCCCTTGCCCTCGACCAGCACGATGTACCGATCGATGCCCAGGCTCCCGGTGCCCGCGATGCGGCGTGCGACGTCGAGCACACGGAACGACGCGGGCTGCTTTTGTTCGCGCGCAAACGCGTCGATCAGCGCGGCCACCTGCTCGCGCTGCGCGTCGCTCACCGGGAGCGCTTTGCCGTTGTCTAGCCGCAGGGTGCGCCGCCCGCCCTTCTCTCGCGTGCGCGCCTCGAGCAGGTCGCGCCCGCCGCGATCGCGGACCTTGTGCAGCAACACGGACACAGGCGGTACCGCGGTCTCGCGCTCGACCCACAGTGGCTTGCCCACCTGCAGTGCGGCGGCGTACGCCGCCAGCAGCTCGTCGCACAACGTCAATGCCCCGTCTCGTGTCACGCGCAAGACGTCGCGGCCGACGATCACGCTGGCCATGAGCCGAAGCAGATCCCAGCTGGCCGGGGCCAAGAGCCCCTCGTCGAAGTCGTTGATGTCGAAGTACACCTGACGGTTGTCGGCCTTGTAGCTGCCAAAGTTCTCGAGGTGCAGGTCGCCGCAGGCCCACACGCAAGGTGCGTCGAGCCACGCGTTGCCGCCCGGTAGGCGCGCGTAGAACAGGTGGCACGTGCCGCGCAGGAACACGAAGGGGCCCTGGCGCATGTTCTGGTACTTGAGCGCGAGGCGCTCGGGGTCCCGTCCACGGTCGTGTTCTCGGATCAGCTCGGCGACGTCGGTCACTAGGCACTCGCGCGGTGGAGTTTCGCGGGAGGTTCCGCGTCGGTGCATCGTCGCTCATCGGGTTGCTGATGTCCTGGGATATGCTCTGGGGCGGCTCGACCTACTGGGTGCGTTGTGCCCAGTACAGTCGAGACGCCCCAGAGTGGCGCGGTCAGCCAGCCCGAAGTCGATTGCGGCGCCTGCGGTGCGCGACCAGAGTCATCGCGAGTGCGAGCCAGCCGCCAGAGGAAGCTCCTCCGGAAGCGAGCGAGCAGCCTTCGTCGGACTTCGACTTGGCTGCAGTGTCGCCGTCATCGGCATCGTCGTCGGACTCATCGACGGGCACCGCCGCGTCCTTACGCTTGCCAGCATCGCGCTCCACTGCGGGTGGGTCCTCTTCCGGATCTGGCGTGGCCACGGCCGCGTCTCGCTTGACAGCTGGGGTACCCGCGTCGGTCGGCGTTGCGCCGGCGTCCCGTGGAACTAAGCCAGCGTCGCTGGGAGAGCTACCTGCGTCGCCTACTGCGGGCGCGCCAGTGGCCGGCTCCCCCTTGAGCACGATGTCCGCACACGCGTAGTACAGATCATCGTTGTCGGGCGCCACGCCGTCGTTGCCGCCAAAGCCGTTGCCACCCTTGTCGTACATCACCTGGATCAGCTGCAGCGTGCAGCGCTCGCACGTCACGTTGGGCAACGTGACCCTGACCGACTGCTTGGCTGCAGACTCGTCGGTGATGTTGTCGAGCAGCACGAACGGGTGCGCGCCCGTCTTGTCGTCCTTGCTGGTGGGGTCTTCGAACGCGTCGCCGTCGGGGTTGAACGCGATGCGGTAGTGACTGAGATGATCGACGGTCTCGTTGAGTGAGACCGTGATCGTCTCGCCGGGCCGAAACTCGGTGGGCTTGGTCCCGCGCTGAGCGACGCCGCACGGCCCCTGCTTTTGCGCCGACGCGAGGCTGCAGCCCGCCCCTACCCGCGACGCTGGCGCGTCCATGCACACGTGCGCCCGCGCGACCGAATGCGGTGCGAGCGCCCACAACAAGCCACACGCGAGGGTCGCGTGGTGCAGCGCACGGAGGGCCGAGGCGCTCTTTCGGGGGAAAGTCATGGCAGACCGTAAGGTCTGTCTAGCGTCGAAGTCAACGTGGGAGAGCAGCTGCGACCTTACGTACGGTGCGGCGCGCGTTGGGTGCCTCACCAGTCTCTCTGCGAAAGATGCGCCGGAAAGATGCAGGGTCGGCGTACCCCACACGAATGGCGATGGCGTCGATGGAGTCGTGCGTGGTGTCGAGCAGGTGCACCGCGTGCGCGATACGCAGACGCTGGGCGAAGTGGAGCGGACTGACGCCGAGCGCCTCGTCTAGCTTGCGCGCCAGCGTGCGCGACGAGGTCGCAGTCGCGCGCGCCATCTGCGCGACACTCAGCTGTCGGGAGATGTTTTGGCCGATGAAGCGCTCGAGCGTCTGCACCAACGGTGTCGCGCTCCGCAGGTGGTCGAGCACCATGTAGCGCGCCTGCGACACGCGCTCGTCGAGCACCAAGTACTTGGCCACCAGGCTGGCGAGGGTGGGACTGACGGTGTGCGTGAGGATGGCGAGCACGAGATCGGCGTGCGCAAAGGCCGAGCCAGCGGTGAACACACGGTCGCTACGAACGACCATGCGGTCCTGACGCAGCCTGACCTCTGGAAACTGACGCGCAAACGTGGGACCGAGCCACCAAGTCGTGGTGGCCTCGCCGCCGTCGAGCACGCCCGCGGCGCCGAGCACAAAAGTCGCGGAGCACGATGCACCGAGCACGACGCCGCGCTTGGCGGCGCGCGCGAGCAACGTGTTGGTGCGTACGAGCTCGGGCCGCGCGAGCACGGCCGCCACCTCGCTCGGTGTCGCCATCCCGAGGCCGGGCACGATGAGCACGTCGTGGGCGCAGAGGCCGCGCAGGCTGAGTGCCCCGTCGACCGCGAGTGTGCGCTTGGCCGCTGTGCGCACGGCTTGGCCATCGATGGAGACGATGCGACTACGCGACCAGAGACTGCTGCTGGGTAGGTCGGCGATGCGGGCACGGACCAGCCGCGTCGCAGCGCCGACGATGTCTAGCGTGACGCCCACCGAACCGTCGGCCACCCCGTCGAACACCAGCTGCGTGATGCTCCCTGCCATCTGGCAAGAATAGACCGAAAGCAGGCAGTCCTGCCACTGCCTCGCGGGGCGCCGACGCGCCACAATGGACCCATGAAGAAGCTCCTCGGGTTCATGTTCCAGGGTGGCCTGAGGCTCAACGCAGCGCTCACACGCAGTCGCTACGGTCGGGTCGTCGAACAGCG
Source organism: Pseudomonadota bacterium (assembly GCA_041179425.1). Classification (GTDB taxonomy): domain Bacteria; phylum Myxococcota_A; class Polyangia; order Polyangiales; family DASUME01; genus DASUME01. The sequence goes on along the minus strand of JBEGTL010000560.1, from coordinate 299 downwards.
CCTGCTCACCCCCATGTTCGTGTGGCTCACCCGTCAGATTCGGGGCAAAGGAGTCGTCGCAAACACGCCTGAGGGACTGGGTCGCGAGTGGGAGCGCTTGCTCGGCAACCGACGCTACGCACACGTCACGCGCGTCGACGCCGCGACTGCGACCGTCTACGGCGAGATCACCGGCGTGTGTCCACTGCGTGGCACAGGCGACCTCGCCGCGTGTCATCGATTGATGGCTTACGACCGGCAGCTGATGGCAAAGAGCAACGCGCGCTTCGTCGTGCTCGCGTCGCAAGCAGAGCCGGGCC
>JBEGTL010000559.1:0-5547 GCA_041179425.1 Pseudomonadota bacterium | reverse complement strand
GAGCGCAACGTCGGCACAGAAGCTACGCGACCGGACATGGTCAAGAGTAAGACCAAGAAGCATGTTCATCAGACAAAGGTCGCCGCTTGATCAGATTTCTGATCCACAACTCTTGACCATACCTCGAGGAAGTCATGGGACTACTGTGGGCACTTGTCGTGGGTCTGATCGTGGGCGCGCTGGCAAAGCTTGTGATGCCGGGTCGCGATCCGGGCGGCATCATCGTGACGATGCTGCTCGGCGTAGCAGGTTCGTTCCTCGCGCTGCTGATTGGGCGCGCGCTGGGGATGTACGACATGCGCGACGACGGTCCGGGCATCATCGCTTCTACGCTCGGGGCTGTCTTGCTGCTCGCAGGTTACCGAGCTCTCGCAGGTCGTCGCCGTCGGATTCTTTGAGAGTCTGTCGGGACAGCAAGGCGCTCGCCAGACGGCGGGCGCTTTTTGCGTTTAAGGCTTTGGCTAGCCTCGTCCTCCCGGGGCGAGCACGAACACGAACACGAACACGAACACGATTTGGCGAGCACGAGCCCGAGCCCGTCAACGAAAACGACTCCGCTCGTAGGACTCGCGGGAAGCACCGATCGGCAGGCAGCGGTTCCGGACATTGGCGGCGGGTCTCGAGACGCGTGTTCGTGGACGGTCTCGTGCTCGTTGTCTCTCGTGCTCGTGCTCGTGCTCGTGCTCGTGCTCGTGCTCGTGCTCGTGCTCGTGCTCGTCCTCGTGCTCGTGCTCGTCCTCGATGTTGAGGCCGTGAGCCAAGCGCCGCGCACGCAGAGAGAGAGAGGGAGAACCGTCAGCGCAACCGCGCGATGCGCTCCCTGATCGAGACTGCATCCAACGCACCAGGCGACAAGGCAAGGTACCTCTTCAGCGCAACCCGAGCCTCTTGATTGGCTCCCATTCGCGCGGCGACCAGCCCGTATCCTCGGTACCCCGCAGGCTCGCGAGGCGCGAGCTTGATGGCATCGGCGTAGCTCTGTTTGGCGGCCTCGAGCTGGCCTCGCACCAGGGCTGCGAGCGCTTGGCGCATGATCGCATCGAAGTGCTCTCGCTGCGTTGGGTCCAGCGCCACCGGTGCGGAATGGGAGTCTGCTTCAGCGGGCGACGGGGCAACACTCGGCGAAGGTAAGACCGGAGCCGGCTCGACGCGCACCAGCTCGTTCGCTGCTGGCTCCGGCGCCAGCGGCTCGCGCACGCCTTTCGCCTCGACAGGCTTCGTCTGGAGAGCGTGGGAGGCAGCCACCTCGACGCGCTCGAGCGGCTTGGACGCGACGTGCTGCGGCTCGTCGGTGACAACGACTGGCAGCAGCTCTGCTGTTGGTTCTGCAGAAGCGCGCGCGGGCGGCAGCGCTTGGACTGCCATCGGCACATGGGCGACGCGCTCGACCAGTGCGTCGACCGCTGCGGTCCCCGAGGCCGTCATGGTGCCCTCGGCGCTGGCCACCTCGACCGTCTCGACACCGGCGCCGGACAGGTGCACGACCCGCCCCGGTAGACTGAGGACCAACGCGACCAGCGCCAGCTGAAGCGGTTTGCCCACGGTCGAGCGCAGCCTTCGGATCGAGACGATGGACGTCCGGGCCGGGGTGAGCGAGTACGGTAGCTCGCGGTCCTTGGCGCGAAAGGCGTCTGCTCCTCGCGGTAGCTCGAGCTCTGCTGCGAGCTCATCGAGCGCAACGAGCACCTCACGCGGAGAGGCGTAACGATCCGCAGGCGCGCGGGACAGCGCCTTGAGAATGATGCGCTCGAGCTCGGCCGGGCAGTTCTCGCGCCGGTCGCGCACGGGCGGCACCTGACCGCTGAGCACAGACACCACAAGCTCGCTGAAGCTGTTGCTCTCGTGGGGCGCGTGCCCGGTCAGAGCTTCGTACAGCACCGCTCCCCGTCGCGTAGATGTCAGTACGAATATCGACGTCTTCGCCGCGGATCTGCTCGGGCGACATGTACTGCGGCGTGCCCACGAGCGCGCCATGACAAGTGAGCCGCGCCTCCGGCTCGATGGCCACGCGCTTGGAGATCCCGAAGTCCACCAGCTTGACCACCGTCGTACCGTCGCCGCCATCGTGCAGCATCAAGTTGTCGGGCTTGACGTCACGGTGGACGATCCCCTGTTCTTCGAGCGCAACCAGGCCGAGCAGCAGCTGACGCGTGATCTCTACGGCGGTCGCGATCGGCACCGGCCCGCGCCGAATCTCCCTCACCCAGCTGTGCGACGGCACGGCGCGTCACCATCGCCTGCGGTCCGTCGTGCGCGATGAGCGTCAGATAGGTGTTGCCGTTGCGATCCGAGGAGAGCTCGCGGACCAAGATCCAGTCCGCGTCGAGGCTGGCGGCGATCCGCTGCATGCAGTCGGCACCGCGCGCGCTGCAACCTGCCGCCAGCTCGATGTCCTCGAACGGCACCTCTGACCCGTAGGCCGTCGCGAAGCGGACGCGCTCGGCGACGGCGCTGAGCACCAGGTGGTCCACCTCGTCGCGTAAGCGCGCGGGCACGTCTTCTCCACCGCTGTGCAGCACCAGCAGGCGACGCACTGGGTCGTCGGCACGAGCCGCGAGCGAAGCCGACCAACACACGGCCAGCACCGACAACCACGCGCCCCAGCGTGCGAGCCGCAGCGAAGCGCGTCGGCCCTGCGGGCGCCAGCGGTGTGCACAAGCACGAGCGTGCCGTGTCACTTCGCTCGCTGGCTGCACTGCTGAGGATGTCGACGGGGCCATGCTCACTCCACGCGTATGGCGTGGTGCGTTGCACTTGGCATGCCGTCGGCGGGCCGCGGGAAAGACGGCAACTACCCGTAAGTCAGCATAGATTCGAACACAGCAGTCACAGCTGAGGCGGTTTGGCTGTGCACCGCAGCGGCTCGCCGTCGAGGCGGGCTGGACGGTTCGCGCGCCTCACTCCGCCGGCCTCGAGTTGAAAATTTCGGCCTGGCGTTCGGGCTTTCGTGCGTGCATATAGTTTGTACAACGTTTCAGCTGGGAGCTGGCCATGGCCAAGGCGTCGTTCATGAGAGAGACGGTTGCGTACGCCAACCAGGCGCGCGCCTTCGATCTCAAAGACTGGCTTGCGTACGCGACGTGGGTCGGCCTCATGCTGGGTCTGTTCTTCTCGGTGGCCGGCTTTTTGTGGCTCGGCCACCGGCACGGCGTGACGTATCCCGACTACGTGTGGAACGTGCCGATGGGGGCCGGAGTGTTCGTGCTGGCCATCGCGTTCGACACGATCGGTCATCGCACCACGTACAAAGAGGAGCTGCAGAAGGGCGAAGCGCTGGTCCACCACATCACCATCTTTGCTGGCATCGCCAGTGTGGTGTGTTTGTGCCTAGCGTACGCGCATCCGGCCCTCATGCGCATTCCTGCACTGACCTTTACGGTGCTCAGCTTCGTGTACAGCCTGATTGACGAGGCCCTGCACTGGCGCCGCTACCTCTCGCAGAAGTGCGACCGCGTGGAGAGCTGGAGCCACTTCTTCATCTTCGTGGGCCACACGATCATGATGTTGGGCTGGTGGACCTGGTTCGAAGCTGGTTATCCGGGCGTTCGCGAGACTGTGGCGCACTTCCCTTCGTTCTGAGGTTTCCCATGTTGCTCCGACTCACCCATCGGTTCGAGGCACCGGTGTGCGCGGTGATCGACGCGCTCGCGGGTTCTGCGTACGCGGCGCACCTCGCCGACGCGCACTCGTTCTTTGCAGAGATCGACGTGCTGTCGCGGGTCGACTACGGCAACGTGGTCGTGCGTTCGGTGCGCTATCGAGCGCGTCCCTTCATCGCGCGGCTCGGCGTGTTTTCGCTGCCTGCGGAGTGGTTCGTGTGGGTCGAGCAGTCGACGTTCGATCGCGGTGCGGGCATCTTGCACTTCGAGAACGTGCCCGAGCTATCGAGCGTGCAGACCAAGGTCGTCAACCGCGGCACCATGACGTTTCGTGGCGAGCAGCGGGCCGATGGCAGCTGGCTCACCACGCGCGAGGCACACTTCGAGATCGATCTGCACGTCGCTCCGCTGTACCGCCCGCTGGCGGAGCTCGCCCTCTCCATGATTCGGCGAAAGCTCGAGAGCTCGCTAGACGAAGAAGCTTGTCTGCTCGCGGCGTGGCTCGAACGCTGTGCGGGAGTCGAGTCGGTCGCCGCCTGAGTTGCGGCGCAACAACCGAAAAGCCGAGCTAGTCCCCGGTGTGGCTTTGCATCGTGCGCGCGGGGTGGGATCGTGGTCCGCATGGGACACGGTCACGGACACGCGGACGAGCATCAGCACGCGCACGCGCACGATGCGGGTCACCCACAGGGCGGGGGTCATGGGCATGCCGCGTCGAGCTCGCGCCGTCTCGGCATTGCGCTCGCGCTGACGCTTGGCTTTTTTGGTGTCGAAGTGGTGGCGGGGTGGCTCACTCACAGCCTCGCGCTGCTGTCCGACGCGGGCCACATGCTCACCGACAGCGGCGCACTGATCTTGGCGCTGGTGGCGCAGCGCATCGCCGCGCGGCCTCGCACGCGCACGCACACCTTCGGCTTTCGACGCGCAGAGATCTTGGCCGCGCTCGCCAACGCGGCGCTGCTGATCGCCACCACGGTGGGCATCGTGATGGAGGGCATCGCTCGCCTGTCGACGCCGCAGCAGATCGACGCAGGGCCCATGCTGTGGGTCGCCTGCGGAGGACTGCTGGTGAACCTGGTGGCGGCCTTCGTGCTCGGCCACGGGGCCCACGACAACACCAACATCAAGGCCGCGCTCGCCCACGTGCTGTCCGACATGCTCGGCTCGGTGGCCTCCATCGTGGCGGCGCTGGCCGTCCTCTACTTCGACTTCACGGCCGCCGATCCGCTGGCTTCGCTCGCCATCGCCGTGCTGATCGGCATCGGAGCGTGGCGGCTGCTGCGCCAGACCAGCAGCGTTCTCATGGAGACGGCGCCACTCGGCATCGACCTCCGCGAGCTCGAACAGACCATCCGCGACACCAGCGGGGTCAGCGACCTGCACGACCTACACGCGTGGATGATCTCGGACGGGTTTGCGGTGGTGACCGTGCACGTGGTGCTCGATGGCGCGAGCCACGGCACCGACATCGCGCGCCTCGTCGGCGAGCGTGTGCGCAGCAAGTACGGCATCTCGCACGTGACGGTGCAGCCCGAAGCCCCACCCTCCTCTCACCAGCTACTGCCCGTAGAGCGCCTGAAGCGCAGCAAACCGTGACAGCCGTCGTGCGCGCCGAAGCGGCTTTATCGACCGAAGCGGCGCCAGGCCGCGGGCCGGCGGTTGACGGTCCAGTCGAGGCGCGCGTGGAGCAGGCTCTCCACGCCGCGCGCGGGTAGCTCGGGGTCGTCGCTGCTGCCGTTGGGGCCGTGGTCGACCGTGACGACCCAGCCGAGCTCGGCATCGGTGCGCAGACGAGCCGCGAAACGAAAGCGGCGCAAAAAGGTCTGCAGAGCGAACATCCACATGCCCAACACCAGCGGCGCGCTCGCGAGGTGCGGCGGCAGCGCCCAGCCGTGGCCGGCCCACACCAAAAGTACGCTCGCAGCCAGGGGAGTCAGCATGAACAGCG
>JBEGTL010000558.1:0-5565 GCA_041179425.1 Pseudomonadota bacterium | reverse complement strand
CGGCGGCAACGCGCTCAAGTTCTACGCGTCCATCCGGCTCGACATCCGGCGCGTCGGCTCCATCAAGGTCGGCGAAGACGCGATCGGCAACCGCACGCGCGTCAAGGTCGTCAAAAACAAGCTCGCCCCGCCGTTCTTGGCCTGCGAGTTCGACATCCTGTTCGGTCGCGGCATCAGCCGCTCGGGCGACGTCATCGATCTGGCCACCGAGCTCAAGATCATCGACAAGTCGGGCGCCTGGTACAGCTACAACGGGGAGCGTATCGGCCAGGGTCGCGACAACTCGCGCGTCTTCCTCGAAGAGCACCCGCAGATGCTCAACGACATCGAAGCGCGCGTGTTCGAGGCCAAGGGCCTCAAGCGTCAAGCACCGCCCAAGGTCGAAGAGAAGCCCAACGGCAAGGCTGCGGCAGCCGACAAGGCAACGGCCGACAAAGCCGCCGCCGAAAAGGCAGCGGCGCGCGAGCCCAAAGAAAAGCGCCCCTCGTAAACACAGCGACGGCCGGTGTCGGAGCCACCCATCTGGCTCTCCGCGTTGTTCTGTAGATTTTCTTCAGGGTCGTACGCGTGCCCGTGCCCGTACACGAGATCGCGGGGGTTGGCTGCCATCGTGTTCGCGTGCGGGCACGGGCACGCGCGTACGACCCTGAGTCTCGAGGCCCCGCGTACGGGCAAAACAGCGGCGTCTGTTTTACTTCAGACCTTACGCGCGGGCGCAGTGCGCTCGTAGCCGACGATCTTCGAGACTAGCTCTTCGCTCAGTGGCTGCGGCTTCTTCGTCTCGCTCGACGCGTAGACGTAGGTCATCCGCAGCTGCGTCAGCAGTGTCTCGCCGCGGAAGATCCCAATCAGCAGCCGAAAGCTCGTCCGGCCCAGCTGTTCGGTGCGCACGGCGAGCTCGAGCGTGTCGTCGTACACCGCCGACCCCGCGAAGCTCGCCTCTGCGCGCACCGCAAACGTGTCGGCCCCATGCCGCGCGAAGGCCTCGGGGTACGTAAACGAGAGCGCCCGCAGGTACTCGCCCATCGCGATGTCGGCGTACACGAAGTAGTTGGGGTTGAACACGATGCCCTGCGGGTCGAGCTCCGACCAACGGACCCGCAGCGGATGAAAAAACACAAACTCGTCGCGCGTCGCTAGCTCTTCGCCCATCACCACTTCCCTCGAAAAAACAGCCGCGGCTCGCGCGCCACGCGAGGCTGTTTTAGCTACGAACCGGGGACCGGGGGCGGGGTCGTGACTTCGACCAGCCAGGCTTCGGTCGCCACGAACTCGACGCCGCTGGCCGTCTCGAGCTTGAGCAGATCTGGGTGGTCGGTGACCACACGCACCACGTCGGCGGCCTTGGCACTGGCGACCAGCGCATCGGCCCACGCGTCGGGCCCCAGCGACTCGGCACCCGGCACCACCTTCACGAACGACCGAATCAGGTCGACCTGACCTTTCACGGCGTCGTGTTTGAAGGCTGGAATTGCCGACAAAATGGCGGCAACGCGGGCGAGGATCCACTCCGTGGCCTTGCTCTCGCCGCGGTGCTGTCCGAGCACGCGCTGCACCACACGATCGGGGCTGCTGCCGGGAGCCACGGAGGCGTTCACGTATACGTCCGGCGCTAAGATGATGTCCACGACACTCCCCTTTCACATGCAACCACGGCCATTTCAGCCAGCATGACACGCGCGGTCAAGTACGCTGTGGCGCGATGCTCGCACGCAAGGCTCTGTGGCTCGTCATCTTGCTCGCGGCTTGCGGGGGACGCTTCGGGCGCGGCACCGAAGCGGAGCTGCGCGATCGCAAGCCGCTGGTCGATCTGATCCCGGACGGTCCAAGCTGGCTCATCCAGGCGCGCCCACGCCTGCTGGCCGAGCAAGACGCGGCACGCACGCTTTGGCGCACGTTGGTCAGCGAAGAACGAGAGCGGGCCTTCACAGAGCGCACCGGGGTCGACCCGCTCGCGCTCGAAGAGCTGGTGGGCTTCGAGCTGCCGCACAGTGGGTACCTGCTCGTGTTTCGTGGCCCGTTCGACGCAGCCGACGTGGTCAGGCGTGCGGGAGAGCGCTTGGCGGTGGTCGACGTGCGCGCCGAGCAGCCCGTGCTGCGGCGCGAAGGGCTGGCCGGGCAAGGGCGCTACGCCTACGCCGCGCTCGCGCCACACACGGTGCTGGTGGCCCGCGAGGCACCGCCCCAGCTAGTGGCCCTCGTGCTTGCCCGGCGTGACGCCCACGACAAGCCTGGTGCGCTCGACGGCCCGGACGCACAGGCACTTTACGCTGAGCATGCGGCGAGTCCGCTGGTGTTGTTCGCGCCCAAGCCGCTCGCGCTCGAGCCAGGCACCAACGTGGCGCTCCTCTTTGCGCGCGAACGTGCCCTGGCGGTCAGTGTTCGGCCCACACACACGTCGCTCGCGACCGGAATCGACCTGCGTGGAGAGTTCCCCCCGGGTGCCGAAAACAACTTTCGTGCATTGGCGCGCAGCCTCGCTGGCGCACAGCTGGGGCGGGCCCTCGGTCTGTCGCGCGTGCCCGATAACATGGCGATTCGTGTCGATGCACAGGGCGCTTTCGTGACGTTCGCACTCGAGGCCGCCGACCTGGTGGCGGGTGTGCACATGTTGTTTTTCGACGATCTCAAGCAGCTGTTCGGCAGCTGAGGCGGGCGCTGCGGCCTGCGCCATGCGTGCCACTCTGCTACACCCAGCGGCCATGGCGAAGACTAGCGGAGCTTTCGAGGTCGGCGACCGCGCGGTCTACCCCGCGCACGGCGTCGCCGAAGTGGTCGCGATCGAGTCCAAAGAGATCGCGGGGAGCCGCAAAGACTTTTACGTGCTCAAGGTCATCCATTCCGAGATGAAGCTGATGATCCCGTGCGACGGCGCCGACCGCGCTGGCCTGCGCTGGGTCGCCGACGAAGCCATCGCAGAGCAGGTCTTCGAGGTGCTGCGCTCGACCGAGGTTGCGGTCAAGCCCGGCCCCTGGAACCGCCGGTTTCGTGAGTACAGCGAGCTGGTCAACAGCGGGCGGCTGGTCGAGGTAGCCAAGGTCTACCGCGACCTGTGGCGCATCCGGCCGACTCGCGAGCTCTCGTACGGCGAGCGTCGCCTGCTCGAGCACAGCCGCAACCTGCTGGTCGCCGAGCTCTCGCTGGCGCGAGGGGTCGACGTCCCCGCCATCGAGATCGAGCTCGAGGGCGCGGTGCAGACCGCAGCGGTGGTTCCCAGTGGCAGCGCTTGATTGGCTGAAGCGCGACGCGGCCGGTCTGGTCACCGTCGTCGTCCAAGATCGTCACACGGGCCTGGTTCGTATGGTCGCGCACGCGACCGACGAGGCGATCACCGCCACGCTCGACAGCGGCTACGCACACTTCTTTAGTCGCTCGCGCGGCAAGCTGTGGAAGAAGGGCGAAGAGAGCGGCAACCTGCTGCAGGTCTTCGAGGTGTGGGCCGACTGCGACGCAGACTGCCTGATCTACCTCGTCGACCCCGCCGGTCCCAGCTGCCACACGGGCCGCGACACCTGCTTTTTTCAGCGCGTGACGGCCGACGGCGCGCTCGTCGAAGACAAGGTTCAGGTGGCCAGCTCCACCTTCCCGCGCCTCGTCCACGAGCTCGAGTCCCGACGCGATGCGAGCGCCGACAAGAGCTACACACGCTCGCTGCTCGACAAGGGCGCCACCAAGATCGCCGCCAAGATCCGCGAGGAGGGCGACGAGCTCGCCCGCGCCGTCGAAGGCGAGAGCGACGAGCGTGTGGTTAGCGAGAGCGTCGACGTCGTCTACCACCTGCTGGTCGGGCTGTTGTTCCGCAAGCTCTCGCTGCGCGACGTGCAGGTCGAGCTCGGGCGCCGCTTCGGCACCAGCGGCCACGTCGAAAAGGCGTCGCGCCCACCCAAGTGAGCCGCAGGCGCCGCTGTGCGTCGCGCGCGTAGATCCGCGGTCTTCCCCTCGCCCAGCCGCCCATGCGGCGGTGTTTCCGCTGACCAAGTCGGCAAAACGGGGTGAGCTGCGTTTGCACACGGCCGGCCGTCGTGGGCAACAATGCGGGATGCAAGATCCGCCCGCCTTCGACGACTCGCCGTATCCCGCTCCCGGTGCGCCCGCCGAGCCAGCCCTGGCAGGGGGCGGACCGCACGCTGGCCGCCCTGAGCTGCACACGTTCGCCTTCGTAGGGTCCGGCGTGGCGTTCTTCGCGCTGGTGATCAAAAACATGCTGCTCAGCTTGGTGACGCTGGGCGTCTACCTGCCCTGGGCCAAGACCGAGCGTCGCCAGTACCTGTGGCAAAACATCGAGATCGCGGGGCACCGACTGCGCTACCACGGCACCGGCAAGGAGCTGTTCATCGGCTACCTCAAGGTGATCGCCGGCTACCTGGTGTTCGTGGGCACGCCCCTCTTGGTGGGCAAGGTGCTGGGCAAGGTTGCCGGCGGCGTGGTGCAGGCCGCCTTGTTCCTCGCGGTGCTGCTGCTGATTCCGTTCGCGATCTGGGGCTCGCGCCGCTACCTACTCAGCCGCACCAGCTGGCGTGGCGTGCGCTTTCGGCTCGGCGACGGCAGCGGCCAGGGCGCCAAACGTTTTGCGCGTGTGTTCGTGTTTGGCTACCTGTTCACCATCTTGAGCTTGGGTCTGTTCGGGCCGGTCTGGGCCAATCGGATGCACGCCGTGCTGCTCAACGCGACCGCCCTCGGCACCAAGTCGTTCGAGTACCGGGGCGAGGACAAGGTGGTCTTCAAGATGACGCTCAAGGCACTGCCGCTCATCTTGCTCACGCTCGGCGTGTACTACTTCTGGTATCTGGCCAAGCTCTCGCGCTACCAGACCGAGAACACCTGGTTCGACGGTGCGCGCGGAGACCTCGAGATCACGGGTGGCGAGATCTTGCAGCTCGTGTTGCTGCAGATCTTGGCCGTCACGTTCAGCCTGGGGCTCGCCTTCCCGTGGGTGACTACGTACTCGCTGCGCTTTTACCTGGCGCGGATGCGTTTCGTAGGCCCCATTCGGTTCGCGCAGATCTATCAGGCAGACAGTCAGGGCGACGCGTCTGCAGACGGTCTGGCCGACGCACTCGACGTGGGCATCGCACTCTGAGTGGGCGACCCGCTGGCACCACGCGCCCCGGCGCCTGACGCGCTCGCTGCCGACGGACTGTTCCTCGACGGCTGGTCACTCGCAGAGCTGCCAGTGCGCGTGGTGCTCTCCGAGCGCGAGCTCCGTATCTACGACCCGTCAGGTGCCGAGCTGCGCAGCTGGCCGCTTTCGGGCCTGCACGTCGACGCCATGCAGGAGGGACACGCCTACCATCTGACGCACACCTCCGCCGGAGACGAGCAGCTCTTGCTGCGCGATCCGGCGCTTGCCGCGCGCGCTCTTGCCTTGGCGCCGCACGTCTCGGTGTTGCCAGGTGGCCGGCACAAGCTCGCCTACGGGCTCGCTGGCCTCGCGGCGCTCGCCACCGTGCTGGTCGGTCTGTACTTCTCGGTGCCCAAGCTGGCGTTGCTGGTCGCGCGGCGCATCCCGCTCGAGCAAGAGCGTGCGCTCGGTGGGGAGCTCGAGTTTTTGCTCGCGTTCGACAA
>JBEGTL010000557.1:0-5574 GCA_041179425.1 Pseudomonadota bacterium | reverse complement strand
GCGTGCCTTCCCTGCTCCTGTGAGAGCAGTTGTTGGTGTGATTACCCGGAAGGTACGCCACTTTTTCAGATCACGCCGATCCACACCTTTTGGTCATATCTCGGTGATCCGCGCGGACCACAGAGGGACTACACATGTACATCGCTGTGGACGGTAAGGTTCTGTCTCGCCGGGTCGTCGTTTTCGCTCTGCTGCTGTTCGCGCTCGGCTGTGGCGAAAAAGCCGGCCGGATCGCGAGCCGTGGCGACGCAGCGAGCGAGCATGACAACGAGAGCCGCACACGTGATGCGGGCTCGACGCGCGACGGTGGCAAGCCTGGTTCGTCCGGGACGTCCAAGCCGGGAGGCGGCAGTGGGGCCGACGCCGGCAGCGTTCCTACCGCCGCCGGGCCAGGCACGACCAAGGACGACCTCGCGCCCAAGGTACTGATGCAGGTCGACGACTGTGCATCGAGCAACGAGGCGGGCTTGAGTGCGGGCGACGTCGACAAGCTCAAGGCGGGCGGCAAAGCCGACGGGATGTCGTACCTGTACCCGTACGACGCCACGATCTTCCCACGCGGCTTCAAGGCCCCTTTGCTGATGTGGAAGGGCGGTAGCGCCAAAGCCGTGTACCTGAAGATTCGTTCCAAGTTCTTCGAGTACGACGGCTGCCTCAAGCCCACCGCGGCAGGACAGCTTCAGCTCCCGCAAAAGGTCTGGGACAGCGCGGGCACGCAGACGCTCGGTCCAACTACGCCGTTCACGGTGGAGCTCAGCACGCTCGATGGAGGCAAGGTCAGCGGGCCGATCAAAGAACGACTGATCGTCGCGCAAGCGACCTTCAAGGGCTCCATTTACTACAACAGCTACGACTCCAAGCTCGGCGCCTCGGCAGGCGGCGGCATGCGACCGGGCGGCGCCACCGGCACCGTCCTTCGTATCCAACCCGGAAAGGACGCGGAGTTCTACGTGCGTCAGGGCACCTGCACGGGCTGCCACGCGGTGTCGGCCAACGGCCAGCGACTGGTTTCCAAAGAGCTCGGCGGCGGCGGCGGCTTTCCGGGGTTCGGCGGCGCCGGGGCGGTCGCGACCGACGGTCAGGTCTACAACATCCTGGCCGGGGGCATGGTCAACCCCACGCCCGCACGCAACGCGTCGGGCTCCGCGTTTGTGGGACTCACGCCCGATGGTGCGCTGTATGTGACGACGGCCGTGGTGATGGGTCTTGGCCCCAACACCGTTGGGCGAGGCGTCTCGCCGCTCTCTTCGGCTGTCATGTACGAGACCGACACCGGAACGGTCGTTCCCAACACCGGCATTCCCGCGGCTGCTGGCATGCCAACGTTCTCCGCGGATGGCACCATGATGGTGTTCAGCGACCTCGCCAAGCAAGGCAACGCGCTGGTCGCGATGGACTTCGATCTCAAGTCGCGCAAGGCGAGCGGGGCGCGCACGCTGCACGCGTCGAGCGCGGGGCACCTCGGCTGGCCCTTTCTATTGCCCGACAACGCGGGCGTCATCTTTGCCGTGACCGAGTCCGTGACGTTCAGCGGCGAGGGGGCACACATCGGCGGGACGACGATGGCGGGTCCCAAGAGTGACCTGAGTATCGCCGACGCAGAGACGGGCAAAGGCGTGATCCTCGCGCGTGCGATGGGCTTTGACACCGTCGAAGACGCGGCCGCAGAGAAGACCTATCTGCCGTTCGGGAGCGAAGAGCTGCACCAGCACTACTATCCAACCGTCTCGCCGGTCGCGGCGGGCGGCTACTTTTGGGTGTTCTTCGACTCCATTCGACACTACGGCAACTTGGGAATCCACCGCAGCTTGTGGGCCACCGCGGTCAAGGTGCAGCAGCCGGGCGGCGGCGAGTTCACGAGCGCCGATGGTCTATACGGCGTCGACCACAGCAGCCCAGCGTTCTACGTGCCAGGTCAAGAGCTCGACGGCGCCAACCATCGGGCCTTTACGGCGCTCGACCCGTGTAAGGCGGACGGACAGGGATGCGAATCAGGGATCGACTGCTGTAGCGGGTTTTGTACGGATGGCACCTGTGGACCCCCGAAGGGATGCTCGGAGCTCAACGAGGCTTGCAAGACCGACGAGGACTGTTGTGATAAGTCCAACTTCTGCATCGGTGGCTACTGCGGTGTCATCGCCCTCTGATGGATCTCACTGGCCGATCGTGGTCGCTTTGCGTTACGAAGACCCTCGATGCGAACCAGCCTCTTCACCTTAATGATCGCGGGCTGCGTGGGCGACGCCAACCTTGGCGTGGCGCCCAGGTTCGTGCGCGTCGACGCTGGCCGCGCGCCGGTCGACAGTGGCGCCATCGTCGACGCTGCCGTCGGCAGCCCCGATGCTGCCGTCGACGGCGCGCTGACGGTCGAGCTCGACGTCGCGCTGTCCGAAGCCCGCTGCAACACCTGTTTCGAGCTGACTGCCCGCAGTGACGCGGTGCGCGGAGACTATACGCTCGCGTGGGACGACGGCTCGACCGAGAGTCGCCGCCAGGTCTGTCCCAGCGCACAGTCCACTTCGTACACGGTCACGATGCTCGAGGTGCGCTCGGGCCGCACGGCGTCGGCGAGTCGCTCGCTGGTTGCGCGGCGCGGCACGTGTCCCGACGCCGGCGTGCCTAGACCCATGTTGTGTGTGACCAACGGCACGTTCGCTATCGACCCTGCGCGCCCGCCGACTCCGGCCAACGCGTTGCCCGCTTCGCCCTGGCTCTCGTGTGCAAAGGCGCTGCCCAACCAAGGTCTCCCGAACCGTCCACAAATCGTCGACTCGAGCTCGACGATCATGGGTGCGCCCGTGCTGCCGGCTACCCACGGCACCACGTACCTCGGCCTCGCCGAGTACGAGCAGGCTTCCGAACCGCTCTGCGAGAGCATCGGCGCGGAGGAGACGCGCTACTTCACGCTCGACGTCGCAGACGTGTCAGGAAGCGCGGGGGCCGACGTAGGGCTGCCGCGACTCGAGATCTGGGGCGGCCGCGCCAGCGACTGCTCGCAGGTCGAGAAGCTCTGGGAGTCCGACACGCTGACCTCCGGCTGGACTGCGAGCTGCGTCGCCATTACGCCGCACAACCTCACGGACAGTCTTACGTTGCGGGCCGCGTCGAGTGCGGTTCGTGTCTTTCCTGGCCGGGTGCTGGTCGACAACATTCAGTCGGTCGCCGCTTGTCCCTGACACGGCTCGTTCGCTCGCGTCCTCATCCCTCGCGCGTCGTCTTGGCAGACCGTTCGTGGACGCGTGGCTCGGCTCTATTGGCCGGCCGCTGGCGTCGCCGCGGTGCCTGTGACGACGACCAGGTCCACGCCCTGCGCTGCGCCCTCGGGGTCGTCGGTTGCGCTCGGTCGCGCGCGCGCCCAGGTGCCCGACACAGTAAGGGCCCCTGCCGTGCGCTCTCTTGTCTTGAAGACCTTGGTCGCCACGAGTGTCAGGTTGTTGTTTGCGTCGATGCGGTACTGCTTGACCGTGACGTCGCCCCACGACTCCGGGATGGCTTTGACCGTGAGTGCGTAGCCGTCTTTGTCGGGGTAGGTAAACGTGCGGCGCTCGGGATAGGTCATGTCTGCGAGGTGGCCGAGGCCAGGGATCTCCAGGGACTCCTCGTTGCCGCCGGGGATGGGCCCCATCAGAGACTTTGCGATCTGATAGTTTGCGATCACCACCTGCAGCTCGGGGCCCGAGGTGCTGAGCCCGGCCAACACTCCAAAGCCGTTGTCGTCGCCGCCCTGTGCGCACAGCCGTGTCGGCGTCGAGTTGAGCTTCGACAGAACGCCGAACGCCAGCCCCTCTTTGCTCTGCGTGGAGCGGATCTGCATGTAGGTCTGCGACTTGTCGACCGGAGCATCCTGCATGTAGATGAGGGCGTCCGCCAAGAACGCGGCGTGACCTGCCTCGCCGCCCAACAACGTGTCGCCCTGCAGCGAAGTCTCCCACTCCGAGTTGACGATCTGCGTGTACGTGAAGTCGAACTTGTCGAGCTCGTCCCGATAGCTGCGCGCCATGCGCGCAAAGTCCATGGGGTCTTGCGACTTGTTCGTGTATTTGTGGAAGCTGTAGAAGTCGAGCGGCAGCTTGTTGTCGTTGAGGTACTTCAAAAACGTCGCCCGCAGCCCCGTCTTGTCGTTGAACGTGCTGTTGGCCGGAGCCCCTACCAAGGCGTTCGGGTCCACAGCCTTGATGGCGGTCGCGAGCTTTTTGTAGAGCTCGTGGTACTGCGCCCCTGTCCCTTTCCAGAACGGGAGAAAGTCCGGCTCGTTCCAGATCTCGAAGTAACGAATGCCCAACTTGACGCCACTCGCCCAGCCCTGGTTGTAGTGCATGACGATGTGTTTGACGATCTCGGCGTACTTGTCGAAGTCCTGAGGGACCGTGTTGCCGCCGGAGATGTTGCTGCGGCCGACGCGGAAGAACACCTCCGCGCCAATGTCTTTGATGTTTTGGATCGCGTTGTCGGTGGGTCCAAAATTGTAGCTAGCTTCGAGGTTCGGGTCGGCATTCATGTTGGGGAACATCCGGCTGCGCCCAGGTCCGTCGACATCGCCTGCACCCGTCCCGTTGATGCCTCCGATGTCGTGGGTGCGGATCATGTCCACACCCATCGCGACGTAGTTGAGACTCAGCGCCGCCTTGGCGGGACCGGGGTCCCAGTGCGCACCCTGAAGCGAGCGGATGGTTCCGACGATCTGCTGCGCATCCACGGTCACGGTACGCGTGGGTCCGTCACCGAGCGCCGTGACGGGCGGACAGTCGGGAAGGCCTGCCTCTGGAGAGCTTGGGGCAACGCCCGTGTCGCGCCCAAGAACGTCGGAGTCGACCGTACGGGTCGGCCCCGTGGAGGCATCCTTTGTCGATCCGACGTCCGGTCGTGCAGCGTCCGGTCGTGCCCCGTCAGGTCCGCTCGACGCATCTCGATCGTGCCCAGTCGGCGAAGCGTCGGTGGAGCTCGGCTCGACTCCTTCACGTGTGGCTCGCTCGCCGTCTTGGGAGCAGCCGAGAGCCGCCATCAAGACGGAAAAGTAGCAGGGCACCAGTCCGGCAGATGCTCGCATCACAAACTCCTTGTCGCTCTCGAGCGGAACGAAGCGCAGACGCAGGCGTAGCGACACAACCGCGTTTCTACTTCGGCTCCATCTTCCACTTGATTTCCCAGGTCGAACCGCTGCACAGGCCGCAGCTCGCTCCGACGAACAGGCCCTTTCCAGTAGCACCCTCGTCGTTCAACAGGTGCCAGCGGACCCAGCCCACAGCCGCCTTGCCCATCTCGCCGCCGTTGTCCTCTCGGTAGGTGCCTCCGTGTCCGACGGGCGTGTTGGCGACCATGATCGGAATGGTGTTGATGGCTTCGAAGTCCGCGTTGCCGTTGGCGTACGCGATGTCGCTCGAGCCGCCGTTGATGATCGCCATCGGTGCGTGCAGCGCCGCGTACAGCGACGCCTTGCGCGACATGAGGCCGCTGTTCATGGGCATCGACGTGGTGATGCGTTTGTCGCTCGAAGCGTTGATCGCCATCAGTCCGCCGCAGGACTGACCGGACACGGCGACCTTGGTCAGGTCGAGCTTGTGGTAGTACTTGCTG
>JBEGTL010000556.1:0-5589 GCA_041179425.1 Pseudomonadota bacterium | reverse complement strand
CAGCAACGCTACCAAGCGCGAGGGCAAGCACGAGCAGAGACAGGCATCGAAGAACCGCCGAGCGCGTCTCCCAAAGACGCGTCAGGGACAAGCTGCGACCGGCTGCATGCGCATGAAGGCCCTTCCTAACGCAAAGGTCCCACGGTCGGCCAGTGCGATTGCAACGCCGAGCTCCAGGGGCTCGTTGCAAGCAACGGAATGAACTGTCCGCCAGGCTCGGGCGAGCCGCCGTGCGCGCCGTGCCGTGAGGGCCAAACAGTCGTTATCGCTACGCATCCTCTGCGGGCAGAAGAAATGTGACAAATCGTTCGGAAAGACGACATGACGTACGGGCACAGGCACGCGCGACGACCTCTCGTCCGGGCGCGCTTTGCCGGAGTACCCCGACGATCACCGCGCACCCTCCGCTCCACACGTCGACGAGTGCACTCGTCAACAGCGTCTTGGTGGCGTGTCGAGCTGTTTCCAGAAGAACGTCGTATCGCTGACCCTGCCATCAGGCAGCAAGGCGTGACCTGGCATCACGCCCAGCCGCTGCCACCCGAGCTTTGTGTACAGGCGCTCTGACGGTGTGCCTGCAGTGGTGTCCAGGCTCAGGAGCGGGCGCCCCAGCTCCGCCGCCTTGTGCTCCAAGGCGCGCATCAGGCACTCTGCGGCGCCGCGGTTGCGTGCGCGACGGTGCACCAAGAGCTTGAACACCTCGGCGCGATGCGGCTGATTTTCGATCAGCACCGGGCTCAGCAAGACCGTCCCTGCCAGCTCTTGGTCCACGTGCGCAACGAACAGCGTCACGCCGCTGGTTTCGAGCTTGTCGACGACTCGTTGGTAGTAGTCCTCGGCGACGCGACGCTCGATGGGCAGCAAAAACGAGACTGACGCGCCCCCCTCGACGCAGTCGATCAAGATGTCTGCCAGGGCAGGGACGAGGCCCGCTGCTTCTTCGGGGGTGGGCACCACGACGCGAACGGAGCTCACCACGTTGCCTCCGGCTGCGGGACGGACTGGGTCCCGTTGCAACGTGATGCAGCGAGCCCGACGATGCACGCCCCAGCGAGAGCGCGTCGTTGCCTACTGCGCCGGGGTCGCCGCCTTGTCGCAGCGAATGGTGTAGGGCTGGCACGAGTTCTTGATGTCCTGGTCGACGACGAGGCGTGCGGGGGTCTTGGTGCCCCACGTCAGCTTCATGGTCTTGGTGGCGGCGTTGCCCTCGCCGCCGAGCGCGTTGGTGACCGGCGCGCCGTCGAACCCGTACACGTTGACGCGCAGCGTGGACGAGGTGCCACTCACAACGGTGTACGTGACGGTGCAAGAGCCTCCCGCGCCCACTTCACCGATCTCGAAGTAGTCGCTGTCGGACGAGATGACCGTTGCCGACACGTCGCTCCCGAGTGGGAGCTTGGCGGCAGTGTCTGGCGTCTCGTTGTCTTCGTAGGCGTCGGTGCATGCCGCAGTGTCGAACTCGACGGAGTAGGGCGAGCAGCCGCTGCCGTCGGGCCACAGCCAGAGCCGGTAGGCACTGCCCGGTGCATCGGAGTCGACCCAATGTGCGAACGAGCCGGTCGGCCCCTTGCGCCCGTCCACCACGTCGACCACCGATTTGCCCGTCGGGTCGGCCACGATCCGGCGAATCGTGAGCGTCTCGCCCGCTGGGGGAGTGTACGTGCCCTTGACCAAGAACGGGTCGGCCTTGGGCGTGACGATCTGGAAGAAGTCACTATCGAGCTGGTGAATCGTGCCCTCGACCGTGGCCTTGCCGCTCGCGTCGAGGGAGAGCCTGGTCGGCGTCCCTTCGGTGTCGTTGTCTTCGAACTTGTCGGTGCAGTACTTGTCGTCGACCCGCAGCGCATAAGACTGGCACATGCCGATCTTGCGGTTGCGAACGCGCAGGTCGTACGCCTGGCCGGCGACAGCCTTGAAAGCACCGCTGATCTGCTCGCTAGGGCCGGAGCGCGCCGCTTTGTCGCCGTACGGAGTCGTGGTGCCAGTGGTGTCTACGATCTCGATGTAGAGATCGGTGCTGTCGGTCGCGGCGTAGCTCAGCTCGACGAGCACCGGGTCGGACTTGTTGGCGACGAACCTGTACGCGTCTGGGTCCGGGCTGCCCGTGGTGGCGGTGAGCGCTGCACAGGAGGGGTCGAGCGAGAGTGCGGCCGGCGCAGCGATCGAGTTGGGCTCGGCCACGTCGGAGGTTGCGCACGAGCTTGCAGGCGGCGGCGCGAGGGGACCCGGCACGCATGCGTCGGGCGCGGCACTGGGAACCAACGGTGGTGTTGCACCCGCATCGATTCCGGCGTCGAGCGTCTGCGGGGGCCGCGTGCCCAGCGCAGCGTCGCTCGTGGTGGGTGCCGCATTGGGAGGTGAGCCCGGGCCGACGCCCACCGGATCGGACCCGCTATCGACCTGCTCTTTGCCCCGCTCTTCGCCACAGCCGACCGCCGCCAGCCCCAACAAGATCAACCAAGAAAGTGGCCGCAATCCCATGCTCGCTCCCCCTCGCCCTCGCGTTGGGTGAGCGCATAGCGGAAGCGCGGCCTCGATTCACGGGCATTCACCCCGAGGGGTGCGGGCGTGGACCTCACGGAGGCGTGGGGCCTGGCGCCGCGGGCGGTGGTTCGGCGGGAGAGGGAACGTCGATCGGGATCGCCTGCGCCTGCGAGCGACGCGCCAGGGCCGCCGACAGCAGCAGTCCTCCGAGCACCAGTGTCACGACCGCCAGGTTGGCTGCGATGCGCCGCGTGTGCTCCCGCGGTAGGCGTCGTGCCTCAGGGTGCACGAGGACCACGGCGCCGCCGAGGAAGGGCAGCGCGGGTAGCGGTGCGCCGCCCAGCTCGACCAGTACGGAGACGGTCAGCATGGCCACCGCGAGCGCGATCGCCGTGCGGATCACACTCAGACCCGTGGCACGCGTGCCCGCCACGAACAGCGCGACGAACGTCACGTCTCCGATGCCGACCAGCGAGGCGACGTACTCGGTACCGAGGATCGGAAAGGGCACGGTCAGAAGCGCGAGTGCCTTGGGATTGGTGAGCACGTTGGCGGTGAGACCGTTGGGGTGAAAGAAGCTGAAGCAGTCGGCGAACGCGGCGACGTACGCGACCACCATCAGCATCCCCGGGTACTCGAGCAGCGACCCGATGTAACCACCGACCAGACCACCCGTGGTGAGGACTGCCAGACTCACGAACCACAACAGCGCGGGCGTGAGCCCCACGACGTCGAGTGAGAACAACACCGCGTAGAGCGCCGCGAGGCCCAAAAACCAGCCCAATCTGCGTGCTCCGCCGGCCGGTGCGGCGAAGCCCGTGGCGAGCAACACCGAGACCGCCCAGACCTCGGCGACAACCTTGGCGACGTCGTGCGTCACCCCGATGCGAGGTGACAGCAGCGCGAGGCCCGTCGCGATCGTGGCGATGAGGGCGGTGGTGGCGAGCAGACGACTCATGCCTGCGTTTGTCGATGCGTGCCCTTGGGCGCACGGTCGAAGCGCGCCCTCGGGTGCGCGAGCGAAGGTGCGAAGAAAACGGGAGAGAGTAAGGGCCACGCGCGTCGTCCTCATGTTCGACGTTGATGGTAACTCATGACGCGAGCGAGCGGAGTAGGGGTGACACACCTTCGTCGTCCGTGGTTCACCCCCAAGTTTCGTTGTGTTCGTCGCGACCATCGCGCAAATCTGGCCAGACGCACGGTTGGTCGCGCTCGTTGCCTTGCTCGGCGAAGCTCCCTCCGCGTCGACCACAAGAGGAGAAGACATGCATTCCAAGCTCAATAATCTGCTCAAGAAGCTCCGCGAAGACGAGCGCGGCTTGTCGACCGTCGAGTACGTCGTCCTGCTCGTTCTCATCGTCGCCATCGCGGTCGCGCTGTGGAACGTGTTCGGCAACTTGCTGGTCACCAAGCTCTCGGCGGCGGCGACCGAGTTCGACGAGGAGGTCGTGACCTCCAAGAAGGGCAGCAACGAGGGGACCGACGAAGGCCAGGCCGCGGGAGACATCACCAAGGCAGGCGTCGGAGACGGACAGGGCGCCCCTAAAAACTGAGCGCTCCGCTGGCACCGACGTGCCCCGTACCGAGCAGCAGCACGGTCGCGATGCGCGCGGAGCCAAACACGAGCGCAGCCCCGATGGGCACCAGACCGAACGTAGAACGACAGTAGACGCGAGCGTAGTTCCCCGAGGGGCCGAGCATGTTGGGCAGTGACGAGTCGGGCGCAGTCTTCGCGGAGTATGTGACGCTGCTAGCGCTCGTCTCGCTCGGTTGTGCATTCGCTACCGTCGCCCTCGGGGAGCCGTTCAATCGGCTGTTCATTTTTCAGCGCGCCATCTTGTTACTTCCGATCCCCTGAGTATCGAGGCGAGTCATGTCTGTCGTTCCCTACGCGATCGCCCTGCTCGCGACGTTGATCGCGGCGTACACCGACACGCGCACCGGGCGCATCCACAACTGGCTGACGGTTCCGTTGTTGGTCGTGGGGCCTGTGCTCAGTCTGCTACTCGGTGGGCCACAACAGCTCATCCTGTCGCTGCTCGGCATCGTGCTGTGCGGTATGGTGCCGCTGCTCCTGTTTGCGCGCGCAGCCATGGGGGGAGGCGACGTCAAGCTGCTGGCTGGGCTCGGGGGGCTGCTCGGCACGCACCTCGGCATCGAGCTGCAGTTCTTTGCATTTTGCGTCGTCGCATTCGTACTGCTCGCGCAGATGGCGTGGGACGGTCGTCTGTTTGTCACGCTGAAAAACGTGCTGTTTGCGGGAGGGCACCTGTTCTTGCCCAAGCGCTACCATCGCCCGCTCGAGCCCGCATTGCTGACGCAGATGCGGATGGGTCTCTCCATCTTCGTGGCGACGCTGCTGTCGGTCTTCCTCCGTACTCCGTACGCGCCATGGCTACAGTAAGACCCGACGCCGAGACGCGACTCGCGCACGCCGAAGGGGGCGTGGTCTACGCTGAGTTCATCATGGCGTTCACGCCGTTCTTTCTGCTCTTCCTCGGCATCATTCAGATCGCGTTCATCGCCGCGGGCGGCATGGTCGTGCAGACGGCCGCCGTCAAGGCCGCGCGCGCGGCCACCGTCATCATCCCGGACGACCGTTTTTTCTACAACGGCGAGAAGGAGATGGTGCTCAAGTTCGATGGCTCGAGTGACGACAGTAAGTACTCGGCGGGTCTCGAAGGGGCGCTCAAAGACCAGGGCGAGGTCGAGCGTCCCGAAGGCGCCGAAGGCGATGGGCAGTCGTCGGAGAAGGGTGACGACGGCAGTGGTGGCGGTGGTGGTGCGCGCCTGTCCGCGATTCGTATGGCCGCGAGCATCGTGCTCTCGGTCCTGGCGCCCGACCCGTCGCTGATCCTCACCTGGGTCCCGTCCGGCCTCGGCCTCGACAAGTGGACCGGGTCGGTGGGTCGTGACCGCTACAGCCTGCGTAAGACCGCCATCGGCGAGAGCCCGATCGTGCGCTTTTTTACGGGCTTTCTGCTCTACAACTCGATGGCCGCGGCCATCAACTTCCCCAAGGCTCCCGGTAGCAAAGAGCTCTACAACGCGGGCGAAGGCTTCAACGGCAGCGTCGACTTCTCCAAGATCCCCAACTACGACAAA
>JBEGTL010000555.1:0-5592 GCA_041179425.1 Pseudomonadota bacterium | reverse complement strand
GCGGATTCTGCGACTCGAGGTCGGCCGACGCGTACAGCGCCTTGGCGTTCTCGAGCGCCTGCTCGGCCACCTTGGTCTCGCTCATGAGCGCAACCATCTGGCCCTCGACTCCAGACAGCTTGTTGAGTCGCTCGCGCTGCTGGACCTGGATGGCCTCCGCCGTCTTGCGACGCTGCTCGGCCGCCTGCGCCACCTTCTCGAGGTCGGCGCGCCCGCGGCTCGGGTCGTTGCCACGAGCCTTGGTGCGGGCCTGGATGGACGCGATCTCAGCCTCGAGCCGCCGCACGCGCGGGTCGGTGTCCGGGTAGTCGATCTTGGCTTGGTTGTACTCGGACTGCGCCTTGGGCAGCCGCGCGCGGTCTGCCTCGGCTTGCCTGCGATCGGTCTCGGACGTGGCATCGCTGACCGCCGCGCCGGCCGCGCTGCCGAGCGACTTGAGCCGTGCGCTGGCCGCGTCGGACTGTTGTTTGGCGGCATCGAGCTGGGCGGCGATCAACGCGGTCTGCGCGATCATCGCCTCCTGCTCTTTGGTGATGTCGGTAATGCCGCTCTTTTGGCGAAACTCGTCGAGCTTGAGAGCCGCGGCCGACTGGCGACGCTCGGCCTCTGCGATGGCGTCTTTGTAGCGCTGCGCGTTGGCCTTGAGCCGGTCGACGATGATCTGGTGACGCCAGCCGAGGAAGACGTCGATCAAGGTATTGACCAGATCGGCCGCACCTTGCGCACTGCCCCACGACGCGTCGATGACGATGTTGTTCGACTTCTGACTGGGCGCGACGCTGATGATCTTGCCCAGCACCTTGGCCGGCACCTGCAGGTTGAGCCGCTTCCTGACTTCTTCGAGGTTGGAGGAGAACAGCATCGACTCGACGATGGCCTCCCGCTCCTCGGGCTTGTAGTCGTAGCCGCTGTTCCACGTGATGATGCCGCTTGCCGGGTAGTTGCTCTCGACCAACTTCTTGGCCCAGGCCGCACCAGCGAACGCACCGATGACCCCTGCAATGACGATCAGGTGCCAGCGCCTGCGCAGCACGTTCCACACGCGAAGGGGATCGACGGCGGCCCCAGGGCGGCCTGCCTGTTGTTCTTCGTTGTCGTAGTCGCGTTCGCTCAAGGCCAACTCACTGGTTCCAAAACAGGTAGCCCCCAGGCGCCACCACTCAAGTGACGATTCGACCAAATGCCCTGCGACTTCAGCGCGATTCACAGGTACGGCGAACAACCAGGCGGGTCGAGGCGCGCCCTCGGGCACGCGAGCGGAAAAGATCACACGAGGCGCGTTGTGCCGCGAGGGCGGTCACCGCAACACGACCGGGAGGATAGCAGTATTTCCGCCGACCACTCAAGCTAGCTGGCGCCCTGAGCAGCGCGCGCCGTCGGGTTCGCGTGGCCTTCGCAGAGGCGCGCAGGAACGGCGCGCTTCACCGCCCCCGACTCGGGTAGGATCCGTGGAAATGTCGAGACCGAGCTGGGGACTTCGGGCGATCGGCAGCAGCTTCGCGTTCGCAACCGTCTATGCGGCGCTGTTGTTCGTGTGTCCCGCCTCCGTGCAGAGTGCACTTTGGATGAGCGCCCTGGCGTTGCCGGTGGGGCTCGCCTGGTGGTCTGGTACGCGTGCTGGTGCAAGCGCCGCAGCGCTGCTTGCCGTGCTGCACACGGTCCTGCTGGGGCTCGACGTCATCACACTCGCGCCACCCCAGACGGCCGAGAGCTTCGCGCTCGCGCAGCTGCTGATGCTGAGCGCTGCGTACGGTGTGGGCCGACTGCGCGAGCAGCTGTGGACGGACCGGGACATCGAGCGCGAGCGCGACGAGCGCTACACGTTGGCGGCGCGCGGGTCTGAAGACGGCATCTGGGATTGGGACCTGGTCGGACAGCACGTGTATCGTTCGCCGCGCTGGCGCGACATCGCGGGCGATCCACCCGGCGAAGACAGCGCGTCGCCGCTCGAGCTGCTCGCACGTGTACACCCCGAGGATGTCGAGAGTGCGCGCACCGAGCTAGAAGCGCACCTCGCCGGCGAGTCCACACGCTACGAGCACGCACACCGCATTCGCCGTCACGACGGCAGCTGGCGCTGGGTGCTCGAGCGCGGCATCGCGGCCAAGGACCCCACTGGCAAGCCCGTGCGCATGGCGGGCTTCTTGAGCGACATCACCGACCACAAGGCGAGCGAAGAGCGGCTGCGCCACCACGCGTTTCACGACGCGCTGACCAGCCTGCCCAACCGCGCGCTGTTCATGGATCGTGTCCAGCACGCCGTCGCCCGCGCACGGCGCACGCCCAGCAGCACGTTCGCGGTGCTGATGCTCGATCTCGACCGCTTCAAGAACGTCAACGACAGCCTCGGCCACCTGGCGGGCGACCGTCTGTTGATTCGTGTGGCCGAGCGCATCGGGGGCTGTGTGCGCGACGGAGACACGGTGGCGCGACTCGGCGGCGACGAGTTCAGCGTGTTGCTCGAAGACCTGCACGGTGAGCAGGAGGCCGAGCGCGTGGCCGAGCAGATTCAGCGGGCACTCGCGCCTCCCATCCCTCTCGACGGCCACGACCTGGTGACCTCGGCCAGCATCGGAATCGCGATCGCGCGCGACGATGCATTCGACTCGCTCTCGCTGCTGCGACGCGCGGACCAGGCCATGTACGCGGCCAAAAAGCAGGGCCGCGGCCGTCAGGTGTTGTTCGAGGCGACGGCACACTCGCACAGCAGCTTGCGCCTGACGCTGGAGACCTCGCTGCGCGCGGCGCTCACGGCGGGGCAGCTGCGCGTGTACTTCCAGCCCATCGTCAACGTGGCCAGCGGCGAAGCGACCGGCTTCGAGGCGCTGGTGCGCTGGCCCCATCCCAAGCTCGGCTTGGTGTCCCCGGCCGAGCTGGTCCCGGTCGCCGAGGAGTCCGGCGCGATCTTCCAGCTGGGAGACTTCGTGCTCGACGAAGCGTGTCGCGCCTTACATCGGCTCGAGGCGGCGTTTCGACCACGCGCCCCCTTCCACATGTGCGTGAACTTGTCGGCCCGCGAGCTCGCCAGCGACGACTTGGTGAGCCGGGTCGAGCGCGCGCTCGAGCGTCAGGGCGTGCTGCCGCAGCAGCTGGTGTTGGAGGTCAAGGAGAGCGCGCTGATGGGCGACGCGAGCACGGGCCAGGAGGCGTTTCAAACGCTGCGCGCGCGTGGCGTCCGGGTGCACATGGACGACTTTGGCACCGGCTACTCGTCGCTCAGCTACCTGCACAAGTTCCCGCTCGACGCGCTGAAGATCGACGCCTCGTTCGTGGGCCGACTGCACGACAGTGCGGGCGCCGAAGGGATCGTACGCACGGTGATCACCATCGCGCGCGACCTGAACCTCGGCGTGGTGGCAGAAGGCGTAGAAAACCGCGAGCAGTTAGAGCGCCTGCGCGCCCTCGGCTGCCAAGAGGCGCAGGGCTTTTTGTTCGGTGCACCGCTGCCGCTCGAGGCGCTCGAGGCGCTCTTGCGACGCGGGCCCAAGCTAGCGGTTGCGTAGCGCTCAGAGCTCGACTGAGCCCTCGAACACCAGGCGCGTCGGGCCCGTCATGGAGATGCTCTCGCCCGGCTCGGGCACCACGATCTGCAGCGGACCGCCCGGCAGGTGCACGGTGATGGGGGCGTGACGCGCGGCGCGTCCGGTCTCGACAGCGGCAACGGCCGCGGCACAGGCGCCCGTGCCGCACGCCAGCGTGAAGCCGACGCCGCGCTCCCAGACCGTCAGCTCGACGTTGCTGGCATCGCGTACATGGGCAAAGCCGACGTTGGCGCCTGCCGTGAGGCGCACATCTCGCTCGATGCGCGGACCGAGCTCGGCGGCCTCGGCCAGTCCTTCGTCGAACAGCACGAGGTGTGGATTGCCCATCGACACCGCGGTCACGTGCAGCCCTCGGCCATCGACTGAGAACGGCGCACCGACCATGCGCTCGCCCGCGCCCTCGACGAAGACATCGCCAGCGTCGAGCGAAGCCGCGCGCATCTGGACCTGTACCGTGGCCCCAGTCTCTGCGCGCGTCACGGTCACGTGGTGCGGGCCTGCGCCCGTGGCGACTTCGAACGAGGACTCGTGCAGGAGGCCCTGGTCGAGCAGGTAGAGCGCAACGCAGCGTAGACCGTTGCCGCACATCTCGGGCGTAGACCCGTCTGCGTTGAAGACCAACATGAACGGCCGGCCTTCGCGGAGTCCGGTGACCAGTACACCGTCACCTCCGACTCCGAAGTGGCGGTCGCACAGGCGCTGCGCAAGCTCGACTGACAGTGGCGCAAAGTGATCTTGCGTCACGACCAGGAAGTCGTTGCCCAGGCCCTCGTACTTGGAAAAACGGTAGCGCACGAGTGTGCTTTACCGGTGACGGCGCTCCGCTTCAAGCCGCCCGGGGCTGACCCGATCGGGGGAGCGGGCCTCGACCTGGCGGTGCGCCCCCATTGCTTTGGCGATGGTGTTCGGAATTCCGCAACGTGCGCCTTCTACCCTACCTGCCACCTGAGCGATGCTGGTCGCAGTGGAAAGCGCGCCGCCGAACGCGAGTAAGCACCCGGGTGCTAGCTCGATCCTGGTCGTCGACGACGAGAACGCGAGCGGCGAGCTCGTGGCCACGCTGCTCAAGTCGCAGGGCTACAGCGTGCGGCTCGTGAACGATGGCAAAGAAGCGCTGCCGATCGTGGCACGCGGCGGGGTCGACCTGTTGCTGCTCGACCTGATGATGTCGCGCATGGACGGCGTCGAGATCTGCGCGCACGTCCGCAACGTTCTCAACGATCACTTCCTGCCCATCGTCATCACCACCTCGCTCAACGATCGCGAGTCGCGCATCCGGGCCAAAGAAGCCGGCGCCGACGACGTGTTGGTCAAACCCATCGATGGACTCGAGCTTTTGGTGCGAATCGACAGCCTGCTGCGCACCCGGGCCCTGATCGCACAGGTCTTCCGGGAGCGCGATCGTGCTCGCGAAGAGCTGCACTACGCGCGCATCACCCAGCAGAACCAGCAGCGAGTCGCTCGCTCGGTCGAAGACGCCGGAGACACCGTGCGTACACTCGTCGAGCGCCAGCGGCGCGCCCTCGAGAGCGCCAAAAAGAGAGCAGCCAGCGGCGCGGACGTACGAGACGAGCTCGCCCGCTGCGCGCTGCTCAACGAAGAACTCGAAGCCAACCTCGAGGCGCTCTCGGGTGCGCCGACGGCAACTTCCGTGGTGCGCGTGTCGGACGGAGCAGAGGTCGCGGTCGACGGCGGGCAAAGCACGTCCGAAGGTCGCGCGGCAGTGATCACGGCGACGAAGTGAAGCTCGTCGTTGTTCGCGAGTTCACTTTCCAGGAGGCCCACGACCCCGCACGTGAGGCTTTCTAGGCAGCAGCGACGAGTCGCGCGTAAATGACTGAATTGAGCAGACTGTTGCGGGACAGACATCCGAAGGGGGACGGAGTGTCACCAGAACGCGAGTACGGCCTAGACACAGCTTCCGGCACGGGCACCTTCGTGGCGCCCGGTGGCCGCTGCTTGGTCGTGGAGGATGACCCGCTGCTCAGGCACTTCGTGTCGGGTCACCTGATCGAGAACGGTTGGGAGGTCACCACGACTTCGCTCGTGC
>JBEGTL010000554.1:0-5593 GCA_041179425.1 Pseudomonadota bacterium | reverse complement strand
GCGACCGGACATGGTCAAGAGTAAGACCAAGAAGCATGTTCATCAGACAAAGGTCGCCGCTTGATCAGATTTCTGATCCACAACTCTTGACCATACCTCAGCTATCGGTGTCCGAGTCGGTCACTCGAAGAGTGTCGACTCGTGCCCTTGGAGCTGGCCCTCGGGGGAAACGGGCCGCCCTGGTGCTGGTAGCAAAGGTAGACGCGGATCGCGAGGCTGCGCGAGTGCGGGGCTTGAGCGGAAGCACGGTCCTACTCCACGGCGACACCGATAGCTGGGCAAGCGTGCGTGACTCAACTCAGCCGCAGCAAGAAGTGCACTCAGGTCGGACTGGCGTAGTGCACGAACGTCCGGGACGAATCGGGTCAAATCCTAGGCCCCAGCACCACGATGAGCTGTCCTCCAACTCGGCGCACGTGTAGTCCTGACCCGTTCCTGTCAACCTCCGTGCGGGCGCCCTGAGCACCACGTCGACCGGGAGTACGCTGTCCAGGGTCGTGCCGTTGCCGAGCTGCCCGAGACTGTTCTTCCCCCAGCACTGCACCGTCCCGTCGCTGTAGCGGGCACAGGTGTGTGAGCGGCCCTCGACTCGCTCCTGCGAGATGGCGCTGCTGCTTGTCAAGCAGGGCTTCGTGGATTCGCAGACGAGTGCGGTCTGCTGACACGACCAAGCACTCACCACGTTGCACCGCGTCTTGGCCGCCAGGCAAGTCGCTCCAACCTTCAGCTCTGGTGTCGTGCAGCCGCCACAATCGTTGAGAACACCCTCGTCGATACGTCCGTCGCAATTGTTATCTTGGCCATCGCACATCTCTGCGGTCGGCGAGCACACTGGCGGGCATCCCTCGTTGATCTGCCCGTTGCAGTTGTCGTCTTTCGCGGTCGTGCCGCAGTCTTCGGCAGGCACTGCGACCGTGCAGGCGCCGCCGCACGCGTTCGTAAGGCCCTCATCGACTCTTCTATCACAGTTGTTATCTTTGCCGTCACAGCTCTCTGTACCTGGCGTCTTCGCCTTCGCGGTGCAGACCACGGCTTCCGTGCCCATGCACTCCCAGGTGCCATCGACCTTGCACTCGCCGATTCCATCACTGCACGCCGATCTCACGGGATGGGCTAGTGGCAGGCACCCCATACAATCGTTTTTCGTGATTCCGTCGTCGACCGTGCCGTCGCAATCGTTGTCGACGTTGTCGCAAACCTCTGCGCTGGGGGATGCCGACGGCGCGTTGCACACCGTAGTTTCACCCATGCACACGTAGACACCGGGTTTTGCGCATGGGCCCTGACCGCCATTGGAGCAGGCTTCGCCTTTGGCGTGCTCCAGTTTACCGCAGGCTCCGCATTCGTTCTTTACGCCGCTGCCGTTGTCGATCTGTCCATCGCAATCGTTGTCCGCGCGATCGCAGAATTCGGGCACTGGCACGCAAGCCGCCGGAGATGGCCCCCCATCTGGCGTCGCATCGCTAGCATCTGGCGCAACGGGCGCGAGCGCAGCGTCCTCCACGTCGTGGGTCGCTGCATCTTCACTCACCGCTTGCAGGTCGCCGCTGTCTTGCGCCTGCGGTGGCAAGGATGAATCGCGGGCACCCCATGACACGCCCGCATCGATGTCAGGCTTCCTGGTTCCTGAATCGGGCCGTTTCTGTTGATCCGCTTGGCCGTCTGGAGCGGTGCTCGACGCGATGTCGCGCCCCCCATCGTTGCGCACGCACGTGCTGACCTCAATGTGCGTGCCCTCCGGGCAGCTACAGACTCCGGCCTCGTTGCGCACGGAGTTTTTCGTCGAGCACGTAAGGGCCTCATCCCCACAGGCCGAAGACGCGAGCAGACCGACGCCGACCAGAAGTGCAGACGTTTTCATGAGTGCGATCCTTCTTTCATCACAGCCAACAGCCACGCAGGTTCAGCAAGAGCGAGCTACGCCTCGGATCAGGCCCCGACCACACCGCCACGCTGGGCGACATGCGTGGATGACCAAGCCATTCTCGAAACAGCAGGGTAAGGGGCGCTACGACCAGCGGGAAAGCCGACACTAGGGTGATCGCTCCGCGATCTCTGCGTTCGAGTTCGTCTGAACAGAGCTGGCGCAGACTCGAGCCCGACGGGCACTCGCTGCCACGGAGCAAGTTCACGGCTCCCCATGCGGCCACGGACATGCCCACTGCGGCGCTGATGCCTGCGCTGATAGCGGCAGCACGCCGGTTCGGAGCTTTCAGCAACAACGCCGTCGCGCCGCTGGCGAACGCGATGGCGCCGATTCCGGCAAGAGCATAGGGCTTGGCTCGTGCGTCCTCCCAGGTTTGAAGCGCGGTCGGGTACCGCGCATCCTCCGGTGCAACCGAGCGATAACGGTTGCCCTCCGTGTGGCGCTGCGCTGTGAGGATAGCCGCGGAAACGAAGGCCGCGGTGCCGAGTCCGATTGCGACGGCGCTGAGTCCCCTGTGCCAACCGAGAAGCGGAGCAGAGTCGACTCCGGAGGTGGGGCTTACCCGTCCTTCTTTGAAGAGCGAGACCTTCCAGCTCTGCTCTTCGCCCCCAACCACCGTGTATGAGCGTCGCTGCGTCTCATGTCCGGGGGCGCTTAACTCGAGTTCGTGTCTGCCGATGTCCAGCAGGAGAGCGCCATTGGCGGAGCGAGGAAGGGGCTCACCGTCCAATAGCAAGTGCGCGCTGTCTGGTTCCGTTGTGAGGACAATCTTGGCGACAAAGCCGCGAGCGCGTGCAAGCAAGTTCTCCGTGTCCGCGCGCAACTCCCCTTCGAGTTGCTTTGCTGCCGAGACAAGAGCCTGCTCGAGGTACGAGACACAGTCGCTGTAGCGGTGAAGCTCGAAGGCCACGGCGCCAAGGCCACGCAGTGTCCGGGCGTTGGGCGACAGCTCGTGCGCGCGCGTGAACAACGTCATCGCCTCGAGGTAGTTCTGCGCCGCATACTCCGCCAGTGCCTCTGATATCGCCGAGCGGTACCCAGGCACATCCTGCGAGCGCTCTTGTCCTTGCGCCACCGCGGAGCTCACGCTTAGCGAAGCGCACGCGGCGACAGCAATCAGCCTCACCACGAGCGAGTGAGCGAAGGCATGCGGCTTGCGCACGTCGCGGGGTGCTCTCGTCATCTCGAGGAGGCTTAGTCGGGTCATGCAGGGTGTCAACGATGGCTTCGCGGGCGGCCCGTAATGGTGCGCACGGACTCCCCGCCTCGCCCTCAGTCGGGGCGACACAGCATTGCAGTAAGGGGGACCGGCTACTGGCCGATCAGGCCGCGCGTGGTTGTCCGATGAAAGTGCCTGCAATGTGACGCCCCGAGCTCTCGGAAAGCCCCGCCGTCTCACACAGTCCTGCCAGGCGGTCTCGCCGACCACGCTCCGCTCAGGGAGCCGCGCGCGCCCGCGTCTCAGGATACCGACCCCGTCGGAGTGGTGACCTTTTCTAAGCGCGCCGGTCGGACTACAGTGCTGGTGCCCAGTAGATCACCCCGCAGCATGGAAAGCGCGACGTGCTTCGCAATACATCACTTCCCAGCGAGGGCCAGATCATCAGCGGCAAGTTCCGCATCGTGCGTCAACTCGGCGCTGGTGGCATGGGAGTGGTGTTCGAGGCGATCAATGAGGCGACGGAGAGGCACGTCGCGCTCAAGTTCCTCAGCCCGGCGCTCTCCTCCAATGCTGAGCCGACGGAGCGCTTCAAGCGGGAAGCCAAAGCAACTGCACGCATCCATCATCCGAACGTAGTTGCGGTGCAAGACTTTGGTGAGCATGACGGCCGGCTGTACTTGGTGCTCGAGCTACTCAGGGGGATGTCGTTGCGTGAGTGGTTGCTTGAGCGGCCACTGAATTTCCAGAACGCGTGCCAGGCGCTCATCCCCATCATGCGCGGGGTCGCGGCGGCGCATGCGGTCGGGGTGCTCCACCGCGACCTCAAGCCTGACAATGTCTTCATGACCGACTCAGCTGATGGCCTCGACCCCGTGCCAAAGGTTCTCGATTTCGGGCTGGCCAAGCTCACGAGATCGGCGGGAGATCCCAGGGCCACCGACCTCAGCGCGACTGGAATGGCCATGGGCACGTACCAGTTTATGTCTCCTGAGCAGCTACGCGCACAGGGCGAGATCGATGAGCGCGCTGATGTCTACGCATTGGGCGCGATCTTGTTCAACATGGTGACCGGCACGACGCCCTATCGAGCAGACAACCCCGTCGATCTCGCGATCCAAATCATCGGAGCGGAGGCACCTTCTCTGGATTCTCTCGCGCGTGTGCCTCCTGGCGCATCAGCGGTCGTCGCGCGCGCCCTTGCTCGCAACCAGAGTGCGCGGTACAGCTCTGTCGAGGAGCTCGCGGTCGCGCTCGAGCCGTTTGCCGGCGGCATGCGATTCCGTGGAGGCCGAAACGCACCGCCGTCTACCGCCAGTGTGACTCCTGCCTCGGTACGTTCGGAAGCCGGGCCGAGCACCTCGCCGCTCGGCACTCCATTCCGTGCACAGACGCACGACGAGTCCGTGTACCCCGCGCGCCGCCGCTCCATGGCTGGGACGTGGCTCCTCGTCGCGCTGGCAGTGACCCTGGCGCTCGGCGGCACGACGTGGCTGCTCGGACGTCAATCCAGCCGCGCGGCGGTCAACAGACCCACAACGATCCATCTCCCGGCAAGCCTTCCATCGCCCGCGCGGCCGGAAGCCCCAGCTGCGGCCGCCCCGACCACGCTCCCCACTTCGCTCGAGCCAGGCTCAGAAAGCGCCACGCCTGAAGTCGTGCCCGCCCCGGAACAGCGGTCGGTGGTCCCGGCGTGGCCTGATCCGTGGGATAGCTCGGGCAAGAAAAAGCTGACGAAGGGCCTGGATCGGCGAAGCAATGGAGACCGGCTCGAGAACGGTGAGCGGCTGCGTTCGCGGCGTACACCGAGCTCAGAGGCTACGCCTTCAGCATCGGATCTCAATCCCCCCGCCACCATCGAAAAGGAGCCTGCAGAGCCGAATGCGCCGAGGCAGGTGCCGGCTCCTGCTCCCGCTGCAGCTCCGCGTCGGCGAGCGACCAACCTGACATCTGACGAGTTCTGAAGTTCCTATGGGTATGAACAAGGACTCGCTCTGATCGGCGTGGCCATCTGAGTTTGCCTCATCGGCGCTCCCGGCGTCCTCACGCGAGCGCGAAGAGGACTTCGTTCCCATCGCTGCGATCGCAATGACCCAGCTCGGAGGGCCGACGAAGGAACCGAACACGGCGGACCCTGGGTCAATGTATGCGCTTCACGGAGCCGTGTAGCCGGGTCGAGCTCCATCGCGCAGCCTGGTGCGCATGTCGAAAGCAGCCGAGTGGTCGGCCCGAGTGGCGGAGTGGCGAGCGAGCGGGTTGACGTCGAAGGAGTTCTGCAAGGAGCGCGAGTACAGCGCGTCGCATCTGCTGTACTGGTCGAGCAAGTTGCGGAGCAAGGGTGGCGATGTGCGGCAACGACCTGGTCGTGATGTGGCGCTCGCGCGGTAAACCTCCCACGACCGGCATGAATGCGTAGTTGGGTACGTCTGTCACCGTCAGGCCATGTCAAACACAAGACGTGCGGTACGCCGCAGCGCTGCGGACTGGTCTGTATTGGTCGAGGCGTG
>JBEGTL010000553.1:0-5626 GCA_041179425.1 Pseudomonadota bacterium | reverse complement strand
CCGTCCTCGAACACAGGCGGCGTGTCGCTCTCGAGCACGAGGTCGAACGGCGGAAAGGCGAGCGCGCAGTCACCCACGCAGGCGGCCTCGTCGCGGTCCGGGACATCGTCCGTAAACATGTAGAGGGCACGGCCTTCTCCATCGGTCAGGTAGTCAGCGAGCTGGTGGTCGTTCGCGATGCGCAGGGAAAAGGCCATCGTGCCGGCGTCCACACGAGGCTCCTCCACCTCGACGGGAGCGGGAGCAGGAAGTTCAACGGGTGCTGCGCTGGGTATGCTCCCGGCGTCGAGCGGCGGGAGAGGCTGCTCGACCACATAGCCGGTGCAGCCAAACAACAAGACCAACGCGCAACATCCGTAGCTCTCTCGCATTCACGTCGTCCTCTCGTGATCACGCCGTTCTTTCAGAGCTTGTCGATCCACTGCAGAATGCACTGCTGTTCGGGGCTACTGAGCGTGCCGCCGAGGGGCATACGCACGCCGCACGCGTGATCCGTGACCTTGAGGTAGAGCGCGCTCTGGTCCGGCACGGCGGTATCGATCAGCAGGTAGCTAGCGCAGGCGTCCGAGCCCCGTCGGCCTGCCACGCGTTGGGCAAGTCCGTCCGTAGTCAGATCGAGGCCAGCCCCCGCGGACGGTCCGCCGTGGCAGGTGGCGTTGCCACACTTGGTCAACATCAACGCCTTGAAGTTGCAGCCCGCGCCCGCGTCCGCACTCGCGTCGGGGGCAGCTGCGCTCCCGGCGTCACGAACGGCAGCGTCGACTTGCCATGCACCGCCGTCTCCGGCGTCGGCGGGCCAGGGCGCGCGCGTCGACGCATCGACCGGCGGCGGGCTCGTCGGACTCCAGCCACCGCCCGCCGCCACCCACGCCGCGTCGCGCGCACCCGCATCGATCACGGCCGCGGTTGGTTCTGCACCGGCTCCCGAAGCGCCGAGTTCGAAGCGCGAGGGATCGTCGATGGTGCCTGCGCAGCCGACCCAGGACAGGACTGCCGCCGTGAGGACGAAGTCGCGTGCACCCACTCGTTTGTGCGGGCTCACAGGCTCACCCCCGCGCCTGCGGACAGCGTCAGTACGTCGTCGGTCGCACCGCCTGCCACGCGCTGGTCGCCAGGCTGCGCATGGAAGTCGAACACCGCTCGCCGATAGGAGCCGGCGACACGCGCAAAGAAGTGCTCCGTCAGTGCGTAGTTCGCCTGCACAGCCAGCTCGAACCCACTGGCCGTTGCGCGTGGGAACCACGTACCCAGCTCGCCCACGGAGAGCATGTTGAGCCAAGCGACGTCGGCAGCGACCGTCATCCCGTCGACCACCTTGAGCTCGGTGCCCACGCCGCTGCGGAGTGCGCGGTAGTCGACGCCGGGCGTCTTCACCGTGGTCTCGCTCGGTTCTGCCGAGACAGACCCGCGAAGCAGCGTGTAGCCGACGAACGCACTCACGAAGTGCGCACCCACCGGGACACGACCACGGACGCCAACACGATACGCGTCGTAGTGCGAGTCGTAGCGGTTGCCGAACGAGTCCTTACTCGAAGCGCCGAGCGCTCCTTGCGCGGCGAGGTCGAGACCAAAGTACGATGGCCATGCAATGGTGAAGTGCTGCGCCGGATAGTAGGCCACCGCGGCGTCGAGCAGCAGGCTGCCACCGAGCTGATAGTCGTTGAGACCACTCGACAGTGGGTCGCTGTAGCGGAGGCTGCGGCGCGGGCTGCCAAAGCCGAGCGAGACGCGCAGCGGGTCTTTGTGCTGGCCCCGCTTCCTCGCCTCCGCGGCCGAGTCGTCGCGTTGTCCACCGCCGAAGCGCGACACGGTCAGCCCCTCGGCCGGCTCCATGTACGCCGCGTGGGTGGGCGCGCTGCGGACTCCTTCGACCGCCTTCGTTGTCACGTGCGGCTCGCTCGAAGCGACCGCCGACACGTCGCTCGCAGTGGTCTCGATAGGTGCCCGCCCCGGAGGCAAGGGCGACAGCGAGGCGAGGATGGGCGCACGAAGCTCTTCCCACAGCCGCGTCTTGAGCTGCGCCTTGAGCTTGCGGACGCTGCGCGCCTTGATCACCACGCGACCCATCCGGGTGTGATCTGCACCGTCGTACACGATGATCGTCAGGCGCACGCGCCGCCTCTCGATCTCGACCACCCCGGTCAGCCACGCAGACAGCTGCGCCGGTCGCGAGATGAGCCTGCGGCCCTCGGGCGTAAAGGGGTCCGTGTGCAGCTCGGTCGCCAGGCGATCGATCTCACTCTTGGCAGCCACCGTCACCCCCTCTTGGTTGGTGAGCAGAGCGGCCACACGGTCGCGCAGCTCGGCCGCCTCGGGTCCGTAGAAGTCGTGCACCGCGATCCTCGACTCGGCGCGTGCGCCAGCCACGAATGAGCTGCTCAACAGTAAGGTCAGCAGAATGCTCAGCTTGGGTCCCATGTCGTCCTCCTGCTCGGTCGCCTGTTCAGTTCGCTCAACGACGACGGCCGCCGTCTCGGTTGTTGGTGGGGCTGCCGGCGTCCACTCCGGCTGCGACTCCTGCATCGACCGTGGTCGCGGGGGGAGTCGGGACGACGGGTCGCTCGACGGGCGTCGTGCTCCCCACGCTCGAGCCGCGCGCCAAGAGCTGCGAGCCGAGGCCCAGCGCACGTACCAAGTCCGCAATCACGTCCTCGAAGGCGTCGCGCTGCACGCCACCGCCCGTCTCGCGCAGCGTCACGATGGCTTGCGGAAAGGCCTGCGGAGATGCATCGAGCGCACGAATCAGCGCGGCCGTCTGAATGCCGATGGCACCCGCTACGCCGTTGATGTCGATCACGCCCTGGTGCGTGTCGTCGAGCAGGTGAAAGGTCTTACTGTTGACGTTCTGGATGGAGAGGTCGGCGCGTGCGCTGCGGTAACGGTTCTGGTCCTCGCTGAAGGCCGCGCTCAGCACCGGCGCCTCGACGTACAGCGCAAGCACACGCTCGGTCTCAGCGGCGCTCGCGCCGGTGTTCAGCACGAAGCTGCGCACCTCGTCGGACTTGAGCAGCTGGCCCTCTTCTTGATGGCAGCCCATGCACGAGATGCCGTTCTCCACCGCTCCGTCGCGCGAGAGCGGGTCTTGCACCACGTTGTTGGGCGCCTTGTCGAGCCGACGCCCCGCCGCGTTGATGACGAAGTAGCCTTGCAGGCCATTTTCCAGGTTGAAGATCAGCTCGCCGCCGTCTTGCTGAAAGTCGAGCGGGTGCGCGAAGACGTTTTTGCGGTCGAGGTTGTTGGAGAAGTCGAAGCTCAGCCACAGTGCGCCGCGGTTGCCACTCAGCTCGTGACGCTGAATCACGCGGTTGTTCTGCGAAGGACCAGCGTTCTTGAAGCCTGCGCGCAGGGCCTGCTCGGTGGCCACGTCGGTGTCGATGTCGACACCGAGCTGCGTCTCCAGCTCCGCGAGTGTGCCCGGCAGCTTCAGCAAGTCGTGATAGAGCGGCGGACGACTGCCGTGCGACAAAAACCAGTCGCCCTGGATGACCGGGATCTGGGTCCCCGTCTCGCGCCGAACCTGGTCGGCGCTGACCTCGTCGTACGGGAACAGCCGCGAGTCCTGGTTGTAGTTGACCGCGTAGGGGTACACGCGCTCCAGCTGGTTCCAGCTCGCGGCGTCCCACAGGTAGTCGCGCAGATCGATGCGGTAGAGCAGCTTGTCTGCGTCGATGGCGACCGGTGCCACCACGTCGCGACCGCGCGACAAGCTGTTGATCAAGAACGAGACGGACTCGCGGTAGACCTGGAGCTGTTCGTCCGTGTAGCCAGCGTTTGCGAGCGTCGACAGATCGAAGTAACGCATGCGCTGACGGTCCACCGGGTTGGGCAAGGCGCGCAGGTCCGAGAGCACCACGCGCAGCCGGTCGTCGATGCCGACGAAAGAGAACGATGCAACCGGCGCTGCCGCCCAGTCCTTCGCACCGCACTGGATCCAGTCGGCGATCGACTGCACGTCCGCGGCCGCCGGTCGCTTCTGCACGTCGGCTGGGGGCATGGTGCCGCTCGAGATGCGTTTGTAGAGCGGCGAGCTCTCGGCCTGCATCGGAACGACCTTGCCGCTGGCGAGCAACGCGGGGACATCGAGCACGGTCTTGAACCCGCCCTTGCCTACCGACGCCGCGCCGTGGCAGCTGCCGCAATAGCTCTGCAGCGTGGCTTCCGCCTTGAGCGCGGCCTGTCCACACGGTCCAAGTGGCACCGTCACCGGCTTGCTGGCAGTGCCGACGCTGACCGCGGCGTCCGGTGCCCACACGACACTCGGAGAACCGCCGTCCTCCGGCGCGCGCGCGGCTCCGTAGCCCGTTTGATCGGTGGGCGTCACCGGTCCCTCTCCCACCAAGGTGTCGCATGCAGTCAGACCGAGGAGAGCGAACAAGGTCGCTGTCGTGCGGCTCGGATAAAGACGGCCAGTCGTCGTGCTCGGTAAGGTCATCGGCTCTCCTCCGTGCTCGAGCGCCGAAGTTCGGCGTCGTTCGGAGGGGTTCAGAGCAACCTGCGTACCACGTGCTCCTGCGTGCTATTTTTTCGGCATTTATCGGCAATTGTCGGCACACCCAAAGTGTCGGCGTCGCGCTCTTACGCGCTGCTGTTGGGGACATCCAACAGGCATGCTTCGAGCGCTGTTGGAGCTTCGCTCCTGGGTGCTTGCGCAACGATGTGCGCGGAGGTGGGGCCATCGTGCTGCTTCCCAGCACGGACGTATGCTGGCAGTCTGGCCGCGGACTCAGACACTCAGAGGTGTACGGTGCAGACCGGTGAAGAAGAGAAGACCGTCCAAGCGCTCGTCCGCTCCGCGCCTTCGCTCAAGCGTGTGATCGCGGTCGTCACCAGTGGCGTGGATGCCGGCAAACAGATCGAGCTGTCGCCCGGGCGCGCCTTCAGTATCGGCAAGTCACCCGACAATCAGCTCGCGCTCAACGACATCACCGTCAGCCGCTATCACGTGGAGTTGCGCCTGCGTCGGTTCGACATCGAGGTGCGCGACCTCGACAGCCTCAACGGCACGTACGTGGGCGACACACGCGTCGAACGTGTCTTCGTGCGGCCGGGCAACACCATCACGGTGGGCGCGGCCACGCTTCGGCTCGAGGCCGACGCCGAAGTCGGCCCCGTGTTGCGCTCCGAGATCGAAGAACAGCCGGAGATCGAAGGCGTCGTCGCCAAGAGCCGAGCCATGCGCGAAGTCCTGCGCACCGTCGCGCTGCTGGCTCGCTCACAGGTCACGGTGTTGTTACACGGCGAGACCGGCACGGGCAAAGAAGTCCTGGCGCGTGCCCTGCACGACCAGAGCGAGCGAGCACAAGGTCCGTTCGAGGTCGTCGACTGCGGCTCCATGGCGCCCACGCTCATCGCCTCCGAGCTGTTTGGCCACGAGCGCGGCGCGTTCACCGGTGCACAGGGCGAGCGCGCAGGTGCGTTCGAGCGAGCCCACGGCGGCACGGTCTTCCTCGATGAGATAGGTGAGCTTCCCCTCGAGCTTCAGCCCATGCTGCTCGGCGTGCTCGAGCGCAGGCGCTTCAAGCGTGTGGGCGGGAGCCGAGAGCGCAGCGTAGACGTGCGCGTGATCGCGGCCACGCACCGCGACCTACGCAACGCCACCAACATCGGGACGTTCCGCGCGGACCTC